>CACZLE010000024.1 GCA_902781945.1 uncultured Eubacteriales bacterium | reverse complement strand
GAGTTTACTCATTTTCTCCGGCCTGACGCCGGTTTTTGCTGTGCGCTTTGCGCACAGCGCGCCAGCGAAGCTGGCTGCCCGGAAGCGGTGGACTGCAACTTAGCTTCTCGTTGCGTCAGCTGCTTTTGCGGCGACAAACGCAGGTTTTCTGCTTCTCTTTTGACTCAAAAGAGAAGCGTATCCCTTTCCCCGTCAAATTTCTGTTTTTTTCCCTTTCCCCCTTTTTATTTTGCGGGGAATCTGATATACTGATAGACAGACAGGAAGAATATCGAAAAACGATACGGAGGCAATACATGATAGCGTTTGGCACGGGCGGATGGCGAGCGGTGATCGGGGACGAATTCACCAAGAGCAACATCCGGCGGGTAGCTGCAGCCCTGGCGCGGCGGATGCAGCGGGAAGGCTGCGCGGAAAAAGGCATCGTGGTGGGCTATGACCGGCGTTTTCTGAGCCGGGAGGCCTGCATCTGGTTTTCGGAGGTGCTGGCGGGCGAGGGCGTGAAGGTCTATTTTGTGAACCTCAGCTGCCCCACGCCCCAGATCATGTTCACCGTCAAAAACCTGCGCCTGCAATACGGGGCCATGGTGACGGCCAGCCACAATCCGGCCATTTATAACGGCATCAAGCTGTTCACCTACGGCGGGCGGGACGCCACCGAGGCGGTCACCGCGCCCATTCAGGAGGAGGCCAACGCCGTGGATCTGGCGGCGGTGCGGGTGGCGCCCTTCGAGGAGGCCCTGCGCGAGGGCGGCATCGAGTTCATCGATCCCCGGGACGCCTATCTGGATTCCATCCTGAGCCAGGTGGACACGGACGCCATCCGCCGCCGGCGGCTGCGGGTGGTGCTGGACCCCATGTTCGGCGTCAGCCTGACGGGACTGATGACCATCTTGTACACCGCCCGCTGCGACGTGGACGTGATCAATGATAAGCACGACGCCTTCTTTGGCCGCCATCTGCCCGCGCCCACGCCGGAAACGCTGGTGGATCTCCAGCAGGCGGTGCGGGAGCACAACGCCAACGTGGGCATCGCCACCGACGGCGACGCGGACCGGCTGGGCATTATCGACGAAAAGGGCAACTATATTTCCGCCAACGAGGTCCTGGTGCTTTTGTACTATTATCTGCTGCAATACAAGGGCTGGCGCGGGGCGGCGGTGCGCAATATCGCCACCACCCACCTGCTGGACCGGGTGGCGGCGGCCTACGGCCAGGAGTGCGTGGAGGTGCCCGTGGGCTTCAAGCACATCTCCTCCGGCATGGAGGCCCACGACGCGCTGATCGGCGGCGAATCCAGCGGCGGTCTCACCGTGCGCGGCCACATCAGCGGCAAGGACGGCCTGTACGCCGCCAGCCTGCTGGTGGAAATGCTGTCCGTCACCGGCAAGCCCCTGAGCCGCCTGGTGCAGGAGCTCTACGAGCGCTTTGGCGAACTGCATTCCGCGGAGTTCGACTGGGCGCTGACGGAGGAGAGCAAGGAGCGCATCCAGCGGATGATCCTGGAGGAAAAGCGGCTGCCCGAGTTCAAAAAGCCCGTGCAGCGGGTCAGCTATCTGGACGGCTGCAAGGTCTATTTTGACGGCGCGTGGGTCATCGTGCGCTTCTCGGGCACCGAGCCCCGGGTGCGCATCTTTGCCGAGGACGACACCATCCACCATGCCAAGACCCTGGTGGGCACCATGGCCCGGTTTGTGGGCCTGCCCTTTGACGCATAATCAAAGAAAAGGAGAGTGCAACCCATGAAGATCCGCATTTATGACAACGCCGAACAGGCGGGCAGCGCCGCCGCATTGCTCATCGCCGCGCAGCTGATCAAAAAGCCCGACAGCGTGCTGGGCCTGGCCACGGGCTCCTCGCCCATTCCCGTGTACAAGCAGCTCATCGCCCTGTACAAGGCCGGGGCGGTCAGCTTTGCGAAGGCCGTCTCCTATAACCTGGACGAATACGTGGGCCTGGCGCCGGATCACAAATGCAGCTATCGGCGCTTCATGCAGGAGGAACTGTTTGACCACGTGGATATGCGGCCCGAGGCCACCCACGTGCCCGACGGCCTGGCAACCGATCCCGACGCCTTCGCGGCGGAATATGACAAGGCCATCCGCGCCGCCGGCGGCATCGATCTGCAGCTGCTGGGCATCGGGCGCAACGGCCACATCGGCTTCAACGAGCCCAACGATCACTTTGTGGGCGGCTGCCATGTGGTGGACCTGACGGAGAGCACCATCGACGCCAACAAGCGCTTTTTCAACAGCGCCGACGAAGTGCCGCGCCAGGCCCTGAGCCTGGGCATTTCCGCCATCCTGGAGGCCGGGACCGTGGTGCTCATCGCCACCGGCAGCGACAAGGCCCAGGCGGTGCGCGACGCCATCCACGGCGATATCACGCCCCGGGTCCAGGCGTCCATCCTGCAAAGCCACAGGGACGTTTACTGGATGCTGGACAAGGCGGCGGCAAGTTTGCTGTGACCCGATCCCAAAGGGAGCTGCGGCTCCCTTTTTTGCTGCCTTTGCTTGACAGAAACGAGCTTTATGCATACAATTGAAAGAAAACGGAAAGGGGATCCCCCTGATGATCACCATTGAAACGTTGAATGCTTACGGCGCGGATACGAAGGCCGGCCTGGCCCGCTGCATGAACAACGAGGCCTTCTATCTGCGTCTGGTCAATAAGGAATTGGAAGATCCCAACTTTGGCAAGCTGGCCGCCGCCATGGCCGCCGGGGACGCCGCCGGGGCCTTTGAGGCCGCCCACGCCATCAAGGGCGCGGCGGGCAATCTGTCCCTGACGCCCATTTTTGCGCCCGTGTCGGAGCTGACGGAGCTGCTGCGCGGGGCCGCCGTCATGCCGGAGGCGGGCGATCTGGCCCAGCGGACGCTGGCGGCCTACGAGGCGCTGAAAAAACTGGCTGAGTAAAAGGGAACGACTGAGGAGGGGATACGGATGCCGCGGAATATCGAAATACAACTGCTGGGCGGTTTTTCCATCACGGTGGACGGAACGCTGCACGATAATCTGCCCACCAAAAGCCGCAGGGGGGTCAGCCTGCTGACCTACCTGATCTTGCAGCGCGGCAAGGCCGTATCCGTTCAGCGGCTGTCCCGGGAGCTGTGGGGTTCCCGGCGCAGCGAAAACCCGGAAAACGCCCTCAAGACCCTGATCAGCCGCCTGCGCACCCTGCTCAACGGCGTGTCCGGCGGCCTGGGCAGCGCCATTCAGTCCGAGCAGGGCGGCTATCGCTGGGAAAATCTGCCCGGCGTGCGGGTGGACGTGCTGGAATTCATCGAGCTGGCGGAGGAGCTGAAAAAGCCCGTGCCCGAGACAGAGCGCTGGGACAAATCCCGGCGGGTGCTGGCCCTGTATCAGGGCGAATTGTTCCAGAGCGGGGACATGGTGAACGGCTCCATGCAGGCCAGCTGGCTGCACAAATCCTATCTGGAGACGGTGTACGCCTACGTGGACATGCTCAAGGAGCGGGACGAATACAACGAGATCGCCCGGGTGTGCGACATCGCCCTGAAATACGACGAGCTGGACGAGTTTTTGCATATCGAGCGCATGCGGGCCATGGTGGGGCTGAACCGCGCCGACGAGGCCCGGCAGGAATACTGTCTGGTCTCCCACCGCAGCCGGGAGCTGCTGGACGCCGAGCCCAGCGACACCCTGCGGGAAAGCTACGAGCGCCTGGCGGACGCCAGCGCCGAACTGCAATTCAACCTGGACGCCATCAGCAACGAACTGATGGAGCGGGACAGCCAGCGCTCGGGCCCCTTCTTCTGCGATTATTCGGCCTTCCGCGAGATCTACAACATTCAGTTCCGCAACCTGGAGCGCCTGGGCTCCACCATGTTCCTGGGCGTCGTCATGGTGGCGGGCCAGGGCCGGGAGCTGTCCGACATCGCCCGGGAGAGCGCCATGGCGGGTTTGCAGGAGATCCTGCGCAACAACCTGCGCAAGGGCGATATCGTCACCCGGTTTTCCCCGATCATCTTCGCCATGCTGCTGCCCACGGTGGATTACGGCACCGGCGGTATGGTCATGGAGCGCATCGAGCATCTGTTCTATGAGGAATATCCCGGCGGTTCTGTAACCATCCAGCACCGCATCTGCCCCCTGGGCGGACGTCCCGCGGGCAATTTCAAGCAGATTTCATAAGGTGAGGGCAGGTTCGTCATGCGAAGATTATGCACGTTGTTCCTTCTGGCGCTGCTCCTGGCGGGGCTGCTGCCCGCCGGGGCGGGGGCGGACGCCCTGTGGCCCGCCGCCGGGGGAAATGAGCAGCGCAGCGGCAAGATGAAGCTGGATGTGAGCTTTCTGTCCGAGGGCTATTTTCTGGCCGCCGTTCAGAAGCCCAGCAGCCATCGGCTCAAGCTGCGCGTGGTCAAGGACGGCGAGACCCTGACCTACGACCTGAACAGCAACGGCGATTACGAGGTGTTCCCGCTGCAATTGGGCAACGGGGATTATGAGGTGAGCCTGTACGAAAACGTGTCGGGCAAAAAGTATTCCCAGGAGGGCAGGATCAGCCTGAGCGTGCGCACCCGGCTGCCCGGCGTATGCTTCCTCTATCCCAATCAGTACGTCAATTACACCCAGTTTTCCGAAGCCGTGACCAAGGCCGAGGAGCTGTGCGCGGGCAAGGGCCCAAAGGAGGCCTACGCCATCATCTGCGATTTCATGAAGAACAACTTCGTGTACGATTATATCAAGGCCGTGACGGTGCAGGCGGGGCAATTGCCCGATATCGACAATAGCTATGCCAAACGCATGGGCGTCTGCCAGGACCTGTCCGCCATCACCGTGTGCATGCTGCGCACCCAGGGCATCCCGTCCCGGCTGATCATCGGCTACGCCGACAACCAATATCACGCCTGGACGATGACAAAAATGGGCGGGACGGACGAATTCTTCGATCCCACGGCGGCGCTGAACGCCATTACCCCGGTAAAAGATTACTCCATGGAACGTTATTATTGACGGAGGGACCCGCATGAGCAAAAAAGCAAAACAAGCCCTTTCCGCGGCGGAACTGAGCACTTTCTGCGGCCAGGTGGCATTGATCCTGGAGGCGGGACTGCCCCTCTACGACGGCATGGAGACCCTGGCCGGGGCGGAGCAGAGCGGCCCCTTCGGGGAGGTATACGCCTCCGCCAGCCGGGGCGTGACGGAGACGGGCTCCCTCTATGAAGCTCTGAAGGCGGACGACCATTGGCCGGATTATCTGGTGGAAATGGTGCAGATCGGCGAGCGCAGCGGCCAATTGGAAAACGTGATGCGCGGCCTGGAGGAATACTATGCCCGGGAGGACCGCATCCGCTCGGCGGTGGTCAGCGCGGTCACGTATCCTCTGGCCCTGGGCGGCATGCTGGTGGTCATCGTGCTGATCCTTCTGTGGCGGGTGCTGCCGGTGTTCCGGCGGGTGCTGAGCTCCATGGGCGGCGGCATCAGCGACAGCGGCGCGGCCCTGATGCGCGTGGGCACGGCGGTGGGCTGGATCATGCTGGTCCTGATGGCGCTGCTGGTCATATGCGTGATCGTGGGCGCATTGCTTTTGCGCACCAAGCACCGTCCCCAGGTGATCGCCCTGATCTACCGTATCTTCAAGCCCCTGCAGCATCTGAGCCAGAAACTGTCCGCCTCCCGGGTGGCCAGCGTGCTGTCCATGATGCTGCGCAGCGGCTTCCCCATGGACGAGGCGCTGGAGATGACCTCCCGCGTGCTCTCCGACAAGGGTGCCGCCTCCAAGGTGGAAAAGATCCGCCAGGGGCTGGAGGAAGGCCAGGGCTTTGCCGAGTCCATCACCGACGCCCATATCTTTGACGAGCTCCACGAGCGCATGGTGAAGATGGGCGCGGCCACGGGCCGGGAGGATCAGGTGTTGGCCAAGCTGGCTTCCCTTTATGAGGAGCAGGTGGAGGATGATATCACCCGCCTGGTGGCCATCATCGAGCCCACCCTGGTGGCCCTTTTGTCCGTCGTCATCGGCGCGGTGCTGCTCAGCGTCATGCTGCCCATGGCGGGCATCCTTTCCAGCCTGTGACGAAGGGGGAAGGACAATGAACAAGCGGGATATCGCCAAGCTGGCGGCCATCGCCGCCATGTTGGTGCTGGCCGTGGTGCTGCTGGGCCGCATCGAGACGGCCAACAGCAGCGCCGAAACGGAGACGGTGCGGGAGGCGGTGAAAAACGCCGCCCTGACCTGCTATGCCGTGGAGGGCGCCTATCCGGACAGCATCGAATACCTGAAGGAAAACTATCATCTGTCCTATAACGAGAGCCGCTATTTCATCACCTACGACGCCTTTGCGTCCAACCGCATTCCCGACATTTACGTGACCGAGAGGGGGCAGAGAGAACGGTGAAAAGGCTGACTCCATCCTCCCATGCCATCTCGGGGGTGTTCGTGTTTTTGCTGCTGGGCATTTTCGCGGTGTTTTCCACGGTGATGGTGCTCCTGTCCGCCCGGGCCTACAAGGGCGCGGTGGATCGATTGGCCGATCATAACGCCGCCCGCATCGCCCCGGCCTATCTGCGCAGCATGGTGCGCGCGGACGATGAAAAAGACGTGGTGCTCGTGGAGGAAAAGGCGGGCGTCACCGCGGTGACCCTGCGCAACGTATATGACGGCGAGGCCTATGTGACCCGCATCTATTGCCATGACGGCATGCTCTACGAGTGGTTCAGCGGGGAAGAAAGCGAATTTGTTCCCGCGGAGGGGGAGAGCGTGTGCGCCTGCGAGGGGCTGGAGGCCCAGGTGCTGCCCGGGCTTCTGTCGGTGCGGCTGAAATTGAACGATCAGTGGTCGCAGGTGGATATCGCCCTGCGGGCAGGGAGGTGAGCGCATGAAAAAACGCAGCCAGGGCAACGCCCTGCTGGTGGAGCTGCTCATCGTGGTGCTCTTTTTCATGCTGGCTTCCACGGTGCTCCTGCGGGTGTTTGCCGCCGCCCATGAGCAGGGCGAAAAGGCTCAGCGCTATAACGACGCCCTGACCGCCGCCCAGAACGCGGCGGACCGACTCTATGCGGCGGATGATCCCGAGGAGGCCCTGCGGGAAATGGGCTTCGCGGCGGAAAACGAAATATGGAAACTTATGCAGGGAACGTATACCCTGGAGGCGGAGGTGGCCCGGGAGCCTTTGCAGGCGGGCACCCTGCGCCGCCAGGAGGTGCGGGCCGTGACGGAGGACGGGCGGCTGGTCACCCTGCCCTGCTCCCGCTATGAGGAGGGACGGCCATGAACAGGAGAAGCAGTATCCAGTTTGGCCCCGGCGCGTCGTCC
Source organism: uncultured Eubacteriales bacterium (assembly GCA_902781945.1). Taxonomy (GTDB): domain Bacteria; phylum Bacillota; class Clostridia; order Christensenellales; family Aristaeellaceae; genus SFMI01. Next base: position 40,435 of record CACZLE010000024.1, on the reverse strand, counting down.
CTGATCCTGATCTTCGTGGTGCTCAGCATGAGCATATTGGGCATGCTGGCGCTGATCAACGGGCGCAGCGACTTTCAGCTCAGCCGCCGCAGCGCCCAGGTGATCGAGGCGGTATATCAGCTGAACGAGCGGGCCGAACTGCGCCGGGCGGAGCTGGACGCTTTGGTCCGGGATCACGCGGATTACGCGGATCTTCTGCCCGAGGGCGTCACCCTGGAGGACGGGGCCCTGTGCTGGGCGGAGGAGGACGGCCTGCGCACGTTGGACTGCGCCCTGTCCGTACAGGACGGGCGCACGGTGTGGCTGCGGCATGATATGATGGCGGAAACGGAGGACGACTGGTAATGATCGATATGCTGAAAAAGGCGGTGTCCCTGGGAGGCTCGGATGTGTTCATCATCCCCGGCTCTACGCCCATGGTCAAGGTGCACGACAATTTTGAGATCCTGAGCGACCAGCGCCTGCTGCCGGGGGATACCGAGCGCCTGGCCCGGGAGATGTACGAATTGGCCCATCGGGATTATAGCCTCCTGGACGCGCAGGGGGACGACGATTTTTCCTTCGCCATCTTAAACGTCAGCCGCTTCCGCTGCAACGTGTACCGCCAGCGCGGCACCGTGGCGGCCATCTGCCGCATCGTCAATTTTGAATTGCCCGATCCCCAAAGCATGCACATCCCGCAGTTGGTGATGGACCTGGCCCGGCAGCGCAGCGGCATGATCCTGGTCACCGGCCCCGCGGGCAGCGGCAAAAGCACCACCCTGGCCTGCCTGGTGGACCGCATCAACGAGACCCGCAACGCCCATATCGTCACCATCGAGGACCCCATCGAGTATTTGCACCGGCACAAGAAATCCCTGGTGAGCCAGCGCGAGGTGCCCAACGACGCCGCCACCTTCTCCCGCGCCCTGCGCGCGGCCCTGCGCCAGGCGCCGGACGTGGTGCTGCTGGGCGAAATGCGCGATCTGGACACCATCCGCACGGCCATCACCGCGGCGGAAACAGGGCATTTGCTCCTGTCCACCCTGCACACCATCGGCGCGGCCAAAACGGTGGACCGCATCATCGATACCTTCCCTGCGGAGCAGCAGGCGCAGATCCGCGTGCAATTGTCCATGGTGCTCAAGGCCGTGGTATCCCAGCGCCTGGTGCCCACGGTGACGGGCGAGCGGGTGCCGGTGTTTGAGGTGATGACGGTGAACACCGCCATCCAGAACATGATCCGCGACGGGCGCACCCACCAGATCGACAACGTGATCTTCGGCGGCACGGACCGCACCATGCTGTCCATGGACGCGGAATTGCAGCGGCTGGTGCGGGAGGGCCGCGTTTCCCGGGATGTGGCGCTGCTGCACGCGGCCAATCCGGAAACGCTGGCGAAGCGCATTTGATTACGAAAAAACCGGCCTTTCCTTCAAAAAAAGTTTACAAGTGTTTCACAGCCTGGGCGAATCGGCCCGGGCTGTGTTTTTTGCCCTTCCTGCATGGATAAAACGGATCTTTTTGGCCTCCAAAAGGCGAACGAAAACGAAAAGGAAAGCGCTTTCATTCGCCTTCACAAATATGCAAAAATCATGAAAACAGATTGCTACGGATGGATTTCCAATTATTAAGAAAATGTTTCAAAAGTAATACGAGAAAAATGCGAAATAAACCTTCCAAACGATTGACAAACAAAGGAAATTCCTATATAATTAATGGGTGAAAGACTGGAGGCATTTGTTACGCCGCCGTCTTTTGCCAGGGCCGAAAAATTTTTCCAAAAATAACCAAAAGTTTTTTCCTGAAACCGGCCATGTAACTGATGATGTAACCAGCTTTTGCTAAAATGGCTTCGTAAAGCAAAGCAAATGACTGATTTGGAGGCTTCGACAGATGACGATGATTCTGATGGAAAGGATGAAGAAAGCGCTGATGCTTGCGCTGGTGCTGCTGATGATCCTCGGCGGCGTCAGCGCGACAGCGGAAGAGCTTGACTTCGTCATCCTGGAAGCCGTTGACGATTACGAGGAGGTCATCCAGCTGATCGAGATGGAAGCCGATCCCGAGCCGGAGGAACCGGAGCAGGAAATCGAGCTGATCGATCTGGTGGAGATTGAAGAACCCGAGCCCCAAGAACAGACGGCCCCTGAGGAACAAGCGGACGAAGCCGCGGAGTTCATTCAGGTGATCCAGGAGGAAGAGACCCAGCCCCAGCAGGAAGAGCCCATCATCAACCAGGCCGACCCCATGGAGCTGACCGTCGAACCTCAGACCCGCTACGGCGTGGCCAACCAGAACCCCATCGCGGTGGATGTCGCGGTGGCGGGGGGCGCGGAACCCGTGATCCTCACGGCAACGGTTTCCCTGGATGGACAGATCGTTAGCACCGAACAGATCCCCGCGGGAGCGTACAGCTTCCTTCCCTGGCAGGGCGGCCAGCACACCGTGACGGTCACCGCCCAGGACGCGGAGGGCAGCACCGTTTCCGCCCAGGCCACCGTGCCGGTGTCCGCAGGGGAATACGACATTGACTCCTACAACTACTGGGTCGGCTGCCTGCCGCAGCTCACCGCGGATCAGACCTTCGCCGAAAAGCTGCTGGAGGCTGCCGCCTCCCAGATCGGCTGCAAGGAAAGCAACGACTACTTCATCATTGACGGCGACGGCGTCCGCCACGGCTACACCGTGTACGGCGACTGGTACGGCAAGGCTTATGCCGAGTGGAACGCGATCTTCGTCAACTTCTGCCTGGAGGCGGCGGGCATCCCGCAGGACGCGGTTCCCCGCAGCGCTGACAGCGCACAGTGGATCGATAAGCTGGGCGAGCGGTTCGTCCGCCGCGGCAGCTATCGTCCCCAGCCCGGCGATCTGGTGTTCTTCACCGATACGGCCAACGGCGAGGCCACGCGGGTGGCCATCGTAAGCAAGACCATCGACGGCGGCTTCGCTGCCATTGGCGGCACCGGCAAGGCCGTCACCGCCACCGAGTACAACCTGGGCGATCCTTCCATCGTCGGCTTCATGAAGATGCAGGCGGTCATGGAAACCTACGATCCCCAGTTCGCCACCCCCACGCCGGTCCCCACCGCGGTACCTACTCCGGAACCCACCGCAGTCCCCACCCTGGAACCCACCGCAGTACCTACTCCGGAACCCACCGCAGTTCCCACCCTGGAACCCACTCCGGTTCCCACTGTGGAGCCCACTCCTGAACCCACCGCGATCCCCGAACCTGAGGAGCCCGAGGTGATGGAGCTGGTGATCCTGGAGGAGGAAGAACCCCAGGAGCCCCAGGCGCAGGCCCCTGTGATCCTGGAAATGGACGTGGTGAACAAGGAACCCGCCCAGCAGGCCGCGGAGCTGGTGAACCAGGAAATGGATCCCAGCAAGGAAGGCCAGCTGGAGGAGGAAACCCTGATCCTCCTGGAGGAGGAAGAAGAAGCCGTCGGGACTGAGGAAAACGCCAGCGACGAACCTCTGGACCAGCTGCCTCTGCTGCTGGTGGAGGAGATCCCGGAGGAACAGGGGCCGGTGGTGCTGCAAGCCTCGCTGACGGACAGCGATTACAAGGTGGTGGTTCGCTTCGGCGCCGACAGCGGCATCCCCGCGGACGCCCAGCTCACCGTCATCCAGATCCTGGATCAGGAACGCTATGACCGCTATCTGGAAACCGCCCGGAACATGCTGGACGAGGAGGAGCGGGCGGACCTGGAGGAGTTCTACCTCCTGTCCATCTCCCTGATCTCTGGCGGCGTGGATTACGCCAGCCAGGGCGGCTACGAGGTGGAGATCGTGCTGAACGACGCCATTGAGGCCGAGGGCATGCAGGCCATGTCCTTCCGGGACGACCTGCCCACCCGCCTGCAAACCAACACCGTGGTCAACGCCGACGAAACCATTGACCGCATCAGCTTCAATTCTCACTAAGGTGCAATCCGGCTCCCGAGGGCCGATGCAATAAATTTGTCAACAAAAAGGGGAGATCAACATGGCACCACAACACAATCCGGCGCGGGCGGGCCCGTAGCCACGTCACTCAACCTTACCCCAACCAACGAGCGGCGCCCCCAATACGGGCCCCACACAACCTGCACTATTAAATAGGAGGAAACAAGAATGAAAAAACTGACTGCTCTGCTGCTGGCCCTGATCATGGTGCTGGCGATGAATGTGAGCGCTCTGGCCGCTAATACTCAGACGAGCACTAAGAACGCCGATAATGGTATCGCGAGCACCGACAACACCATCGAGATCGCGAAAGAGCTGGTGTTCAAAAACGCCGAAGGCGGCGCTGTCCGCGAGCCGAACATCACCTATACTTACACGATGACTTCCGTTAATCCCGGCACCGCCACGGTCACCGATGCGAATGGTATCAGTGCTACCGTCAAGGCTGGCGTGATGGCCGCGGTCACTAATACTGATGGTAAAGCTACTGTGACCTTTGCCGACACTGCTACGCAGACCGCGAGTGTTGCTGGTGCTGCTGTCTCTAAGTCCGCTGCCTTCACCTTTGATCCTACCGAATTCACCCAGCCCGGTATCTATCGCTATAAGATCACTGAATCTACGAGCGTGCCCAAGGCTACCGTGGGTATTGAGCAATCAACCGCTTTTGATAGCAACCGGTACCTGGATGTGTATGTGAAGTGGAATTCCACGCGTACCGCGTTGGAGATTTACGGCTACGTGCTGTATAAGAACGGCACTGCAGGCGGGACAGAAACCATTTCTCACACGATTCAGGAGACCATCGACGAAAAGTCTACGGGCTTTGTGGATGTTCCCGAAACCATCCCCGTTGATCCTTCTGATCCTAGCGCCGGCACCACCACTGTTCAGTCCGGCGATGTGTACGAGACCGAAAACCTGTATATCCACAAGACCACGACCGGCGATATGGCTGATCAGAACAACCAGTTCCCCATCACTGTGGATCTGACCGCCCCCACCGGCGTTACCGCGAACGTTAAGCTGGATGTTGTCCCCGGTACTGGTGCTGTGAACAACACTGCTACCGATGGCGTGGGCCTGTATGTGACCTCTTGGGACGATATCACCGGCACTGTGAAGGATCAGACCGTGATCGCCATCAAGAACATTCCCGTGGGCGCTTCTGTTAGCATCACTGAAAGCAACAACACTGCCGATTCCTATCAGGTCAAGGCTGGCACTTCCGCTAATGGTGCTGATCTGCTGACCGAAGCAATCGTGAATTCCTCTACGGTCTCTAACGCTACCACTGCTGTGACCTTGGCTGACAAGACGGACATCTACTTCACAAACACCCTGGACACTGTTTCCCAGACTGGCGTTGTGCTGCGCTTCGCTCCTTACGCCATCATGCTGGGTGCTGGCGTTGCCCTGTTCATCATCCTGAAGGTGCGCAAGAACAAGGCTGTGGAAGAAGCCTGATCTCCAACCTGATCCTCCCCTGTTGATACAATTAAAACCCAACGACAAATGATTTCTTGATTCCCGCTCCCGGCGGCGCAAGCCGCCGGAGCCGCGCCGGTCTGGCGCAAGCCCGGACCGCCGTCCGGGGCCCCTTCGGGGGCCCCGGCGCGGTGTAGGGACCGGTTACATGAACGGTTACATCGTGTGCCCCGCGCAGACGCGGGAAGATACCTCCCAGGGCACGCGGGTATCGCATTGCTTCCTATTATATAAAGAGCGTCTGAGGAGAGGTTGATCGTCTGAACGTGCGCGGGGCAGAGCGCTGCCGCGCAACCCGAGGAAAACGAATGGAAGAAAACAAGACCGAAGCGCTGCGGGAAGTTGAGGAAACACCCCCTGCGCAGCCGGAAGCGGCGGCTCCTGCCTCTCCGGAATTCAGCCAGGAAACGCTGCAAGCCCTGGCGAAGGCGGTGGCGGCCTACATGCAGCCGGAGCGGCAGGCTCCAAGCGCGGAAAGCAAGCCTGCCGAAATACCCCCGGCAGCAGCTCCCCAACAGGTGCAAAATCCTGCTGTGGAAAGAGAACTGACACCGGAGGAGAAAAAGGCCGCTGAGGCAGCCAAGCAAGAAGAACTGAAACGCAAGCGGCGCAATCGCCGCATACGGGAACTGCGGGCGCTGATCATCAAAACGGTGCTGCTGCTCGTGGTTACATATGTCCTTTTATTCAAGATCGTGGGTGTCACCGTGATGCCCAATGGTGATATGTATCCCCGCATCGACAGCGGTGACCTGATCCTGTATTACCGACTGGATAAGGACGTGAAGGCCCAGGACATCATCGTGCTGAAACAGGATGGAGACGCCCTGCGGCGGATGATGAGTGAGCGGGAAGGCGACGCGCCGAATATGACAATTCGGCTGCCCGGTCAAAAGAGCGGATTGCTACGGAGTTTGGCTGAAATGCTGGGCTTGGTACTGGCAGAAAACGAGGAAATGTATGTGTGCCGGGTGGTTGCTGCCGAGGGTGACACCGTGGAAATCACCGATGCCGGGAGCTTGCTGGTGAACGGCAACAGCATGTACGAAAACAATATTTTTTACCCCATGACGGTATATACCGGATTTACCGAATATCCCCTGACGCTGGGCAAGGATCAATGCTTCGTTCTGGCCGATAAACGCAACGGCGGCGCGGACAGCCGTTTCTTTGGGCCGGTGGGCAAAGACCAGATCATGGGCACCGTGATCACCATCGTGCGCAGGAACAGCCTATAAAGCACCAGTGGATTTGAAATTATAGATAGAAAGGAGTCGGGATAGATTGGCAAACAAAACGGGAAAAATCGATCAGGAATTTGGCAGTTTTTCCGGGGCCGCCGATGATTTTCACACGCCCAAGTTTCGGACTAAAATATCGAGCGTACTGAAAAAATCTCTGGTGGATACTGTAGCAAGCAGCGCGCTGGCCGTGGGTAACGGTGTAGTAACCCTGGCGGTCTCCCTGCTGGCGGGCGCACTGGTGATCTATTCTGGCTATTCCATTTTCGATTCTCTGAATATTGAGATGAGTGCCAATTCCAGCACTTGGGAGTTGCAGCAGTACAAGCCGGAAATTATCGAGGACAGCGAAACGCCCCTGAGCGCAAGCGCGTTGGAGGACCTTTTCCCTGATTACCGCGGATGGCTTTCCATCTATGAAACGAATATCGATTATCCTGTGCTTCAAGGCGGAGATGATCAGTATTATTCTTTCCATGACATCTACGGCAAAACCAGTTTGACAGGTTCCATTTACCTGGCTGCGGGAAACAGAGATGATTTCAGCGACACCTATAACGTTATTTATGGTCATCATATGGATAACGGCGCCATGTTTGGCTCGTTAGATAAGTTTGAGGACCTGACTTACTTTGACAGCCACCGGAATGGTATTGTGGTGGTGGGAGATAAGGCCTATGACGTGGAGCTCTTTGCGGTGGCAAGGACCGACGCTTATGAAAGCACATTTTACAGCGTGCGCTCCACGAAGGATGGCAAGACCAAGGCGGAAAATGTACTGGACTTCCTCCGGTCTGGCGGCGCGGGTGGCGTTGGCGTCGGCACGACGGTAAGGATCTTTGATAACGATGTAGCCAAAGATGCCAAAAAGATCATTGCTCTGTCCACCTGTGCCAACGCAAATACCAGTGGAAGATTGATCGTCTTTGGCAAAATGACTGAACGCATCCCCACTGTTACCCCCACTCCGGGGACGACGACTCCCACGCAGACCACCGTGACGCCTTCTCCCGCTGTGTCGGCGACGCCCTCGGCTGTGGTGACGGCTACGCCCACTCCCGCGCCGACGACCACCACCACCGCGCGGGTCACGGCGACACCTACGCCTTCCACCGGTCCCACCCGGACCCCGACCCGCAGACCGGTTGGCCCCGGCGGCCCCACCCGGACCGCGACGCCCACCCCCACGGTGACGTCCTCGCCCGGACCTACCGCCATGGCAGCCCCCACCGTGACGATCACCCCCATCCCGACGGCTACGGAAGTGATCATCCCGACGCCCACGCCCCTGCCTACGCCTACCCCCGTCAATCTGTGGGTGAGCAAGCTGTGGGTCAACGATACGCCCGAGGATCGGCCCGACGCGGTGCGCCTGGTGCTGACCGGCGGCGGTATCTCTCAGGTAGTCACCCTGAGCGCCAACAACGGCTGGAGCGCCGAAGTGCGCAACATGCCCGGCGGCGTGGATTACACCTGGATCGAGCCCAACGTGACCGGCTATACGCAGGCCGGTATCAACTCCGACGGTATCAATACCGTGATCACCAACACCCGCGTTTCGGATACGGACCGGCGGCAGCCGCATAACCTGACGATCCACTATGTGGATATCCAGACGGGTGAGCCCGTGGCGGACGATTATGCGATCACCCTGCGCGAAGGCCAGACCTACGACGTGATTTCGCCCTTGATCCCCGGCATGGAAACCAACATGCTGCGCGTCAGCGGCACCATGCCCGGACGCGACGAGGAAATTACCGTGCTGTATGTGTCCGGCGGCATCCCGGGCGTGAACCCCGGCCCCGGCGGCAATGACCTGACAATTCTGGAAGATTACGGAATGCCTTTGGGCCTGGACGGCGTGCACCTGAACGTGGGCGACTGCTTCGAGTAAACATCCAATTTCTTCGCCGCTCTGGTTCCCGCAAGAGAATCAGGGCGGCGAAGTGAAAAAATAATGAGAGAAAGGAGACGCGGGTATGCGAAAAATGATTTGCTTGATGTTGGCGGCGATGCTGCTGCTGGCGTCCTTCGGCGCTGTGGCCGAAAGCACCAATCCGCCCGTGGATTCCTTTGATAAAAAGGTGGAGCGGGTCACTGTGCCCGTGGAGCGCGCCATGGATCACTTTACCATGGCTAACCCTACCCGCATGAAGGGGCACTTTTTCACCGGCCTGTGGGATAACGATACCAGCGATATCGACGCCCGCACCCTGGTGGAAGGCTATAACCTGATCGAGTTCGACGGCGGGCAAGGCGAATACAGAGTGGACCCCACCGTGGTGAGCGGCGTGATGGTCACGGAGAACAGCGAGGGCGACAGGAGCTATATCCTGGCGCTGAGCAAGGATCTGCTGTATTCCGACGGCACGCCCATCACCGCCTGGGATTATGCCTTCTCCTTCCTGTTTTCCATCGATGCCCGCATCAATGACCTGGGCGGCATTGCCGAATCCCGGGATTATTTGCTGGGCTGCCGGGACTATATCACCCGTACCGCGGAGCTGAAAGGCACCCGGCTGATCCTGCTGGACGGCAGGACGGTGGAACGGGTGGATACCGTGTGGACTGCGGATGGAGAGCCCCTGGCCTACGGGGACGTGCTGGGGGACAGGACGGAATTGACCCTGGCCCGCAACCAGGAAAACGAGCTGATCCTCCCTCCCGTGAATGAAAATGTCCCGGAAAATCTGCTGGTGCATGCGGATGCCCAGGGCGTCATCCAGGATTGGCACTATGAAAACGGCGTGCGCGTGTTTGCCGACGGCAGCCATGCCACGCTGCCCGGCGTGCATGTCACCTCCAATTCTACGCTGGTCATCACCGTGGATCACAGATTCCTGCCCTTCTTCTTTGAAATGGGCATGCTGTATTGCTCGCCTTACCCCATCCAGAGCGTGGCTCCGGGCGTGGAGGTGCGGGACGACTGCGACGGCGTGTATCTGGCCAACGCGAAGAACCAGCCGCAGCTGCCTGAAAACCCCGACGCGCCGCAGTTCTGCGTGAAAAACCTGATGGTTTCCGTGAAGGACCCCGAAGAAGGCTATCTGTATCTTCCCCGGGTCAGCTCCGGCCCCTACAAGCTGCTGTCCTTCGACGGAATGACGGCGGAATTTGAGCTGAATCCCTATTATAAGGGCAATTCCAAGGGCGAAAAGCCCATCATCCCCACCCTCACCTTCACCCTGGCGGACAATGAGAACATGGTGGAGAAGCTGGCGAAGGGTGAATTCGACGGCCTCAACAAGGTGACCAAGGCCACCACCATCTCGGATGCCTTGAAGCTGATGTCGACCCGTTCCTTCATCAAAACCGAGGAGGAAGCGGAGCGCATCCTGGAGACCGAATATGTGAGCGCCAACGGATACAGCATGGTCAACTATCCGCGCATCGGTCTGAGCTATATCGCCTTCTGCTGCGAGCAGGATACCGTCAGCAGCCAGGCGGTGCGTCAGGCCATTGCCTGGTGCATGGACCGCGACCTGATGACCCGGGATTACACCGGCGGCTACGGCCTGCGGGTGGATGGCTATTACGGCCTGGGCCAGTGGATGTTCGGCCTGGTGGAGGGCACGCTGGCTTACCCTGTGGAGCAGCCGGAGGACGAGAACAACGCCGGCGCCTGGAAGGCCTATGAGGACGAGATCGCCCAGTGGGAGGCGCTGTCCCTGGACGCGCTGACCGTGTATCACGAGGATCTGCAGCAGGCGCGCCGCTTGCTGGATCGGGACGGCTGGGTGCTGAACGATGAGGGCATCCGCGAGAAGAACGGCGTCAAGCTGGACCTGCGGATGATCTACCCCGAGGGCAATGCCATGCGCAAGAGCTTTGAGGAGCGCCTGATCCCCAATCTGGAGGCTGTGGGCATCCGCCTGACGCTGGTTCCCGTGTCCCTGGAGGAGCTGCTGGGCGTTTATTATCGCCTGCCCGAATACACCAGCGGCCGCACGGTTTCTCCTGATCTGATGGATGAAGACCGCGTGCGTTCCATGGATATGATCTATATGGCGTCCGACCTGGAGATCGTGTTTGACCCCTCCATTCACTTTGTGCTGGAGCAGGGCGAACACAGCTGGGAAAGCACCCTGTATGTGGATCAGCAGTTGTATGACCTGGCCTGGGATATGACGCATACCGAGCCTGGCCACGTGCTGGAATACATGCAGCGCTGGATCGATTTCCAGGAGTATTTCAATGAAACCCTGCCCATGCTGCCCATTTACAGCAACGTCTATTTTGACTTTACTATTGGGGAATTGCAGGGCTACGATATTGACGAGTCCGTCACCTGGGGCCAGGCCATCGTGGGCGCGGAGCTGGTGGATGGTGCCACCGCTCAGGACGCCGAGACGGAAGGCGTACTGGAAGAAACGGACGATGGTGAGCTTGAAATCATCGATTGACCTTAATGTTGGGAGGATATGACGCATGAAGAAAAAACAGTTGAAAGGATGGGCGCTCTTTTGGGCGGTTCTTTTCCTTGTGCTGTTGTCGTTGGTGACCGTTCATGCGGAAGGGACTGAAACCGAGGACGAAATCCAACTGATGCCGGAGGAGTCCGTTCAGCAGCAGCTTGATTCATCCGCGCTTGCCCAGTCCAGCGGCGGGGAAAGCGCCGTATTCGGCATTGCCGTGATGAACAAGCAGAAGAGCGTGGAGCTTTCCTGGGATGGCAATTATACCTCTGTAGTGGCGGCTGGCTTCTATAAGAATCAGAAGCCCTCCCTGGTGGCCGCCGCGCCCAGCAGCACTGGCGACATGCAGGTCATTGAGGCCTGGCGCGTTCAGAACCTCAAAAATAATACCCTTTTGTCCATGACTGCCCGGCTCAACTCCTTGCCCACCCTGGGCGAGGGGGAAAGCCTGGCTTTTTATGCCCTGAATGGCGGCAGTCTGTCCGCAGATCCCTTACTGGAGGATTTGTCCGCGGGCGATTTGGCCACCATTCAGTTGTATTTCAAAGGCTATGACGGCATCGCGCTGGTGCGCATGGCCGCCGATCCTGCCGATCTGCCCGTGGAAAACAATTTTATCTGGGCCAACGAGGATATCTATCTCACCGGCAAGATGCCCGGCAACGCTGTGGTGGATGCCACGCCCGTCACCGTGGAGGTGGACGGGGAATTTGTGCTGGCCGCTTATGACGTAAAGATTTATACCAACGCCAAGCAGCGCGAAAAGGGCAAGACCTGGCAGCCCAGCGACAAAAAAGTGCAGGTGCACTTCTTCAATGAGGATTTCAAGGACGGCCAGGCGCTGAATATCTATCATATGGCCGATGCCGAAAGCCAGCCCCAGCTGGTGGACACCGTGACCTCCGAGGATAACTGGATCACCTTTGAGGCGGAGAGCTTCTCCGTCTACGCGATCACCGTGATCGAGAAGACCGTGGAGGCGAGCAACGGCGATACGTATAAGATCACCGTGGCCTTTGACACGGATTCCGGCATCCCGGCGGACGCCCAGGTGGAGGCCGAGGAGATCAGCACCGACAGCGCTCAATATAAGAATTATCTGCTCAGCGCCGCGGATGCGCTGGGCGTGGACGTCAGCAGCGTGGTCTTTTCCCGCCTGTTCGATATCTCCCTGGTAGGTCCGGATGGGACGGAGTACCAGCCCAATGACGCTGTGTCCATCAGCATTGAGCTGCTGAAGGATGAAGCCAAGGATTTGGAGCGGGTGCGCGTGGTCCACTTTGACGGCGAGCCTGTGCTGCCGGATGCGCAGATTCCTTTGAACACAAAGAACATCCTGACCGTGCTGCCCGCAAAAACCGGCGTGAACGAGCTGACCGCCACCACGGAAGGGACCACCGTATCCTTTGACACGGCAGGCTTCTCTGTATTCTCCCTGATCGATACCCATGTGGGTGACGATGGCGAGGTCACCACCATTTTTGCCGGCACCAACGAGAGTATCTTCCTCAATGGTCCCGTGCCTGCCCATGGTATCCTGGACGCAATGCCCGTGGTTACGGACATTGACGGCGTGGAAGCTCTGATGGCTTATGATATGACCATCTATGCCAATGACACCATGAAGGATATCGGCATCGCCTGGCAGCCCAGCGAGGGTCCCGTGCAGGTGACCTTCCAGGGCAGCGCGCTCACCGCCGAGACAGTGGACGTGTATCATATCGCGGACGGCTCCAGCGAGCCCGAGCTGGTGGGCGAGGGCATCGCGGTGGAGAACGGCAGCGTTACCTTTGGATCATCGATCACGAGGGCGGCGTGGTGCGCAATCCCCGCGTGGAATTCCATTTCATTGATCGCTATACTGACGAAGAATATCTTGCGGGCGTCAACGAACTTACGCCTGCCAGTCCCTACAACTTTGTCAATAACCATGGCGAATATCAGACCACCCAGATTCTGAAGAACGGGGAGAGCCTGGAGCTGATCAACGATCCGGATAACGTATCCATTGAGGATAATGGCGTAAAGACGGAGAAATTCTTCTACGGCTGGTATCTGGTGACCGCCACCAGCGATAACACGACGCGCGATACCGCGCAGGAGCCCCATAAGTATAACGGCAGCATCGTGTTCTCCTGGCCGAATGAAGATCCCAGTCAGATCAAATTTGATATGCCCATCACCATCACAACCAACGACGTGAATCGCGACGGGAAGATCACCGTGGCGGATGAAGACGATACGACCAACGACGATACCATCACCTGGAATCTGAATGGCGCCACGGGCACCGGCTCGCTTGACAAGAACGGTACGCTGCACGTTTACCTTGCGCCTCTGTTTGAGGACTTCCACTTTATCAATTATCACAAGGGCCACAAGACCGATAACACGGGCTTGGCCAATAACCTGATGCTGCGCAAGCTGGTTGTATTTGGCAACCGGGATCAGGCCGAGGTTCGCATCGGCAATGTGTTCTGCGACAGTCCCGATCCTACCCACCTGCTGTTCTCCGGTTGGGAAGACGAGGAGGACCATTTCTATAAGACGGTGAACCACGTGGAGGATGCCAGCGGCAACCTGATCAACGTGGAGGTCAGCAGCGAGGGTCGCACCGATGACAAATATTATATTACTGTTGATAAGCACCCCAACTCTGTCACCCATCTGAATCTGTATCCCACGTTTGACGAAGCGCGCTGGGTCTATTTCAACCGCGGCCTGTCGGGCAATGGCTCCACCTATGTGGGCGCCGCCTACCGTCTTACCAATGATACCCGTCAGGGTGCGACAGATTCGTACTATTACTTCGATAAGGAATTCTTTACCGGCAGTGAAAATACCCAGAGCCACATGAGCAGGCGCGCCGGCTATAAGCTGGAGGGCTGGTATATCCTTGCCCATATGGATGAGCCCACCAGCAAAATCACCAACCTGTATGATCCGGAGACAATAGAAGTTTCCTACTTGAATGACAATAACGTAAAGCAGAATACCACTATTAATACCACGGCTATCAAGCTCGTGGATGGCGACGGTACCATCTTGTCCAGGGGCGCCTATTATGTGTCCTCTTCCGGCATGATTTCCCAGAATGATTCCGGCACCAAGCTCTTTGAAGTGGATGGAGAAGGCAAGCTGCGCTTCTACAAGGCGCTGGACCAGATGACCCTGTACGCCAACTGGGTGCCTATCGATCAGGCGGAGTACACCGTGATCATCTGGAAGGAAAGCATGACGGATACCTATACCGGTAATGCTGTTCCGGATAAGCGCAAGTTCGACTTTGATAAATCCTACACCCTGGTAGGCACGGTCAATACCATTGCCAACGCGGTGAATGCCACCGGCAGCTCGGTGACGGACGCGGAGGGTACCTTCCGCAACGCGGTGATTACCGGCACCACGGCTGCGAACGCCACCATCAATGAGGAGCTGGCCTACACCGGCTTCCACCTTGGCAAATACGATGTAAATGTGACCATTGCTCCCGAGGGAACCAGCGTGATCAACGTGTATTACTATCGCAACGTGGTCACGTATCAGTTCTATACTTATGGTCAGGGCGAGGTGGGTTACACCATCACCACCAGCGACAATGAAACGCCGCAGCAGTATGGCTTTGTCAATGGGGAATATGTTCCCTTGACCCATGAGGCCAAGGAGGTTTTCCAATGGACAGCCCAGGAGACCTATACCCCCACCGGTTCCAATACCGATGCGGAGGAATATGGCCTGGATAGTGGGGAATATGTGCGGCTGACGCCGGAAGGACATACGCAGACGAATACCTTCCTTTCGAGAGATGGGTCTACTGAGTATGATGGAACAGTTTATTATGTAAATAATTATCGTTTGTATGATGTAACTTGGACACCTCAGTACGGAGACGGGTATACATATTATTGGTATGAAAGTAACTATAGTTATGGTCAATTAAATTGGGTAACTTCGACAGAAACCACATATACCTATACATTGAATGATGGCGAATATACCGGTCCGCGTTTCCTCAAGGGCGGCGCAGACGAGTATGCAGGGACGGTTTACACCCGCTCCGGCGACAGCATGCCCTACACCTATACCGCCATTGACAAAGAGGACGCGGACAATGATCCGCAGAAGTATGGCCTGGATACCTATGGAGGCCACGTGCCCTTGACCGGCGGCAATGTCACTCAGTACACCTGGGTCATCCCGGAATATGGCGATGTGTATACCGAATCCACCGAGATGGTGGAGAAAATGTATGGTGAGATAGGTGGAGAAAAGGTCGAGCTGACGCCCATAAAAGAAACAACAACGACCTATGAATACACAACGACGCTGACAGCCGGAAAAGAATACCTTCTCGTTTCTACGAATGGAGCTGGCAATGGGTACGCCTTGGGACATAACGGGACCAACGTTGCTTCAAATCCTGTTAATGTCAAAGCAGACGGGACAAAACGCTATATTGATGAAGGGGTAGATAGCACATCGGTATGGTTGGCTTCTTCAAGTGACAACTACTTCAGATTCAATAATAATGGGTATTATATAAGTTATGCAAGTGGTGGATATTATGGTTTATCCATCAGATCGAACACGGACTATACCCGTTGGAGCTGGAGCGGCAACAATAACCGATTGAGCAGCGAACAAGGACCAAGGTATCTCCGTTATAGTAATGGCTGGGGTATACAAAGTAATACTGCAAATGTGTATCTATTCCAAAAAAATACAACGGAAACCATTACTGGTTACAATTATAACGGTGAGACGTATGAAGGCAAGCGCTGGGTCAAATCCAGCGAACCCACGGGTAATTATATCCCTTACACCGGCACTCGCTGGGTGCAGACCGCGATGGGCAACGGTTGGAATCTGTACCGTGACGAAATCGGTCTGTACGGCGAAAAGCTGAATTGGCCCAGCGATACCAGTTGGTGGTGGTATGAAGGCAAAAATAATTACGGAACTGCTGGCAGCGGTACGCGCATGACCTATAAGGACGCTTTCCTCCCCTTGACTGCTGACATGACGGTAGAATATTGGGGTGCTAAAGCGACTGGCACTAGACAGATTATTTTCTCCCTCCAAAACATTGAGCATACGGAAGAATATGATGAGGCAGAAAGGATCAGCTCTGGTAATGCTAACTTTAGCATCAACGATAAGTTCTCCGGCTTCCATGCGTATCAATACAGCGTGAATGGAGGAGCCTGGCAGAACGTCGGAACATTAAATACCAGTACGGGTATTTATGGTTCCGCGGTAAGCTTCAGTAATTCGCTGGAGATCCGCTACAACCGCAACATCAACGACCTGATCTTCTTTGCCAATTATCCCACGGGACAAAACCTGACCTATAACGGCGTTGCGGAAGACGCGGCGGATGTGGTAAAGAGCCCCGACGAGTATCGCGTGCCGGATCTGATGTACGGCGCGGATATCAGCGGCTATTCCAACTATTACACGATCGCCGAGAACAATCCCACAGGTCCCGTGGCCTTGATCGCCCCGGATTACTACGAATTCAAGGGCTGGTTTAAGGACGATGCCTGCACGGTGCCGTTCGACTTCACGGAGACTATGCCGGACGGCAACGCCATCGCGTATGCCAGCTGGAGTCCGATCAGATATAACGTGAGGATCAACCCCGACGGCGGCGAGATCGACCACGTCAATCATGGCGGCTATGATAGCTTTGGATCGAGAACGGTAACGATCGGCGACAATGAATATACATATAATTTCTATAATCTCGATACGGAATATAGTCAGTATCCTTTGGAGGGAGCGGATATATACAATGAAACTTTCCAGACGTATATCCGCGCCAGCCATGGCACAACGCTGACGATCTATGATCCGGTGCGCCGCTTCGTGGCCATGAACGAAACCGCCGCTGCGCAGTATGAAGCCAATGGCGGCAAGGTATACTACTATGTGAATTATCAGCTGTCCGGCAAGGACGGCGCATCCGGTATCCACAATGACGTTCGTAGCGCGTTGTATTTGACGGAAAGTGAGCTGCAGGACTTCTATCAACTATATAGAAATATCGTCATCTATTCTTTGGGCTTATACCCGTCCTCCAACGTCGGGATGGAACTGCAGGACTACGACACATGGTGCTACAACTATGTGGCCAATGAGAAAAGGTATGTCAATGGCCAGCTGGTGCTGACCAAATACCGTCCGCTGACAGAAAACGAGCATTGGACCTTCCTTGGCTGGTACAAGGACAACGAAACCATGCCCTACACCGCCACCGACCCGGTGACCGCGCCCTTTACCCTGACTGCCAAATGGCGTCTGGACGGCGGCTACAAGATCAAGTACGTGCCCAAGTACACCATGCCCGACGGCAAGGTGGTCAACGGCACCATGTCGGCGTGGGTGGATCCTGTGGACAGCAACTTCTCCTACTCCGACGGCGCGAATACCGAGATCTACAAAGCGCCCACCGGCCTGACCATTAAGGAAGGCGAAGGAGAAGAGCAGGCAATTAAGGACGACAGCGTCATCTTCCGCGGCTGGGCCCTGGTGCTGCCCACGGAATACGACGACGATGGCAACCCCATCAAGTTCAGACCCGTGGAGGTGGATAGCTCCAACGCAATCACCACCTATTACCTGCCCAGCGATCCCTATGTGGTGAACGCTGTCAACGCCAGCACGGATGGCAACATCTACCTGCAGGCGATCTATCAGTACCAGAGCGCGTCCGACCGTCGGCCCAAGGTGGCCAACCTGATCCTGGACGCCAATACCGGCTATATCAACGCCGGTTACGCCGGAATCGCTCCTTCCCTGCCTGCCTGGACCTATTATCCCGGTAAGAGTGTCGTGGAAGATGAAAACAACCTGGTTACTGTGAACGGAAGTACCGTGCCCGGCCAGATCCTGTTTGGCGACATTCAGGCAGAGGCTGCCGTGCATCTGTACAAGTACGCAACGGAGCTGACCAAGGACGCGGCGGGCAATACGCTTACCGACGCGAATCAGTTCTTCACCCATCCCAGAGGCTTCTTCCTGCTGGGCTTCGATGATAGCCCCACGGAAGGCGATTACCGCGCCACCTACGCTGCGGACAGCGTCATCACCGTGCAGCGGACAGATGAAAAGACCATCTACGCTGTGTGGGAGCCCATGGTGTATGTTACCTTCAAGAACGAGACCGGCAAGGGAGACGTGACCTTTAACCTGAGCGCCAAGGACAACCAGGCGCTGCAGGTCATCAACATCCGCGACGGTCTGTATGACCGCGTGCCGCTGGAGAGCCTGGAGAACATTACCTTGGCAGATGGCGAATCCATCAGCCTGGCCTTCCCCTACGGCGCGGAGCGCGAGCTGACCGTCAACGGCACCAATAACCTGGGCATCGGCAATATGCTGGTGTGGAACACGAAGCTGGAGCTCAAGGAAGGCGGAAACCCTGCCACCTATGATACGGCGGACGCCGTCAGCAGCTATACCCACACCTATGAGGGTGCAACGCATTCTCATGCGCTGGCCAGCGGATCGGTCAACAACACCAAGCCCTTCACCTTCGACGAAACCATGATCGTCAATGAAGAGCCCCTGCTGGTGACCTTCACCTCCATCACCAATGAGTATGCCCTGATCCTGGACGACAACTACGAGGGCGGCGGTACGCAGGAGTTTGATTACTCCTCGGCTGATATCGCGACGAAGAGTCAGAAGCTGCCGACCACCAGTACCCGCATCGGCTATGAATTCCAGGGCTGGGCCTATCAGGAAACCGCTACGGAGCCTGATTTCTCCGCTGACAAGCCCACGGACAATCCGTGGACGATTGCTAATCTGAGCGCTACGAACGGCTTCTTCTCGATGGGGACCACGGATGAGGATGGAACCATAGTTCGCAGGCTGTATGCCGTTTGGAAATCCAGGGCGGACGCGCAGACTGTATATGTGTACAAGGATGTGCCCACGCCCGGCGACCAGACGAAGGACTTTGACTTCACGGTGGCCATCAGCGGAAGGTATCATGTGGGAAGTACTCCGGTGGACGTCAGCGCGTCGCATGACTTCCAGCTGAAGCACGGCTGGTACTTGAAGCTCTTCAGCTCCAATGACAACGGGACACAGAATAGCACGGCGTATATCCAGACCGAAGTGACGGTGTATAACGCGGAAGGCGTGCAGCAGGGAGATCCTGTGACCGTCAGGTGGGATCGGAGCGTTTCGCCAAGCTCAAGCAACGGCTTCAACGAGATGCACGTGACGGTGACAGAGGGCGATGCACAGTATTACGACACTTCTGTGATCCGCAACGCTCATACCTCCCCCGCCAACCCGATCTATCTTGGCAACAGCAGCGATGTGACTACCAGCGCGCTGGAGGTGGAAACCAATACAGCTTACTGGAACCACACCGACGCAGGCGGCACCCTGGTATTTAAGAACCAGCGGCAGACCTATGACGTTGACGTCTATAAAACGCTGGTCAGTAACACCTCCGCCGCGCGTCCCTTCAGCTTTACCTATTCCTATACCGACGGCGGAAAGGATGTCTCCGTCCCTGTCAACGTCCTTAGCGGCGGTCACGAAACCCTGACGGGCATTCCCGCCGGCGTGGAGCTGACGATCACAGAAGATGATGAGGCGGTCAACAACTACGTAACAACGGTGAAGCTGGATGACGGCGAGCCTGAAAACGGCGCTGAGAAGCAGTTTACGGTGGATAAGAAACATACCGTGACCTTCCACAACACGCTCAAATCCTATCCCGTCAAATTCATGCTGGTGGACCAGAACCTTGAGACGAACGTCAACGGTCAGTTCAACCTGGCTTCGGAGGCTACTCACGGCAACCTGGGTACGGAGCTGTACGCCAACAAAGAGGGCACCAGCGAGTATGGCCCTGGCGTATTCTACACCAGCGACAAATTCTGGGTGGATACCTATACGCTGTCCCAGATTTCTACCAGCCCCGGCTATTTCAAGCTGGATGGCGACGTGATTCTCACGGTGACCGGAGATGGTATTGAATCCAGCGACAAGGACAACGTAAAGATAGAGCCTGACGGAGACGGCGGCTATATCATTAAGGTCATCAACCGCAAGAAGCAGACCATCACCGTTAAAAAGGTGCTGGACGATCCCGTGCTGCAGAACGGTACGCGTACGTTCGGATTCGAGTACAGCTATACGCCCGAGGGAGAAGAGAACGCAGTAACGGGCGAGTTCATGCTCGAGGTGGATACGGTGAACGGACGTGGCGAAGCGAGCAGGACCATAGAGGTGCCGCTGAATGCCAAAGTGACCGTAACGGAAAAGACGACAGGAGAAAATTACTCGGACATTGCGAAGATCTATGGCATTGTTATGGGGTCCGACGTCTTCTCAGACGATGACGACAAAGATGCATACGCTTTCACGATTGCCACGGCTGATAAGGATGGAACAGTCACCTTTACCAATACCAGAAAGACGGCAAATGTGACGGTGCGCAAGGTCATCACGGGTACTTCTGAGGACCGTGCGAAGAAATTCTCCATGACTGCTGAGGCTGGCGGCGTTGCTCCGAATAGCTTTGTGCTTGCATTAAATGACAAAGAGATGATGGAATTGTATGTGGGCACAAAGCTGACCGTTACGGAAACCTTTGCGGTTGGGGATGAAAACAAGTATAATACCACCAGCGTGGTAATGACGGAGGACATCACTACCGATCTTAAGGATAACGGCAATGGCTTTACCATGACGGTGCCTGAGAAAGATTGCATGGTGTTGATCCATAACGATCGCAAGATCACGCAGCTTACCATCCAAAAGACTGTGGATGGCGCGATGGGCGACACAAGTGCAGGAAATAAGTTCACCTTCTCCTTAGATCAGGTGGGCAGCGAGGGTGAGAACATAGAATATGTTACCACCCGGATCGTCAATAATGAATCCGAAGGCGGAACGATCAAACGAGGCCAAACCTTTGAATTGGCTCATGGAGAAGCGATTACGCTGTCTCTCCCGCAGGATGTGGCGATAAGAATTACGGAAAACAACCGCGATTATACGACATCCTGGCAGTTGGACGAAGGCGTGAAACAGAACGGAAACGTCATAACGATTGGTTCACTGACTGGTGAAAAAACTACGCTTTCCGTTGTTAACAGCCACGAGGCAGTTTCTCCCACCGGCGTTGATCTCCGTGTTGCGCCTTACGCACTGATGCTGCTGATGGGCTTGGCCCTGATGATGGGTCTGCGCTACGGCAAGAAGCGGCAGATGAACTAAAACAAAACAAGAAAACAGACTGATGATCGGGAATGGTCATCAGTCTGTTTTTTGTGTGAAAAAAGATTAATCCGCGCTCTGCGCGGCGACGCGCTGGGCGTGGTCGGCCTGGATGGAGGAAAGGAGGCCGGGGATTTGGATCAGGTCCAGGGCGGTCATGGCCAGGGCCTTCGCGCCCAGGGCGATGGAATCCAGGCCCTTTTCGGAGCAGGAGGCCGCCTTGCTGGCCTCGCTGTGCCAGGGGGTGGGGCCGTCGGTGATGCAGATGGTGGGCTGGATGGTGGGGATCACCTGGGAGACGTTGCCCACGTCGCTGGAGCCGATGCCGACCTTGGTGTCGGAGGCCCCAAGGTCGCGGCCCAGGAGCTTGAGGTTTTGGGCGTACACGGCGTCAAAGGAGGGCGTGGGCACGGTGTTTTCCACCCGGTTCTGGCTGGGCTGCATGCGGCCCTTGGCTCCGGTCATGGCCGCGGCGCCCGCCACGATGGCCTCCACCCGCTGATAGACGTTCTCCAGCCCCGGGGCTGTGGCGGCCCGCAGGAAGAATTTGCCCGCGGCGTATTCCGGCACGATGTTGGGGGCCTGGCCGCCGCTGGTGATGATGCCGTGGATGCGCACGTCGTCCGTCACGTGCTGGCGCAGGGCGTTGATGCCGTTGTAGGTCAGGATCAGCGCGTCCAGGGCGTTGATGCCCTTCTCCGGGGCGCTGGCCGCGTGGGCGGGCTTGCCCCAGAACTCGATATCCACCGGCGCGCAGGCCAGGGAGCAGGTGGTGGCCACGTCCTTGTCGCCGGGATGCACGCACAGGGCGGCGTCCACATCCCGGAAGAAGCCCTCCCGCACAAAGCTGCCCTTTGCGCTGCCGTTCTCGCCGCCTTCCTCGCCCGGGGTGCCGTAAACGCGCACCTCGCCGCCCACTTCGTCGATGACTTGCTTCAAGGCCGCGGCGGCCAGGCAGCTGGTGGGGCCGAACAGATTGTGCCCACAGCCGTGGCCCAAGCCCGCCAGGGCGTCATATTCCGCCAGAAAAACCAGCACGGGACCGGGCTTTGGGGACTTATAGCAGGCGGTGAAGCCCGTGCGGTGACCGGCTACGTCCACCTGGACGTCAAAGCCCTCCGCCTTCATCTGGTCGCTGAGGCGCTGACAGGCGAAAAACTCGTAATTGCTCACCTCGGGCTTGGCGTGGATCTCCAGGGCGATCTGGCGATAGACCGCCGCCTGGCTGTCCGCGTAATCGCAAATGCGTTTTTTCATGCCTTGTCCTTCCCTTCCCGGCGCAGCAGGCCGCGGTTGGTGGTGCGGCGGGCCAGCAGATTGCCCACAAATTGCAGCAGTGAGACGAACAGCAGCAGGATGATGACGCACACGTTGACGATATCCTGATGGTTCTGGTTCTGGCCGTAGTTGATGGCGAAGCTGCCGATGCCGCCCGCGCCCACCGCGCCCGCCATGGTGGTCAGGCCGATGAGGCTGATGGCCGTGATGGTGGTGGCGCGGATCAGATCGGGCACGGCCTCATGCAGATAGACCCGGAAGATGATGCCCAGGGTGCTGCTGCCCATGCTGCGGGCGGCCTCCACCTTGCCGTCGTCCACCGAGGCCAGGGCCGCCTCCACCTGGCGGGTGTAGAAGGGCACGCAGCCGAACACCAGGGGCACCAGCGCGCCCTTGACGCCGATGGCCGTGCCCACCAGCATGCGGGTGAAGGGGATAAGGAAAATCAATAAAATAATGAAGGGAATGGAGCGGAACAGGTTGACGAAGAGATCGACGATGCGGTAGATCACCGCTTGGGGGCGGATGCCGTCTTTTTTTGTCACCGTCAGCAGCACGCCCAGGGCCAGGCCCACCACCAGGGCGATGGCCCCGCTGCGCAGGGTCATCTGCATGGTCTGGCTCAGGCTGGTCAAAAATCTTGATTTATAGGCCACCACGTTGGGGATCCATTGCTTGAGCAGCTCATCCACGGCGCAGCACCTCCACTTCCACATGATGATCATGAAGCCATTTGAGGGCGGCTTCCACCTTGTCCCCGTCGCCCTTGATGGCGGCGATCATGCCGCCCAGGGGCGCGCCCTCGATGACCTCCACGCTGGCCAGCACGATGTTCATGCTGACGCCAAATTCCCGGGAGATGAAGCTGATGACCGAATCGCCCACGCTGTCCCGGGAGAAAAGCAGTTTGACCAGCAGCGCGCCATCTTCCACCTGCACCAGGGGGGAATCCTCTTTGAGCAGCTTGTCTACCCGGTTCAGGGCCGAAGCGCTGGCCACGAAATGGCGGGTGATATCCTGCTTGGGATGGGCGAAAACGTCGTAGACGTTGCCTTCCTCCACCACGCGCCCGTTCTCCATCACGGCCACGTGGCGGCAGATGGACTTGATCACCGCCATCTCGTGGGTGATCATCACCACCGTGAGGCCCAGCTTTTCATTGAGGGAGCGCAGCAGGGCCAGGATGGCCTCGGTGGCGTCCGGGTCCAGGGCGCTGGTGGCCTCGTCGGACAGAAGCACCTGGGGATGATTGGCCAGAGCCCGGGCGATGGCCACGCGCTGCTTCTGGCCGCCGGATAGCTGGCTGGGATAGGCGTCCCGCTTGTCGGTCAGGTCCACCAGCCGCAGCATTTCCATGACCCGGTCGCTGATGTCCTTGCGGTTCATGCCGCTGTATTTGAGGGGATAGGCCACGTTTTCAAACACCGTGGAGCGATCCAGCAGGTTAAAATGCTGAAAGATCATGCCGATGGACCGGCGCATGGCGTTCAGCTGCCGCTCCCGCATGGGGGTTTTAGCTTCGCCCAGGTAGATTTTGCCATTTTCCGCCGTGATCAGGCCGCTGTCGTTCACCCGCAGGGTGCCGCTGTCCGGGGTCTCCAGCAGATTGATGCAGCGCACCAGGGTGCTTTTGCCCGCCCCGGAATAGCCGATGACACCATAGATGTCGCCGTCCGGGATGGTGAGCGACACGTCCCGCACGGCGTCTACGGTTTGTCCCTTGAGGGCAAAGGTTTTGTTCAGATTTTTGATTTCAATCATTGGTCGTCTCTCCATGGAAAAGGCGTTGGGGGATATTTCGCCCCCAACGTCTCTGCATTTTTTGCGTTTAGTTCAGCAGGCCCGCCGCTTCCTTGATGGCGTCGATGGAATCGAAGTTCTTGGAATACAGGGTCAGCGGGGCGATCAGCGTATCGCCGATGGGCGTCAGGTCGTAGCCGTTGGCGGCGCTGTCGTTGTTCAGGTAGGCCTTGTGCTGGAAGGCGTTCAGGTCGATATCGCCGCTGTTCAGGGCCTCGTTGGGTAGGTTGTAGGCGTCAAATTCCACCAGTTCGATGTAGATGCCCGCGTTCTGCTCGTCCAGCACCTGCTGCACGGCCTTCCACTGGTCGTTGTTGGCGCCGCAGACGCCCACCTTCACCACGGTCTTGCCGGCCTTATCGGATTCATAGGCCACCACGCTGTCGGTCCAGCCGTCTTCCACGGTGAAGTTGGGGTCGTAATCGAAGGCCGGGAAGAAGGCTTCCTTGTAGTTCTCCAGCAGGAATTCCGCCACGTACTGGGTCTGATAGGCGGCCACGACGGTCTTGTAGATCTCGTTGTCCACGTCGGCGGTGCGGGCGGCGATGATGTTGACATAGGGGTTATCGCCGGACTCGCTCTGCTTTTCGATGATCAGGCCGTTTTCCGAGGGGATCAGGCCGAAGGGGATGGCGTAGGTGCCGTTGATGGTGGCCGCGGCGTAGTCCACCAGGGTGGAGGTGAGGGTGTTGGCGGCCACGGGGGAGATCTCAATGTCGTAAATGTACTTGGTCACGTCCTTGATCTCGGGGGTGAAGCCCACGGCTGGGTCCACCTCGATAAGACCGGCGGTCTCCAGCAGCTTGATGCCGCGGGAGAGATTGGTGCCGTCGTCGGGAATGCCGATGATCAGGGTGTCGGCCAGGGCGGAAACGGAGGACAGGGCCAGGGTCAAAACCAGCAGGATAACAGCAAACTTCTTCATAATTATATCTCCTTTATTCATTGAATGGGGAAACCAGAAACTTTATTCCCACATTCGCGTCCGGCTTCCGCCGATCCAGAATAACCGCTTCATCGATTTTCCTCAGGGCAAAGAAAACGCTGCTTTCGGCTTGCCCGGCACTCCTTTCGTGAATATGGGTGCATATTATCACGGGAGCGCCCATCAAGTCAATAGGTTTTCAGACGATTGCGTTATACCCGTTTTCTTGTGCGAGCAATAGGTTTTATCTATAACTATGTTTATCCTGCGCATTGACAAAAATGCCGACGGGCGCTATATTTATTATGGTAGAATATCTCTATAAAAATTGGAGGGCAGCACCATGCAGGAATATTTTCATCCCACGTTCACCATCACCATGAAGGACGGCGGCGTCATGACCGGCGAACTCTATCCCGAGTTTGCGCCCCAGTCCGTGGGCAACTTTGTGGCCCTGGCCAACAGCGGCTTTTATGACGGGCTCATCTTCCATCGCGTCATTCCCGGCTTCATGATCCAGGGCGGCGATCCCGAGGGCAGCGGCATGGGCGGTCCCGGCTATTCCATCAAGGGCGAATTCAGCCGCAACGGCTTTGATAATCCCCTCAAGCACACCCTGGGCGTGCTCAGCATGGCCCGCAGCATGCGGCCCAACAGCGCGGGCAGCCAGTTCTTCATCATGACCGGCGTGGCTCCCCATCTGGACGGCAGCTACGCGGCCTTTGGTCGGGTGCTGACGGGCAGCGAGGTGGCCGCCCGCATCCAGAACGTGCGCCGCAACAGCATGGACCGTCCGTTGGAGGATCAGGTGATCGCCAGCATCCGCGTGGATGTGCAGGGGTGGGAATATCCGTTTGAGAAGCTGTAATACGGGGGTTTACGGGGGCCTTCTCTTCAGAGCCTGAAAGAGAACGCCCCTCGTCGTAACCTTTATTAAAAATCTGGAGTTTTTAGATGAGTGTAAATACCGTAACCGTTACCATCGCAGGCCGTGAATTCAGCCTCAACAGCACCGACAGCCCGGAATCCGTGCAGCGCACCGCCGCCCTGGTGGACCGTAAAATGCGGGAGCTGATGGCTGGCGGCATCGCCAACCGGGAGGCAGCCGCCGTGCTGGCGGCATTGACCTATGCGGATGAACTGATCCGCGCCCAGGATGACAACACCCGCCTGCGGCGCAAGCTGGATGAGGCCACCCATGGCTGAGCTGCTGTGCCCTGCCGGGAGCCGGGAAGCGGCTCTGGCCGCGCTGTGCAATGGCGCCGACGCCCTGTATCTGGGGGCGTCGGCCTTTGGCGCGCGGGTCAACGCGGGCTTTGACCGGGAGGGACTCAAGGAGATCATCGATCTGTGCCATTTCCTGGGCCGCCGGGTGCACGTCACCGTCAATACCCTGGTAAAGGAAAGGGAGCTGGAGGGCGTCCGGGAGACGCTGCGCATGCTGCGGGAGCTGCGGGCCGACGCCATCCTGGTGCAGGATCTGGGCGTACTGGGCCTGATCCGGGAGGAGTTTCCCGAGCTTTGCGTCCATGCCAGCACCCAAATGGCCATCCATAATGTGGAGGGCGCGCGGCTGCTGCAACAATTGGGCGTGCGCCGGGTGGTGCTGGCCCGGGAATGCAGCCTGGAGACCATCCGCGCCGTGGCCGCCACGGGGATCGAGACCGAGGTGTTCATCCACGGGGCTCAATGCGTGTGCGTCAGCGGCCAGTGCCGGTATTCCGGCCTTATCGGCGGCAGAAGCGGCAACCGCGGGCGCTGCGCCCAGCCCTGCCGCCTGCCCTATGACTGGCAGGGACAGACCGCCGCCTGGCTGTCGCCCCGGGACATGTGCCTGCGGGATCACTTGCAGGCGTTGACCGAGGCGGGGGCGGCCTCCCTCAAAATCGAAGGACGCCTCAAGCGCCCGGAATACGTGGCCGTGGTCACCCGCAGCTATCGGGAGGCCCTGGACGCCATCGGCCAGGGACGCTTTGCCCCGGCGGACAAAAAGGAGCAGGAGGCCCTGCGCCAGGTGTTCTCCCGGGGGTTCTATCCCGGCTATTCCATGGGCGCCCGGGACGCCGCCGTCATGAATCCCCAGCGGGTGTCCAGCGCGGGCATCCCCATGGGCGCCTTGGGAAAAGTGTGGAAAAAAGGCGATATCTGGCTGGCGGAGGCGCAATTGATCCGGACGCTGCACGACGGCGACGGCTTGCAGCTGCGCGGCAGCGCCGAGCAGGATATCGTGTACAGCGGCAATGAAGTGCCTGCCGGGGGAAAAGCCACCCTGCGGCTGCATCATCCGGCCCGCACCGGCGACAGCGTGGTGCGCATCGACGACGCGGCCCAATTGCAGGCCGCCCGGGAGAGCTTCGCGGCCCTGCCGCGGGTGGATTTTGACGCGGAGCTGACGGCCTGGCCCGGCCAGGCTGTGACATTGCGGGTATGGGATGACCGGGCGGAGGCCACTGTTACCGGCGAAGCCGCCCAGGCGGCCCAGAACGCCGCGCTGGACGAAAACCGCGCCCGCCGCTCTCTGGAAAAGACGGGGGATACACTGTATACGCTGCGCACTTTGACCATGAACAGCGCCGGGGCCTACGTGCCCGCGTCGGCGCTGAACGAGCTGCGTCGCCAGGCGTTGGCGCAATTGCGCCAGGCCCGTATCGGCGCCTGGAAGCTGCCGGAGGCACGTTATCCGGCCTTGCCGGAAGCCAAGCCCGCCGCGAAAAGGCGTTTGCTCTATGCCCAGTTCACCGATCCCACCATGGGACAGGCGTTGCTGGACGCCGGGGCGGACGCGCTGATCTACGCGCCCCTGGATCTGCGGCTGGACCAGCTGCCGGAGAATACCATGCTGGCCCTGCCTGTGCAGCTGACCGACAAGGACAGCGCGTATTTGCGCGGCCTGGGGTTGCCTGTCTGCGCGGGCAGCGTGGGGCAATTGACCGGCGATCCCTGCATGCTGGGTGAAGGCGTGCCCTGCTGGAACCATCGTGCGGCGCGGATGCTGCGGAGCTTGGGCGGAACCAGCCAGATTCTGCCCCGGGAACTGAATAGGCAGGAGATCGGCGATCTGCTGGCCGCCGATCCGGAGGGGGATTATATCCTGCCCGTCTATGGCCGCGCCCGGCTCATGTACCTGAACCATTGCCCCGCCCGCACGGCGCTGGGCCTCAGCGGGGACCGCAGCCATTGCGGGCTTTGCGCCGAGGGAAAAGGCTGTGAGGGACAAGCCCTGACGGATCGCCGGGGCGAGGCCTTCCCGCTCTTGCCCCTGCATACGGAGGCGGGCTGCCTGGTGCAGCTGCTCTCCTGCAAGGCGCGGTCCTTGAGTGACCGGGCGGATGGTCGGCTGTCCTGGCTGGTGGATTTCACCATTGAAAGCCGGGAGGAGGCCATGCGCGTCACCCGCGCCTACCGCACTCTGCTGGACGGCGGACAAGCCCTGATCCCCGGCAGCCTGGAGCGCTATGACGTGGGCGTGGAATGAAAACAAATTTTGAACTTTTTCCCCTTTGCCTTGCGCGGGTGCGCCGCGTGGGATACACTTCTTTTTGAGGAGGGGTGGTTATGATGAAGGAACGGACCCTGCGGGTGCTGGAGTTCAATAAGATCCTGACCCGTCTGGCGGATTTTGCCCTGACCGATCTGGGCCGGGAGCGCTGCATGCAGCTGACGCCCAAGGAGAACCTGACCCAGGCCCTGGAAGCCCTGGAGGAGACCGAGGAGGCCCAGGTGATATTGACGTACCTGGGCGGCAGCCCCCTGGTGGGCTTTTCCGATGTGCGCCCCTGGCTCACCATGGCGGAAAAGGGCGCGTCCCTGGCTCCCAAGGCGCTGCTGGAGATCGCCCGCAGCCTCACCGCCGCCCGGGCAGCCCGCGGCGCTCTGGTGACCGAGCGGGACAATACCCCCCGCGTCACCGGTTTGGCCAGCCATTTGCAGACCTTCCGCCAGCTGGAGGAGGCGATTTCAAACGCCATCATCAGCGAGGAGGAGATCAGCGACCACGCCAGCACCGCCCTCTACGACATTCGCCGCCATATCCGGCAGGCCAACGAGAAGGTGCGGGAAAAGCTGAACAGTATGGTGCATGGCAGCGGGTTCAGCAAGTATTTGCAGGAGAGCATCGTCACCGTGCGCAACGGGCGCTATGTGATCCCCGTGAAGCAGGAATACCGCCAATTCGTGCCCGGCCTGGTGCACGATCAATCCAGCACCGGGGCCACGCTGTTTGTGGAGCCCATGGCGGTGGTGGAACTGGGCAACGAGCTGAAACAATGGACGGCCAAGGAGCGGGAGGAGATCGAGCGCATTCTGGCCGAGCTGAGCGCCCAGGTGGGCAGCCAGAACGATATGATCAGCCTGAACATTAGCATTCTGGCCGATCTGGACTTTATCTTTGCCAAGGGGCAATTGAGCCGGGACATGAACGGCATCCTGCCCCACATGAATAACGAGGGCAAGCTGCGGCTGGTCAAGGCCCGCCATCCCCTGATCTCCCGGGACACCGTGGTGCCCTGCGACCTGTGGATGGGGGAGGACTTCACCACCCTGATCGTCACCGGCCCCAACACCGGCGGCAAGACGGTGACGCTGAAAACCGTGGGCCTCTTGACCCTGATGGCCCAAAGCGGCC
Organism: uncultured Eubacteriales bacterium; assembly: GCA_902781945.1. Taxonomy (GTDB): domain Bacteria; phylum Bacillota; class Clostridia; order Christensenellales; family Aristaeellaceae; genus SFMI01. The sequence goes on along the minus strand of CACZLE010000024.1, from coordinate 10,486 downwards.
TGCACGTGCCCGCCAACCTGGGCACCACCCTCAGCGTGTTTGACCAGGTGTACGCCGATATCGGCGACGAGCAGAGCATCGAACAGAGCCTGTCCACCTTCTCCAGCCACATGACCAACATCGTGGAGATCATGCGGGAGGTGACGGGGCGCGACCTGGTGCTCTTTGACGAGCTGGGCGCGGGCACCGACCCCACCGAGGGCGCGGCCCTGGCCCAGACCATATTGGATACATTGCTGAAGCGCCAGGTGCGCACCCTGGCCACCACCCATTACAGCGAGCTGAAGGCCTACGCCCTTTCCACCCCCGGGGTGGAAAACGCCAGTGTGGAATTCGACGTGGCGACGCTCAAGCCCACCTACCGCCTGTCCATCGGCGTGCCGGGCAAATCCAACGCCTTCGAGATCAGCCGTCGGCTGGGACTGGGGGAGGAGATCATCGAGGAGGCCAAGAAGCTGCTGTCCGCCAACGACGTGCGCTTTGAGGACGTCATCGCCGGGGCGGAATATCAGCGCCAGGTGGCGGAAAAGGAACGGGAGATCGCCGAGCAGGCCCGGGCGGAGACCGTGCGGCTGCGCAACGAGGCCGAGGCCCTGTACCGCGAGATGGAATTGCGCCGCCAGAACAGCGAGCGCAAGGCCAAGGAGGAGGGCCGCCGCATCGTGGAGAACGCCCGCCGCGAGGCCGAGGACGTGATCACGCAATTAAAGAAGATGAAAAAAGAGGGCGCGGCGGGCCGGGAGGCCGAGGTCAACGCCCTGCGCCAGCGCATGCAGCAAAGCCTGGACGGCCTGAGCGAAGGGCTGCTGGAGAAAAATCCCACCCTGGCCCCGCCGCCCAAGGATTTGAAGCCCGGCGACCTGGTGGATATCATCCATCTGGGCACCCGGGGCACGGTGCTCTCTAAGCCCGACGCCAAGGGCGAGGTGCAATTGCAGGCGGGCATCATGAAGCTCAAGGCCAACATCAGCCAGCTGCGCCTGGTGGAGCAAAAGCAGCCGCCCAAGAAAAAATCCACCGTCATGGTGCACAGCCAGTCCGCCAGCCGCACCGTGCGCATGGAGTGCGACGTGCGGGGCATGGCGCTGGACGAAGCCCTGATCGAGGTGGAACATTATCTGGACGAGGCCGTCATGGCGGGCATGAACGAGGTGGCCATCGTCCACGGCAAGGGCACGGGCACCCTGCGGGCGGGCATCCAGAAGCATCTGAAAACCTATCCCCACGTCAAGTCCTTCCGCCTGGGCCAGTATGGCGAGGGCGAAACGGGCGTGACCATCGTGACGCTGAATTGATCACGGAGGTGATCTTATGAACGACAAGCCCATCATCATGATCGTGGACGACGACCCCAACATCGCCCAGCTCATCAACCTGTATCTGACCAAGGACGGCTTTGACACCGTGATCTATGGCCGGGGCGACGAGGCGCTGGAGGCTTTTCGCCAGAATCCCCCGGCCCTCATGATCCTGGATATCATGCTGCCCGGCATGGATGGCCTGACCGTGTGCCGGGAGGTGCGCAAGATCAGCCAGATCCCCATCATCATGCTGACGGCCAAGGACGAGACCTTTGACAAGGTGCTGGGGCTGGAACTGGGCGCGGACGATTATGTGACCAAGCCCTTTGAGGGCAAGGAGCTGCTGGCCCGCATCAAGGCCGTGCTGCGCCGCAGCGCGCCGGTGGGGGAGAGCCAGGATATGCTGTCCTTCCCGGGGCTGACCATCAGCCTGGAAAAATACGAGGTCTACTATCAGGGCAAGCTGGTGGAGATGCCCCCCAAGGAATTGGAGGTGCTCTATTTCCTGGCCGCCCATCAGAATCGGGTCTTTACCCGGGAGCAGCTGCTGGAGCAGGTGTGGGGCTTTGATTTTTACGGCGACAGCCGCACCGTGGACGTGCATATCAAGCGCCTGCGGGAAAAGCTGCCCGGCTGCGAGCAGCTGGGCTGGCAGATCCGCACGGTATGGAGCGTAGGCTATAAATTTGAGGTGAAATAAGTGCTCCGCAGCATGTTTTCGCGTTTGATGGCGGTCATCATGGCCGCCATCCTTGTCGTTGTTATCGGCATTTCGGCGCTGTTCTACGTCACGTCCCGCAGCAATTACATCGATTCGCGCATGGACGAACTGAAGGTGCAGGCCTATGAGATCGCCTACCTGGCCAGCCAGGTGCGCACCAACGCCCTCAGCGCCTTCGGGTACAGCAGCATCACCGAGAGCTACATCAACTGGAAGGCGGATACCATCTACGCCGAGTTCAACGCCTACAGCGTGGTGGTGAACCGCACCGGCCAGATCACCGTGTATATGACCCCGGCCCTGATGCAGGAGAGCGGCATCGAGTTTGACAAGCAGCGTATCGTGGATACCCTGGCGGAGGTGCTCAAGGGCCAGGAAATCGTGCAGCTGGAGAAGGGCAGCCAGGGCCCCATGTTCACCGTGGCCGTGCCCTGGATCACGGGCGACGTGGTGGTGGGCGCGGTGTACATCCAGACCGCTGCCCAGACCGTGTACGCCAGCTATCAGGGCGTGGCCTACAAGATCGCCTTGACCGCCCTGGCCGTGGCCGCCCTGGCCGCTGTCAGCGTGTTTTTCATCACCCGGCAGATCGTCAAGCCCCTCAGGGTCATGGCGCAGATGGCCGGGGATTTTGCCCAGGGCAAGTTTGACCGCCGGGTGCCGGTATCCGGCAGCATGGAGACCCAGGAATTGGCCTCCGCTTTTAACCTGATGGCCGGTCAGCTGGAGGCCCTGGAGCAGACGCGCCGGGACTTTGTGGCCAATGTGAGCCATGAGCTGCGCTCGCCCATGACCAGCATCCAGGGCTTTTTGACGGGCATGCTGGACGGCACCATCCCGCCGGAGGAGCACAAGCAGTACATGCAGACCGTGCTGGAGGAGACCCGGCGGCTGAGTCGGCTGGTGGGGAGCCTGCTGAACCTGTCCCGCATGGAGAACAGCGAGACGCAATTGGCCTATTCCGACTTTGATATTCATGAAATGATCCGGCAGGTGATCATCGCCAATCTGCCCGCTTTGGACGAAAAGCAGATGGACGTGAGCCTGTCCTTTGAGGATGAGCCCATGCGGGTGCATGCCGACGCCGAGCAGATCGAGCAGGTGCTCATCAATCTGGTGTCCAACGCCATCAAGTATACCCCGGAGGGTGGCCGCATCACCATCACCACCCAGCAGGATAAAAATACCCGCGTCACCGTGCGGGACAACGGGCCCGGCGTGGCCCCGGAGGACGCGCCTTATATCTTTGACCGCTTCTACAAGGCGGACAAGAGCCACACCGTGGGCAAGGGTACGGGGCTGGGCCTGGCCATCAGCAAGCGCATCATGGACAAGCACGGCCAAAGCCTGCGCCTGCTGCCTGAGGGCCCCGGCGCGGCCTTTGAATTCACCCTGGAAAACGGACATACGGAGGAATGAGATGCAGATACGCGCATACGCCAAGATCAATTGGTCGCTGGACACCGTGGGCGTGCGGGAGGACGGGTATCACCTGCTGGACATGGTGATGCAGAGCGTGTCCCTGCACGATACCTTGACTGTCGAACCTGCGGAGAGCCTGAGCCTTGCCGCCGACGGGGCGGTGCGGGTGCCCGTCAACGGGGATAACCTGGTGCTGCGGGCGGCGGAGGCCCTGCGGGCGCATGCGGGTATTCAGGCGGGCGCGGCCATCCGGCTGCACAAGCGCATCCCCTCGGGCGCGGGCCTGGGAGGCGGCAGCAGCGACGCCGCGGCCATCCTGCGGGCGCTGAACCAGCTTTGGAATCTGCGTTATCCCCTGGAAACCCTGTGCGAGATCGGATTGAAGCTGGGCGCGGACATTCCCTATTGCCTGCATGGCGGCCTGTGCCGGGTGCAGGGCATCGGGGAGATCATCGCCCCCCTGCCCGTGCATCGGGCCTATCAGCTGGTGATCATCCAGCCCTGCCGGGGACTGTCCACCAAGCAGGTGTTCACCGCCCTGGGCCAGGTCGACAGCCTGCGCCGTCCCGATACCGCCCAGGTGGCCGCCGCCCTGGAGAGCGGCGATCTGAGCCACCTGGCCGTCTCCATGGGCAACACCTTGCAGGAGGTGTCCGTGCCCCTGCGCCCCGAAATCCGCGCCGCCATCACTGCCCTGCGGGAGCGCGGGGCCCGGGCCGCCCAAATGACCGGCAGCGGCAGCGCCGTCTTTGGCGTCTTTGCCAGCGCTGACGCCGCCCGTACCGCCTGGAAAGCCCTGAGCAAAAGGTACCGCGCCTGCCACCTGGCGCATACCTTGATGAACGAGGCGGAGGAGGAAAAGCGCGCTCTCTGAAAAAAGTCTATGCAAGGGCTTTGAACGGGCGAAACGAGTTGGGTGCAAGGCGTCGTCTGAGACAACGAAAAAGCCAAGAGCCGTCAGAATGGAGCAAGCTCCATCTGCCGTCTCTTGGCTTTTTCAGGTTTTCAGCGTAGAACGGGCCGGAAGGTCCCGAACGTATCCTTTTCTCCGCGTTACACCGCGCCTTCGTGTTTCAAAACCACCATAATAATAGATCCGCTCGCTTTCGTGGTTGCCCAGCACCCCGTAGCACGGGGCCACCTCGGACAGATGGGAGACCAACTCCAGCATGGGCTCGTAATGCTCGTCCGTCTTGGTGACCAGATCCCCCGCGAACAGGATGAAATCCGGCTGCAGGGAACGCAGGTCGGAGATCAGCGTTTCGTTCGCTTGGCCGTATTCCCGGTTATGAAGGTCCGAAATGACCGCGAAGCGGATGTTCTGACTGACTTTTTTGGACGTTTCCTGGTAGAAAGTGATCTGGTAGTTGGTTTTCGTATGCCGCGCGTACAGGAAAACGCCGCCCGCCAGAACGACTGCCAGCACAAGCAGGATGATCGCCGCGTGCAGAATGAGCTTCAAAAGCCTCTTTTTCAGGGGTTCCTTGGGCGCCTTGGGAGCCGCGTCCTTTTTTTTCTTCAAGAAATTCAGCATATTTTCACAGCCTTTGGATGAAATAAACGCCCTTCGCCTTCCTTGGGCGCAAATGATGGCCCGGCGCAAATCTGCGCCTTTCAGCCTTCAACAAAGAAACACACAATTTCACATTTTCCATTATCACGATCCCGCAGGGGATGGAAGCAAAATCTGAAAAAATTCCGCCCGCAATTTAGCCAGCGCTTGCTTTATGAACGGTTTGTAATAAAGAGTGTATGCCGTCGCATGATCATGCAAAAAGCCCGCCCTCCGTTTCCGGAAGACGGGCCCGTGCCTGCGGAGAAACCGGCGGTCACTTGCCGCTCATCTGGCGCTCCTGCTGTTCGATCATGCGCTTGAACATGTGGCCCGTACGACCTTCTTTTTCTTCCAAGAATTTGGAGGCCGTTTCGCCGGTGAAGATACGGATATCCAGCCGCAGGGTGCCGTCCTCCTCGGGAGTGACGAAGATTTTATCGATATATCGCTCCACAAACTCTTTGCTGATGATGCCACTGGCAGCGTCACGCTGGGCGGCGGCCAGGGTCTTGCGGATGGTATCCACCTTCTTTTTGTATTCTTCGTTTTCCGCCTGCTGGGCGTCCAGATCGCGGAGCACCTGTTCGGCCTGGGCGATCTCGCGGTTGGCGTCGGCCATCATCTTTTTAAAATCGGCATCGCTGATCATGCTATCCACGCTGAGCTGCAGCAGCTTGGCCTTTTTCCGGTTGGCGTTTTCCATCACCATTTCCTGCCCCCTGCGTTGGGTGGGCAGATTGGTGCGGTCGCTGATCTCAGTGTACAGGCGAATGTATTCCTCCGCCAGGGCATCGGCGTCCGCCTTGGTATCCTGGAAAACCTCCAATAAAAGCGGCTGGATCTCCGATTCATAGATGGGGAAGGATGCGCAGGTGTCCGCCCCATTTTTGATCTTGCCGCTGCACACCCATTTGGAGTTGTTGGGACCATATACTTTTTTCGACTCTCGGCGGTAATAGGGCGCGCCGCAGCAGGTGCAAAAGAGCTTGCCGGTCAGCAGGTTTGGATGATTGCAGATGCCTTGACGGTTCTTGACATCCTCGCTGCGCCGACGCAGGATAGCGTTGGCCTTGTCCCAAAGCTCTTCGCTGACGATGGCGGGCACGATCTCGCCCGTCTCGTCCTTAAACATCACCCATTCCTCCGGGGGCAGAAACTTTTGCTTCTTGGTGAACATATCCACCACCTTGACCTTGTTGCCCACGTAATACCCCTTGTATTTGGGGTTGGCGATCATATTGCTCATGGTGCCGTGGGCGATGCGGTTGCCGTTCAGGTTGCGGTAGCCCTTGTCCCAGAAAATGCCCTCGATCTGCTTCATGCTGTACTCGTCGGTGGCGTAAAGCGCAAACAGCTCCCGCACCATGGGGGCCTCATTTTCATCGATCACCAGGCGTTTGTTCTCCTTGCGATAGCCGAAAATGCGCCCATTGCCCAGCACCACGCTGCTCTTGATGGCCTGCTGATGACCGAACTTGACGCGGCTGGAAAGCTTGCGCAGCTCATCCTGGGCGATGCCACTCATGATGGTGAGCCGCAGCTCGGAATCCTCGTCCAGGGTATTGATGTTGTCGTTCTGGAAAAAAATAGCGACGCCATTGTTCAGCAGCTCCCGGGTATACTGGATGGAGTCCAGGGTATTCCTGGCAAAACGGGTGATCTCCTTGGTGATGATCATGTCAAACAGCCCCGCCTTGCCATCCTCCACCATGCGATGAAAATTTTCCCTTTTCTTGGTGGAAATGCCGGAGAGCCCCTCGTCGATATAGCCGGGCACAAAAGTCCAAGCCTTGTTCTTGCGGATCAGCTCTTCATAATAGTGGATCTGGTTGTCCAGCGAATTAAGCTGCTCGTCCTTGTCCGTGGACACCCGGGCATAGAAGGTGACCCGCAGCGGAATATCATAGATCGTTTTTGTCCGCAGAAGACTTCGTACCTTCAAAATATCCATTGCTTCATCACCTCTAATATTTCGTAAAATCATGTTTATTATAGCATGCTATTTGAATAAATGCAATCGTAAAGGAGCCGCGAGATCCGCGACTCCATATTTTTTTATCGCTCCAGGTTGACGCGCTTTTTCTTAGGTGCTGGATGCGCTTGGTCGATCCGGTGGAGCATGCGGTTGCGCTCCTCCTCGGTGATCAGTCCCTTTTCAAACAGCACCTGGTTGTAATACTTCAGCCATGCGGCATCCATAATGCTGTGCTTTTGCATTTCCAATTCGCTTTTTGTGGCAATAGGCAGTTCCTCCTCTCGGGCAGGATTCATAGACAGTATTTGTCTTATTCATCAAAAATAAACTCCTTTTCATAGGCTGGGTTGGTCGTTTTGCAGCTGGTCCCGGCGCAGGGCGTGCAGGATATTTTCCCGCACGCGGCACAGGGTCAGCCATTGTGCGCGGGACGCACAGTAGTCTTGATAGACGGCATTGCTTTGACTGACCAGCGCTTCCAGTTCCGCTTGCAGCGCGGCAAGGGCCGGCAGTCTGCCAATGCCATGGGCTTTTAGATAGGCAGCAGCGCTTTTGTTCAGCGCCAGGTCGGCACTGTGCTGCTGGTAAAAGGCTTGTTTCTTTTTCTCGTTGGTCAGTTCCGTATAAGCTCGGCGGATGGGTAGCGTCTGCCGGTAAAGGCCGATCTGTCGCTGCAGCTCTTTGTTGGCGTCGATATGCAAATCGATTTCTTTCAGCTGCTTTTCCTTTTCCTGGAAGGCAGTCTCGGCCTGGATGATGGCGTTCTCCAAAACCTCGGGAGAGTCGAAGCCGTGCTCCACAAAATACAGACGGGCGTTGGCCATCTGCTTGAGGTTATAGAGCTTGCTCCAGCGAAGGTATCCTCCGCTTTTTCCCTCCAGATCGATTAGATGCTGCACAGGCAAGACCACTTCCCGATCCGCTTGACGCTGGGCATTTTGCTGCAATCGTTTCAGCACCGCTTCCTTGGTGTACGCATTTCCCAACCGCCGGGCGGTGATGGGCTGCGTGCGGTTCTCAGGCCGATAGCTGAAACGTCCCCGGCTTTCGCGCAATTCGACACCCGCCGTTCGCAATGTCTCCCGAAATTGGGACAGGGAGCTGGCGTTATTCAGCGCGGCCCGAAGGATCTTTCGCAGACTTTCCTTCTCCGTTTCAAACTTCGTGGGGGACGGGGCTTTCATCTGTCCGCGCTGGTTTGCCCGATATTCGCGATCCGAAATACGCTCCTTGCTGCCCTTAAGCAGGTCGATTTGGTGCAGCCCTTCCCGCTGGCACATGCGCATCACTTCGCTGCGCAGGTATCGCAGGAAGGCCGCCGTGCATCGGTGCTTCATGCCCGCCTTGCCGTCGCAGGCTCGGTCCATATAGGACTGGCGCGGGACATCCTGCACCCGCAGGCTGTTGATCACGATATGGGTATGAATATTGCCGCTGCGGTTATGGCCTTCCGGATGCGTTACGATCAGCGCTGGGTGACCGGGAAAATGCTCTTGACAAAAAACTTTGCACAAGGCTTGCGCCCGATCCAGCGTCAGCCCGTTTTCCGCCCCGTCCCGGGGATCGAAGCTGATGATGTAATGATGGGACTTGACATCGCCTTTGCGGTTGTTCTTTTCAAAGCGCAGATTGGCTTTCATGCAGGCGATAGCAAAGTCCTCCTCCCCGCACAGCAGGGTATCCATGCGATAATCTTCCCACGGGATCAGATGGCCTTCCGCATCCAGGATAGTTTTGTTCCGCAGCTCGTCATGCTGATGGAGCAGGTAGCGCTCGGCCGCGCCGTAATCGGCATTTTTAGAGCTGATATGTTTGATCGTTGCCAAGAATCTCACCCACCTGCCTGAGCATCCGGTATTTCCAGTCCCGCAGTTCTCCGTGGAGCATCTGCAGATCGACCGCCAATCGTGGCATGATCTCTCCGGCGTTCAGCACCCGGGCGATCTGGTTCAGGTTGTTTCCGATGCGCTGGCTCTCCGCAATCAGAGCGTTCAGGGCCGTCAGCACCCGCTCGTTGACGGGACATAGGCGGATCACCGGACGGATGATTTTGCCTTCCAGCGCCTTGCGGATCATCTCCGATTGGGTCAGGCCGTAGGTTTCGCAGTGCTCCAGAAAATAATCGTATTCGTCTTCCGTCATACGTGTCCGCACCACGCGGGTGCGACGCTGCTTGGTTTCGGGGTCCTTCAAATAGGCATCCACTCCTTTCGTTATTCTTGCAGGGTTTGGGGCAGGCACGCCCCAACAAGAGCAGACCGGGGCCATCAGCAATATTTGGCCCACAGGTCGATACTTGCTCTGCATCGTTTGGCGTTTCGCTCTCTCCTTTCTGCGATGCACCGTTCCCTCTGCACAGGAATACGGTATCACGAAAATCCGCTTTCTCCCCATTTCCGGCACAATTGCAAAAATGCTTCTGGGAGGGCACAAAAAATTGCATAAATGCAATCATGCGGTTATAATGGGCGGGGAGGGATGAACCATGCAAAAGCAGCTTTCCATCGGCGAGCGCATCGTGGACCTGCGCAAGGCCCAAAGCATGAGCCAGAAGGAATTGGCGGAGAAGATCGGCCTGTCGCCGTCGCAGTTAAGCCGCATCGAAAACGGCCTGGCAACCACCGTGACCAGCGATACGCTGGTTGCCCTGGCGCAGGCCTTTCGGGTATCCACCGATTATTTGCTGGGCCTGACTGCCATCCGCACGCCGAAAAACACCGACGTTGCCCAGCTCCGCCTTTCGGAAACTGTTCTGCGCCGCCTGCTGGACGGCACACTGAACGCCGATATTCTCAATCGCCTGCTGGAGCATCGGGCCTTTCCCTATCTGCTGAACCTGGCGCAGATTTATTTTGCCGACACGGCGGCCCTGGGTGTGACGGCCTGCAACGAGATGATCGATTTTTTGCTGGGCTCGCTGATCGCTTTTTCCGGGGAGCACCCCGAGCATCGGCAGGAAATCATGCAGGATAAGACCTTTTTGAAAGCACAGAAGCTGGGTGCACATGAGGCGGAAATGGAGAAAATCAAAGAGGTTTTTCTGGGCATCCTGCGAGACATCAAGGATGGTATGGAAAACGACAGCGCACCTGCGATCATCACCGGCGCGGACGCCATGCGGCAAATCCTGGCCGATCTCCCACCGCAAACGGCGAAACAGCCGACATTGGAAGAGGTCGCCGCTGTCACCACAGCCCAGGCACAAAAGCTGATAAACCTGGACGAAACCACTGCCGCACAGTTCCAAGACCTGATGAAGCAGGTGCTTCGGGTTGCTGGAAAATGACTTTGTCGGAAAATGCAGATAAATTTCCTATAAAAATGGTTACATTCATGGTTGTTTTGGTATGATAGATAGGTAACAGTCAAGGGTATACAAAAAGAGAACCAAGTGGTAAGGTAAAGTTGCTTAGACCAACCAAGCCAGGAGGTTCTCTCATGGAAAAGATACCACAAGAAGTATACCGCCGTCAACGGGTAATGGAATATTGCCGGAAGCACGGGAACGTCAG
>CACZLE010000023.1 GCA_902781945.1 uncultured Eubacteriales bacterium | reverse complement strand
TGCATTCATTTTCTGGCTGGCCATCGGTTTTTCTTATGCCCGGAAGCTCTCTTTGCGACTTCCAAGTTACAGGCGCAAATTGTTTGTTATTGTTTTCAAGTCGGTTCGCCCGCTGAGGTCCAGGAGATGAAATCTCCTGGCGCAGAGGTTTGGAGGCCGCGGAGGCCTCCAACGTCTCCTTCTCCCTTGCCAATTCCTGTTTTACGCGATCACAAATTCCCCGTCCCGGGCGTCGATGGTGATCTTGCCATCGTGGACGGTGCCGGCGATCATGGCGCGGGCGCAGAGGGTTTCCAGCTTGCTCTGGATCAGGCGCTTCATGGGACGCGCGCCGTAGGCGGGGTCGTAGCCCTGCTCCAGCAGCAGATCCATGGCTTCGTCGGTGAGGGTCAGGGAGACCTGACGCTCGGCCAGGCGGGATTGCAGGTGGGTCAGCAGCAGCTTGGCGATGTCCTTCACCTGCTCGCGGCCCAGGGGCGTGAACATCACGGTGTCGTCGATACGGTTAAGGAACTCGGGCTTGAAGGTGCGGCGGAGGAGCTGCGTTACGCGGCTGCGGGCGGCTTCGTCCAGTTCGCCGCTGGCATTGATGCCCTCCAGGATATCCTCGCTGCCCAGGTTGCTGGTCATGATCAGGAGGGTGTTCTTGAAGTCCACCGTGCGGCCCTGGCTGTCGGTCACGCGGCCATCATCCAGGATCTGCAGAAGGATGTTGAACACGTCGGGGTGGGCCTTTTCCATCTCGTCAAAGAGCACCACGGCGTAGGGCTTGCGGCGCACGGCCTCGGTCAATTGACCGCCCTCGTCGTAGCCCACGTATCCGGGAGGCGCTCCGATCAGGCGGGATACGCTGAACTTCTCCATGTACTCCGTCATGTCGATGCGGATCAGGCTCTTTTCATCGTCAAACAGGGCCTCGGCCAAGGCTTTGGCCAATTCGGTCTTGCCCACGCCGGTGGGGCCCAGGAACAGGAAGCTGCCGATGGGGCGATTTTCGTCCGCGATGCCTGCGCGGGAGCGCAGGATGGCTTCGCTGACGGCCTGCACGGCGGGGTCCTGGCCGATGACGCGCCGATGCAGCACGTCCGGCAGGCGCAGCAGCTTTTCGCGCTCGCCCTCCATCAGCTTGCTGACGGGCACGCCGGTCCAGCGGCTGACGATGCGGGCGATTTCCTCCTCGGTCACTTTATCGCGCAGCAGCTGCCGGGTTTCGGGCTCCTTGGCTTCCAGCTCGGCCAATTCCTGCTGGAGTTTGGGCAGTTCGCCGTATTGCAGCTGGGCGGCCCGGTTCAGATCGTACACGTTCTTGGCGTGCTCAATCTCGCCGTTCAGGCGCTCGATCTCCTCGCGGAGCTTCTGCACCTTGCCGATGGCGTTCTTTTCGTTGTCCCACTTGGCCTTCATTTCATTGAACCGCTCGCGCATGCCGGCCAATTCCTGCTGCAGGGCGGCCAGACGGGTCTTGCTCAGCTCGTCGGTCTCCTTTTTCAGGGCGGCTTCCTCGATCTCGTGCTGCATGATCTGGCGGCTGATCTCGTCCAGCTCGGCGGGCATGCTGTCCATCTCGGTGCGGATCATGGCGCAGGCCTCGTCCACCAGGTCGATGGCCTTGTCGGGCAGGAAACGGTCGCTGATGTAGCGGTTCGACAGGGTGGCGGCGGCGATCAGCGCGCCGTCCTGGATCTTGACGCCGTGGAACACCTCGTAGCGTTCCTTCAGGCCGCGCAGGATGCTGATGGTATCCTCCACCGTGGGCTCATCCACCTGCACGGGCTGGAAACGCCGCTCCAGGGCAGCGTCCTTTTCCACATATTTGCGGTATTCGTCCAAGGTGGTGGCGCCGATGCAGTGCAGTTCGCCCCGGGCCAGCATGGGCTTCAAAAGGTTGCCCGCGTCCATGCTGCCCTCGGTTTTGCCCGCGCCCACGATCAGGTGCAGTTCGTCGATGAAGAGCAAAATCTTGCCTTCGCTCTTTTTGATCTCGGCCAATACGGCCTTGAGGCGCTCCTCAAACTCGCCCCGGAACTTGGCGCCCGCGATCAGCGCGCCCATATCCAGGCTGAAAATGCTGCGGTCCTTCAGGCTGTCAGGTACGTCGCCGCGCACGATCCGCTGGGCCAGGCCCTCGGCGATGGCGGTTTTGCCCACGCCGGGCTCGCCGATGAGCACGGGGTTATTTTTGCTCTTGCGGCTCAGAATGCGGATCACATCCCGGATCTCCCGGTCCCGGCCAATGACGGGGTCCAGCTTGTGATTGCGGGCCAATTCCGTCAGGTCGCTGCCATACTTTTTCAGGGCGTCGTAGGTGTCCTCCGGGCTGTCGCTGGTCACGCGGGCCGCGCCGCGCACGGCGGACAGGGCCTTCAAAAAAGCGTCCTTGGAGATATTGAAGGTGCGGAAAATCTCCTTCACCGCCCGCTCGGGGCCGTTCAGGATGCCCAGCATCAGGTGTTCCACGCTGATATATTCATCCTTCATGCGGGCCGCTTCCTGGGCGGCCTCCCGCAATGCCTTGTCCATGTCCGCGGTCACGTACACCTTGCCCGCCTCCCGGGCGCTGCCGGTGACCCGGGGCAGCTTTTCGATCTCCGAAAGCACTGCCGCGCGCAGGGAGGAGGCGTTCACGTTCATCTGGGTCAGCAATTGGGGGATCAGCCCGTCCGCGCTCTCGGTGAGGGCCGCCAGCAGATGCAGCTGGCTCAGCTCCTGGTTGCCGTATTCGCCCGCCAGGGCTTGGGCGTTCTGGATGGCCTCCATGCTTTTTTGCGTATATTGATTGCTGCTCATAACATTGTCCTCCCATCGAAGATCAACTTTGACTTACTTTGATCTTCGACTGATATTATATGCTTTTTTGCGGGGTTGTCAATAGGGATCGTCAAATATTTTTTGCATTTACAAAATGTGCCCGATTTGATATAATTAATCTATCATGCACATATTCTGTTTGGATTGATCAAGGAGGCAGGGCTTCCATGCAGGAGAAGGACGCGCGCGTTTTATCTGTTCAGGGCGTCAAGCGGCTGCCCTATTATTTGAAATTGCTCAAGGAGTTGCAGGCCGAGGACACCCGCTATGTGCCCGCGGCGGCCATTGCGGAATCTTTAGGCGTTTACGAGGTGCAGGTGCGCAAGGACCTGGCCGCCGTGTCCAGCCAGCCCGGCAAGCCCCGGGTGGGGTTCAGCGTCAGCGGGCTGATCGCCGATATCGAGCATTTTTTGGGCTATGACAGCGCCAACGTGGCGGCGCTGGTGGGCGTGGGCCATCTGGGCCAGGCCCTGATGAGCTATGGCGGGTTTGAGGATTACGGCCTGGATATCGCCGCGGCCTTTGACCGGAACAGCGAGCTGGTGGGCCGGAAGATCCATGACTGCGAGGTGTTCCCCATGGAGCGGCTGGGGGAGATCTGCGAAAAGCGCAAGATCCCCATCGGCATCATCACCACCCCCGCCGACCAGGCCCAGCAGGTGTGCGATCAGCTGGTGGCGGCGGGCATCAAGGCCGTGTGGAACTTTGCCCACGTGCACCTCAAGGTGCCCGACGGCGTGCTGGTGCAAAACGAGGACATGGCCGTGTCCTTCGCCCTGCTCAGCAACCGGCTGGCCCAGTCCATGCAGGAGGAAAAAGGCAGATAAGGCTGCGAAGCGGACGGAGGCAGTTGTTTCCGTCCCTTTTTTGATTGACAAATCGATATTCCAAGGGTAGAATAGAATTGATCCAGAAGGATAGAAAAGAGGAAGCATATGACGATCAAGGATATGGTGGATATTTTGCACGCCAGGGTTTTGTGCGGGGAAGAGCGGCTGGATACCCCGGTTTATACCGCCTGCTGCTCCGACCTGATGAGCGACGTGCTGGCTTTTGTAAACGAAAAAACCGTGCTGATCACGGGCCTGGCCAATCCCCACGTGCTGCGCACGGCGGATATGCTGGACCTGAAATGCCTGGTGTACGTGCGCAGCAAGGTGCCAAACGATGAGATCATCGAGCAGGCCGACGAACAGGGCCTGGCCGTGATCGCCACCAGGGAGACGGCCTTTACCGCCTGCGGCCTGCTGTACAGCGCGGGCCTGCGGGGCGTGCCCATCGAGTGGCCGGAAAGCGAGGAAGCGACATGAGCAGCGTTCTGATTCACGCGGATTATCCCGTGGAGGCGGAGGACTATACCCGCGGCGGCGAGGCCTCGGCGGATATTAAAAGGAAATTAAAGCAACTGGGCGTGTCCGCCAACGTGCTGCGCCGGGTGTCCGTGGCCAGCTACGAGGTGGAAATGAACCTGGTAATCCACTCCGACGGGGGCGTATTGACCCTGGAGGTGTCTCCCGAGGCCGTGTGGCTGATCAGCGCCGACCGGGGCCCCGGCATCCCGGACGTGGAAATGGCCATGCGCGAGGGCTGGTCCACCGCCAGCGAAACCGCCCGCAGCCAGGGCTTCGGCGCGGGCATGGGCTTGCCCAATATGAAGCGCAACGCCGACGATTTTGACATTACCAGCAAGGTAGGGGAAGGCACCACCATCCGCATGGGCTTCCGCCTGGCCTGAGGCAAGAGGACGATACAATGGACCAGAAAACCCGTTATCATTCCGTGCGGCTGGACAAGGAACTGTGCAAGGGCTGCACCAATTGCCTGATGCATTGTCCCACCGAGGCCATCCGCGTGCGCAAGGGCCGCGCGCACATCCTGGACGAGCGCTGCATCGACTGCGGCGAATGCATCCGCATCTGCGATTATCACGCCAAGGTGGCCATCACCGACAGCCTGGACGAGCTGAAGCTCTTCCGCTATAATGTCGCCCTGCCCGCGCCCTCCCTGTACGGCCAGTTCCGCGGCCTTACCGACGTGGGCGTGGTGCTGGCGGCCCTGAAAAGGATCGGCTTTGACGACGTTTTCGAGGTGGCCCGGGGGGCGGATATCGTGGCCCGCGCCATCACCGAAAAGCTGCGGGAGCCCGGCTTGCCCCGGCCCCTGATCTCCTCCGCCTGCCCCACGGTGGTGCGGCTGATCCAGGTGCGCTTTCCCGACCTGATCCCGCATATCGTGGATATCCGTCAGCCCATGGAGGTGGCGGCCCAGATCGCCCGGGCGGAATTCTGCAAGGCCCACGATTGCCGCCCCGAGGAGGTGGGCGTGTTTTTCATTACCCCCTGCCCGGCCAAGATGACGGCCATCACCTCGCCCCTGGGCCAGGAGAAATCCGCCGTCAGCAGCGCCATTTCCATGATGGAGATCTACGGCCTGCTGCGCCCGCTGATCAGCAAGATCCAAAAGGAGGAAAGGATCGAGGGCGCCTCCACCAGCTACGGCATCGGCTGGGCCGCCAGCAGCGGCGAGACCAAGAGCATTTTTCAGGAAAACGCCCTGTGCGTGGACGGCATCCAGAACTGCATCCGCGTGCTGGAGGAGATCGAAAACAACAAGCTGAGCGACCTGACCTTCTTTGAGGGCAACGCCTGCACCGGCGGCTGCGTGGGCGGCCCGCTGACCTTTGAAAACAACTACGTGGCCAAGAACTCCATCCGCAAGCTGGTGGCCGCCGCCAAGGCAAAAAACGACAGCACGCCCCAGCAGAGCGTGCCCGTCTCCGATATGAACAAATACGCGCTGAAAATGGATAAGCCTCTGGAGCCCAACAGCGTGATGAAGCTGGACGACGATTTCTCCGTGGCCATGCAGAAGATGCAGCGCATGAACGAGATCATCGCTGAATTGCCGGGCTACGACTGCGGCAGCTGCGGCAGCCCCACCTGCCGGTGCTTCGCCGAGGATATCGTGCTGGGCTTCGCCAATGAGATGGAATGCATCCACAAGATGCGCGATAAGCTGCAAACCATGGCGGAGCAGATGGTGGAATTGGCGCAGACGAGAAGATAAAAAGGCAGCCGTGTTCTTGACACAGCTGCCCGTGGCGGGTATAATAAAGGACAGGAAGAGGGTTTGCTTCCGCAGAACAAGCGCCTGTCGGCGTGAGTCCTTATGAAAGCCGCCGCGTATTTGCCCTACGCGGCGGCTTCTCTTGTACTTACTTCTTACTGCCGATAAAGGCTACCAGCACGATCAGCAAGCAGTTCGTGAATCCGATGATAACCATGATGGTCTCATAGGTCGTCATGCGCATCACCTGCCTTCCTTTGTAGTCCGGCAGGCATCAGCCCCGCGTATTTTTCTTCCTGTCCCACGGTTATTATAAAGGGTATTTCAATTCATGTCAACGGAGGAATATTTTGCAATGAAGATCAAAGATATTATGCCCCTGATCGATGCGCAGGTCGTCACCCCGGAGGCTGATCTGGAAAAGGATGTGCTGTGCGGCTACACCTGCGATCTGCTCAGCTGGGTGATGGCCCACGGCCAGGAGGGCATGGCCTGGGTGACGGTGCAGATCCACATGAACGTCATCGCCGTGGCGGCCCTGCACGACATGGCCTGCGTCATCATGCCCGAGAGCATTCATATGGAAAAGGAGAGCCTGGACAAGGCCGCCGAGGAGGGCGTGTGCGTGCTGGAAAGCCCCCTGAGCGGCTATGAGATCTGCGGCAGGCTCCATGCTGCGGGCGTGCCGGATAAGGAATAACCCCATGGAACTCTTTGCCGATCTCCACATCCACTCCTGTCTGTCGCCCTGCGGGGACGATGACATGACCCCCTGCAACATCGCGGGCATGGCCAAAATCAAGGGGCTGGATATCATTGCGCTCACCGATCACAACACGGCCCGCAATCTGCCCGCCATTCAGGAGGCGTGCGACGCTTACGGGCTGCTTTTGGTGCCCGGCATGGAGATCACCACCCGGGAGGAGGTGCACATGCTGGGGTATTTCCCGGACGTGCAGACGGCGCTGGATTTTAGCAGCATGATCAAGACGCATCTGCCGCCCAAGAAGAACAAGCCTTCCTTTTTCGGCTACCAGCGGGTGATGAACAGCGACGACGAGCAGATCGACGAGGAGGACGCCCTGCTGATCGGGGCCACGGATTTCAGCCTCAGCGAAACGGCCAAACAGGTGATCGATTACGGCGGCGTGCCCGTGCCCGCCCACATCAACCGCGGCTCCCACGGGCTGCTGGTCAATCTGGGTATGATGCCCGAGACCCCTTACTTCCCCACGGTGGAGATGTGGCGGCTGCTGCCCTGCGACGAAAAGGCCTTGGAGGGCCGCCACGTGCTGCATTCCTCCGACGCTCACTACCTGGGGGACATCCAGGAAAGGGAGCACGCCCTGCGCCTGGAGCACCGCAGCGTGGCCGATCTTTTGGCCTGGATGCGCTCCAAAAAGGAAATTTAACAAATTTTTTCTTTTTTATCCATAAAAAATATCGTTTTATCGATAAAAAAGTCTTAAAAAAAGCGTGCAATTTCAGAACAAACGTGATACAATAAACCGGTGTGTGTATCAAGGATACATGGACCCGATAAAAAGGAGGGAATTTCCTGTTATGCCGGACAACAAAGAGAAATTTGAGCAGCTGAAACAAGTGATCGAAGAGCTCAAGGATCAGCCCGGTGCGTTGATGCCCGTCATGCAGCGCGCGCAGAACATCTTTGGCTGCGTGTCCATGGACGTGCAGAAGGCCATCGCGGAGGGCCTGGGCGTCACGCTCAGCGAAGTATATGGCGTTGCGACTTTCTACAGCCAGTTTAAGCTGAAGCCCGCCGGCAAGTATGTGATCAGCGTTTGCCTGGGCACCGCCTGCTATGTGAAGGGCAGCCAGAAGGTGCTGGACCGTCTGAGCGAGGAGCTGCGCATCCCCGTGGGCGACACCACGGAGGACGGCATGTTCACCCTGCAGGCCACCCGCTGCCTGGGCGCCTGCGGCCTGGCCCCCGTTATGACCGTCAACGACGAAGTGTATGGCCGCCTGGTGCCGGACGATATCCCCGGCATCATCGCCAAGTACAGGGAGTAAGCATTCATGCGGGACCTGTCGCTTCATATCCTGGATCTGGCGGAAAACAGCGTGCGCGCCAAGGCCAGCGTGGTCGCCATCGGGGTCAAGGTGGATGAGGGCAAGCTCATCACCCTGACCATCAAAGACGACGGCTGCGGCATGGACGCGGAGCTGCTCCAAAGGGTCATGAGCCCCTTTGGCACCACCCGCACCACCCGCAAGGTGGGCCTGGGCATTCCCCTGATGGCGCAGAACGCCCGCCTTACCGGCGGCGACATCGCCATCGAAAGCCAGGTGGGGGTGGGCACCACCTTTACCGCCACCCTGCATGGGGACAGCATCGACTGCCTGCCCCTGGGGGATCTGGCGGGCACGGTGGTATCCCTTGTGACCGCCAATCCGGAGGGTCCGGACTTCGTGCTGGAATGCGCCTCTCCCAAGGGAGAGATGCAGTTTGACACCCGCGAGGTGCGGCAGGCCCTGGGAGACGTACCGCTTAACGAACCCGAGGTCGCTTCCTGGATGCTGGAAGCCATCCGGGAAGAACTGGAACCGATTTTTGGAGGTGTGATCCTATGAAATCTATGGCTGAACTGGAAGCCATCCGTCAACGCACCCTGCAGCGCATCAACCTGCGCAAGGAAGATCAGAACGAAAACATCCGCGTGGTGGTGGGCATGGCCACCTGCGGTATCGCCGCCGGCGCCCGGCCCGTGATGATGGGCTTCATGGACGAGATCAACAAGCGCGGCCTGTCCCATGTCACCGTCAGCCAGACCGGCTGCATCGGCATGTGCCGCCTGGAGCCCATGGTGGATGTGTATCTGCCCGGCCAGGAAAAGGTGACCTACGTGCACATGACCCCTGAAAAGGTGGGCCGCGTGGTGGCCGAGCACATCGTCAATGGCCGCCCCGTGACGGAGTATACCATCGGCGCCGCCGAGGAGAACAAATAAAGCTGACCGCTGAGGAGGAATTGCCACATGGAAATCTATCGCGCGCACGTACTCTGCTGCGGCGGCACCGGCTGTACGTCTTCCGGTTCGGCGCAGATCATCGAGCGTTTTGAACAGCAGATCAAGGAAAAGGGCCTGGACAAGGAAGTCAAGGTCATCCGCACTGGCTGCTTTGGCCTGTGCGAGGCTGGCCCTGTGGTCATCGTGTACCCCGAAGGCACCTTCTACTCCCGCGTGAAGGTGGAGGACGTGGACGAGATCGTCTCTGAGCACCTGCTCAAGGGCCGTCCCGTGCAGCACCTGGTGTACACCGACCACGCCACCCAGGAGCAGGACGCCAGCAAGCCCCTGGACGAGATCGGCTTCTACAAGCACCAGCACCGCATCGCCCTGCGCAACTGCGGCGTCATCGATCCCGAAAACATCGACGAATACCTGGCCTTCGACGGCTACAAGGCCCTGGAAAAGGCCCTGACCCAGATGACCCGCGAGGAAGTCATCGACGAGATTTTGAAGTCCGGCCTGCGCGGCCGCGGCGGCGGCGGCTTCCCCACCGGTCTCAAGTGGAAGTTCACCTACAACAGCCCCGGCCCCGATAAGTTCGTGGCCTGCAACGCCGACGAGGGCGACCCCGGCGCGTTCATGGACCGCTCCATCCTGGAGGGCGACCCCCACAGCGTGCTGGAGGCCATGGCCATCGCGGGCTATGCCATCGGCGCGGCGGAAGGCTACATCTATGTGCGTGCCGAGTATCCCATCGCCGTCAAGCGTCTGGAGATCGCCATCGGCCAGGCCCATGAGTATGGCTTGCTGGGCGAAAACATCTTCGGCACCGGCTTCAACTTTGACATCAAGATCCGCCTGGGCGCCGGCGCCTTCGTCTGCGGCGAGGAAACCGCGCTGATGCGCTCCATCGAGGGCAAGCGCGGCGAGCCCATCCCGCGTCCTCCCTTCCCCGCTGTCAAGGGCCTGTTCGCCAAGCCCACCATGCTGAACAACGTGGAAACCTACGCCAACGTGGCTCAGATCATCCTGAACGGCGCGGACTGGTTCGCCAGCATGGGCACCGAAAAGAGCAAGGGCACCAAGGTGTTTGCTCTGGGCGGCAAGATCAACAACACCGGCCTGGTGGAGGTGCCCATGGGCACCTCGCTGCGCACCATCATCTACGAGATCGGCGGCGGCATTCCCAATGGCAAGAAATTCAAGGCCGTGCAGACCGGCGGCCCCTCCGGCGGCTGCCTGCCCACCCAGTTGCTGGATACCCCCGTGGACTATGACAACCTGATCGCCGCGGGCTCCATGATGGGCTCCGGCGGCATGATCGTCATGGACGAGGACGACTGCATGGTGGACATCGCCCGCTTCTTCCTGGAGTTCACCGTGGACGAGAGCTGCGGCAAGTGCACCCCCTGCCGTGTGGGTACCCGCCGCATGCTGGAGATCCTGAACCGCATCGTGGAAGGCAAGGGCACCATGGAAGACCTGGACAAGCTGGAAGAGCTGGCCCAGGGCATCAAGGCCACGGCCCTGTGTGGCCTGGGCCAGACCGCGCCCAACCCCGTGCTGGCCACCCTCAAATTCTTCCGTCATGAGTACGAGGCCCACATCAAGGATCATGTGTGCCCCGCCCATCATTGCCGCGCCCTGCTGCAATATGTCATCGACGCCGAAAAGTGCCGCGGCTGCACCGCCTGCTCCAAGGTGTGCCCCGCCGGCGCCATCAGCGGCGAAGTGCGTCAGGCCCACGTTATCGATACCGCCAAGTGCCTCAAGTGCGGCGCGTGCATGGAGAAGTGCCGCTTCGGCGCCATTTCCCGTCAGTAATAGGAGGACAGCTGTATGGAAAACATGATCAATTTGACGATTGACGGCGTGCAGGTGTCCGTGCCCGCCGGCAGCACCGTGCTGGAGGCTGCCCGCAAGGCCAATATTCACATTCCCACGCTGTGCTATTTGAAGGATGTCAACCAGATCGGCGCTTGCCGCGTCTGCGTGGTGGACGTGGGCGCCCGCGCCCTGCAGGCCGCCTGCGTGTACCCCGTCAGCGAGGGCATGGTGGTCAAGACCAACACCCCCGCCGTGCGCCGGGCCCGCAAGACCGTGGTGGAGCTGCTGCTCTCCATCCATGACCGCAAGTGCCTGTCCTGCTCCCGCAACAACAATTGCGAGCTCCAGGATCTGTGCCGCGATCTGGGCATTGACGACGACAACCACTTTGCCGGCGAAATGAACCACTACGACGTGGACGACGCCAGCCCCTGCGTGGTGCGCGACAACAACAAGTGCGTGCTGTGCCGCCGCTGCGTGGCTGCCTGCCATCAGCAGCAGAACGTGGGCGTCATCGGCGCTGTGCGCCGCGGCTTCACCACCGCCATCGAGAGCCCCTGGAAGCTGCCCCTGGCCAATACCGGCTGCGTGGGCTGCGGCCAGTGCATCGTGGCCTGCCCCGTGGGCGCTTTGAAGGAAAAGGATTCCATCAAGGCCGTGGATAAGCTGCTGGAAGGCCCCAAGCACGTGGTGGTGCAGACCGCTCCCGCCGTGCGCGCCGCCCTGGGCGAGGAATTCGGCATCCCCATGGGCACCAGCGTCACCGGCAAGATGGCCGCCGCCCTGCGCCGTCTGGGCTTTGACAAGGTGTTCGACACCGACTTCGGCGCGGACCTGACCATCCTGGAGGAAGGCACCGAGCTGGTGCAGCGGCTGACCAAGGGCGGCACCCTGCCCATGATCACCAGCTGCTCTCCCGGCTGGGTCAAGTACTGCGAGACCTATAACAGCGATTTCATCCCCAACCTGTCCAGCTGCAAGAGCCCCCACGAGATGCTGGGCGCGGTGATCAAGACCTACTACGCCGAGAAGTTCGACATCGATCCCAAGGACATCGCCGTGGTGTCCGTCATGCCCTGCACCGCCAAGAAGTTTGAGGCCAAGCGGCCCGAGCTGAGCAACTACGGCATGCAGGACGTGGACGAGGTGCTCACCACCCGCGAGCTGGCCAAGATGATCCGCCAGGCGGGCATCGACTTTGCCACCCTGCCCGAAGAGGACTTTGACAGCGTGCTGGGCGAGAGCACCGGCGCGGGCGTCATCTTCGGCGCCACCGGCGGCGTGATGGAAGCCGCTCTGCGCTTCGCTTACGAAGTCGTCACCGGCAAGACCCTGGAGAAGGTGGAATTCCACGAAGTCCGCGGCCTCAAGGGCGTCAAGGAAGCCGTCATCGACCTGGGCGAAACCAAGCTGAACGTGGCCGTGGCCCATGGCACCGCCAATGCCCAAAAGCTCTTGGACAGCGTCCGCAGCGGCGAAAAGAAGTATGAGTTCATCGAAGTGATGTGCTGCCCCGGCGGCTGTGTCACCGGCGGCGGTCAGCCCATCGTCAAGAGCGAAATCCGCATGGGCGTCAACGTCTCCGCCGAGCGCGCCAAGGCCCTCTATGGCGAGGACGAAGGCAAGGCCCGCCGCAAGAGCCAGGACAACGAGGAGCTGAAGGTGCTCTACAAGGAGTACCTGGGCGAAGTGGGCGGCCATAAGGCCCATCACCTGCTGCACACCACCTACGTGGCCCGCGACAAGTACGAAAACGTCAAGTAATCGCATAACAACAGCGCCCCGCCGGGAACCCGGCGGGGTGTTTCTTATGCGCTTATGAAAGCAGACAAACAAGGGGAGATATTGGGCCGCGGAGGCCCTAACGGATGCCCTTTATTTTTTTGACAATTTCGGCTCGTGGTATTCCACGCCCTGGTCGTATTTGACGGTCTCCGGAGGCACTTCCAGCAGTTCCGGATGCTCCAGGTATTTTTCGATGGCGGCGAAGAAGCGGGCGTAGTGGGCGCCGGAGCACACGCGCTCGTCGGCGGTGATGCCGATGGGCAGGTAGCGCTTCATGCGGGTTTGCCCATTTTCCACCACAGCCACCTTTTCCACCAGGCCCATGCCGAAGAACATGCTCACGTCGCCGAAATTGTAAATGTGGTGGTTGACATGATGCAGGCCGATGGAGGCGTTATTGGTGATGTACATGCCCACGTAGAAGGGCAGCTCGCTGATCAGCGCGCCGGGGGCCAGGCCGTAGCGGTCCAGCAGGCGCACCAGGGCCACCACCACCGTGGCCAGACCGGGGACGCTGAACAGGAAGGCCAGCAGCTTATCGATGAAGCCCGGCTGGACGTTTTCGCCGCGGTTGGCCTCCACGGCGGCCACCATGCGGTCCCGCACGTCGTAGAGGGTATCCTTGGGGTCAAAGCGGATGCTGACCACCGTTTCGCCCTGGTCCGCGTCCTGGGGGGACTTGAGCATGGTGAAGGCCACGCTGCAATTGTTGCGGGCAAAATACTGCTTGTTCATGATGAAGCGGTTGACCTCGGGATTCTCGCTGACGGCCCGCACGTAGGCCGCCACGATGATCTGCATGTGGGTCAGCTTCTGGTCCTTTTCCTGCATCTGGGCGCTGATATAGCGGGTCATTTTTTCCCAGTCGATGCGGTGCTGCAAAAACACCTGGGCGTCGCAGCGCATGGGCATCACATAGGGCGTGATCTGCACCACCGGGTCGATTCCCTTGATGCGGCGGCCATCCGGCCTTCTTCCAAACATGGGAGCACCTCCTTAGTTAGGTCAATAACTGCTGTATCTCTTCCAAAGTATCGGCAAAATAGATGCCCTGCTGCTTTTCCGGGCTGGAAAGGCCGGTGGCGACCATGTGCTTCAGCAGCGCTTTGAGGCCCTCGTAATAGCCGTTCAGGTTATAGAGGATGCAGGGCGCGGAAAGGTGGCGCAGGGAGACCTTGGACATGATCTCGCTGATCTCCTCCAGCGTGCCCGTGCCGCCGGGAAAGGCGATGAAGGCGTCACCCAGCTCGATCATTTTGGTTTTGCGCTCGGTCATGTCCTGGGTGACGATCAGGCGGGTGATCTCGGGGTATTCGTAGCCCATATCGATGAAAAACTGGGGCTCCACGCCCGTGACCTCGCCGCCGGCTTGCAATACGCTCTCCGCCAGCGCGCCCATGAGCCCGGCCTTGGAACCGCCGTACACCAGGGCATTGCCGCTCTCGCCGATCCAGCGGCCCAGCCGCCGGACCTCCGTCTCCAGCCGGGGATCGTTGCCCATCGTCGCGCCCAGATATACCGTGACGTTCATGCCTTCGCGCTCCTTTGCGGGAGAAAAATATATCCTTATTATAGCAAAAAAGAGGGAAAATGCAATAAATCTCGCCGGTAAACACGATAATGACACAATTGCTGCTTTGTTATGCAAATGGAGATTTGGCGGGAAAAAGGTAGGCTTCTCTTTTGCGTCAAAAGAATAGCGCTTCGCAAAAAATTTGCTTTTCCCGCCCGATTGCGGTAAAATAAATGAAATGGGGTTGAACGGGCGCTGGCCTGGCGTAAATCCGGCGGGAGGTGCCCTTCAATAATATAATTTGCAGTAAAGACTGCAAGAAGGAGCGTACCCATGAAGAAGATCCTGTCCCTGATCGTCGCCGCGGTGATGATCCTGGCCTGCGCGCCCGCGCTGGCCGAGCAAACGACCGAACTGGTGGTGTTCGCCGCCGCGTCCATGACCGAGACGCTGACGGAGATCAAGGCCCTGTACGAGGCGGCCAACCCCGGCGTGACCCTGGTGTACAACTTCGATTCCTCCGGCACCCTTAAGACCCAGATCCAGGAGGGCGCGGAATGCGACCTGTTCATCTCCGCCGGTCAGAAGCAGATGAACCAGCTGGACAAGAACGCCGACCCCGCGGTGAACACCGAGGGCCTGGATTTTGTGCTGGAGGGCAGCCGCATCAACCTGCTGGAAAACAAGG
The DNA here is from genome assembly GCA_902781945.1 of uncultured Eubacteriales bacterium. Lineage (GTDB taxonomy): Bacteria > Bacillota > Clostridia > Christensenellales > Aristaeellaceae > SFMI01. Next base: position 21,245 of record CACZLE010000023.1, on the reverse strand, counting down.
TGACGCTGGTTGCCAGCGAGGGCAGCGAGATCAAGAGCTTTGATCAATTGGCTGAGCTTCTCAAGGACGGCCAGGTGCTGCTGTGCATGGGCAACAGCGACGTGCCCGTGGGCCAGTACACACAGAAGATCCTGGCTTACTATGGACTTAATGAAGAAGAGCTGGCCAAGGCCGGCAAGATCACCTACGGCAGCAACGTGAAGGAAGTGACCACCCAGGTGAAGGAAGCCAGCGTGGACTGCGGCGTCATCTATGCCACGGACGCTTTCTCCGCGGGCCTGACCGTGGCCGATGAGGCCACCGCCGAAATGTGCGGCCAGATCATCTATCCCGCCGCCGTGCTCTCCACCTCTGCCCGCCAGGAAGCCGCCCAGGCCTTCCTGACCTACCTGACCGGGGAAGAAGCCGGGGCCGTGTTTGCCTCCGTGGGCTTCACGCCGGTGGCGCAATAAGAATAGGAAAGGCCAACCGGCGGCGCCCTGCTGCCGGTTGGCCTTTTAACAGGAGAAGAATATGGACTGGTATCCCTTGTGGAATTCGCTGCGCATCGCGGCCATTTCCAGCGTGCTGGTGTTCTTTTTGGGCATATTGTGCGCCTATTACGTGGCCCGGCTGCCCCGGCTGGTGAAGGGCCTGCTGGATGTGGTGCTCACCCTGCCCATGGTGCTGCCGCCCACGGTGTGCGGCTATTTTCTGCTGCTGGTGTTTGGAGCCCGGCGGCCCCTGGGCATGCTGCTGGCCCGGTGGGGCATCAAATTTGTGATGACCTGGTACGGCGGCGTGCTGACTGCGCTGGTGGTGGCCTTTCCGCTGATGTACCGCACGGCGCGGGGAGCCTTTGAGAGCTTTGACTGCACCCTGGCCCACGCGGGGCAGACACTGGGCCTCAGCAACACCTTCATTTTCTGGCGCATCCGCATGCCCGCCTGCAAGCAGGGCATCCTGGCCGGGTTTGTGCTGGCCTTCGCCCGGGCCCTGGGCGAATACGGCGCCACCAGCATGATGATCGGCTACACCCCCGGGCGCACGGCCACCATCAGCACCACGGTGTATCAGCTGTGGCGCACCAACGACGACGGCGGGGCCTTTTTCTGGGTGATGGTGAACCTGGCCATCAGCGCGGTGGTGCTGCTGGCGGTGAACCTGCTGGAAGCCCGGCAGAAGAAGGAGGCCCGGCCATGAGCTTGCAGGTGGATATCGAAAAACGGCTGGGGCATTTTACCCTGCGGGCGAAGTTTGAGGCGGAGAGCGGCATCACCGGCCTGCTGGGAGCTTCCGGCTGCGGCAAAAGCTATACGCTCAAATGCATCGCGGGCATCGAGACGCCGGATCGCGGGCGCATCGTGCTGGACGGGGACGTGCTGTTCGACAGCGAGAAGCGGATCAACAAAAAGCCCCAGCAGCGGCACGTGGGGTATCTGTTCCAGAGCTACGCCCTGTTTCCCAATATGACCGTGGAGGAAAACATCCTGTGCGGGCTGCACGGGGTGCGGGACAAGGCGGAGAAAAAGCGGGCCTGCGCGGAAGCGCTGAAAATGTTCCAATTGGAAGATGTGGCGGGGCATAAGCCCAGCGCCCTGTCCGGCGGTCAGCAGCAGCGGGCGGCGCTGGCCAGGATCCTGGTCAACCGGCCCAAGCTGTTGATGCTGGACGAGCCCTTCTCCGCCCTGGACACCCACCTGCGCATGCGGCTGAAATTGCAGATGCTGGACGCTTTGAGAAGCTATGGCGGCCCGGTGCTGCTGGTGACCCACAGCCGGGACGAGGCCTATCATATGTGCGGACAGATCGCGGTGATGGATGCGGGCCGGGCGTACCCGCCGGTGTCCACCAAGGAGCTGTTCGCCAATCCCGGCACGGTGCACGCCGCCATCCTGACCGGCTGCAAAAACATCGCGCCGGCCCAAAAGGCGGGGGAAAAGCTGCTGTATGTGCCCAGCTGGGGCATTCAGCTGGAAACCGCCCTGCCGGTGCCGGACAGCGTGACCCACGTGGGCATCCGCGCCCACTATTTCAGCACCCGGGAGACGCGCAACCGCTATCCCGTGGCCTTCGCCGGGGATATGGAGGAGCCCTTCGAGTGGGTGATCGAGTTCCGCTACGGCAATCAGCGCCCGGACACTCCCACCATCTGGTGGCGCTTGCCCAAGGAAAAACGCCCCGGCCAGATGCCCGAGGCGCTGGGGATCGCGCCGGTGAACGTGCTGGCGCTGCGGGATGGGAAATAGGAGAAAATGCGCGTTCTTCTGGTATGACAAACAGAAATTGGCAAGGGGAAGGGGTACGCTTCTCTTTTGCGTCAAAAGAGAAGCAGAAAACCTGCGTTTGTCGCCGTAAAAGCAACTGACAGAGCGAGAAACAAAACCGCAGCCCAACGCTTCCGGGCAGCCAGCTTTGCTGGCGCGCTGTGCTGCACGGCGCACAGCGAAAAACCGCTGGACAGACCAGAAAATGAATGAATTCATTTTCTGGCTGGCCAACGGTTTTTCTTATGCCCGGAAGCTCTCTTTGCTCTATCCGAGTTACAGGCGCAGATTGTTTGTTATTGTTGCCAAGCCGGTTCGCCCACTGAGGTCCAGGAGATGAAATCTCCTGGTGCGGGGTTATAGGGTATGCACTTATTTAGCGATAAAAGTTCAACACACTCACGCTTACAATACCTATTTCCATCGTAAAAATGAGCTTTGCCAAGGGTAATTAAAGACTTTATGAAGGACTTTTTCATACTACCTCATAATTGAACACAAATGAAAAGGCCGCCGAAGGGAGGCACTTCATATGGAAGTAGTCTCCCTTCGGCTTTTTTAATTAGCCAGAATGTTTGAATTGCAGGAATCAATCTTATTCGGAGGATTACATCACGGGAAAGTACATTTATGACGAGAAAAATGGACTTTGGTATTTGATCCATTTGTCAAAAGTGGAGCCACGTTGTTGGCTGCAAAGCATGTGGGCAGGAATTTTCTTTCGGTTATGAGATGAACAAATCGCTTGCTCCGATTATTCGGAGTAGCATATCCGGTTTTTTTATGATTGCGATTCTACAATGTAACCGCCAGTAACCGACATTATATCATAGTAAGGTCGTTCAAAAATCACTTGCTAATATTCAAGTCGTAAAGTATAATGGAGAAGCATAATGGAATTTTAGTTTCCTATTTAAAAAACGATTCTATCGGAGAACAAAAAATGAAGAGAATACCCATTATATTGGGCAATGCTTTGATTGTACTGGTCACATTGGCTTTCGTGGTAATATACGTGGGCAATCAGCAGCGCCAGATGCAGGAAACGCAGACAGAGGCTTTTATCAATATGACGGTGGCCATGGAGCATGTGACCACCAATTATCTTATTGGGGAACAACGCGTTTGCGACAGCTGGGCCAGACATATCAACACCAGCAGCATGACGGCGGAGGAAGCAGCAGCGTTTTTGCGTTCATCTGTTTCCGATGAGCGCTTTATGGCGCATGTGCTCTTTGTGGAAGGGGACAAACTGACAGGCAAAGGACTGTCTACGGTACCGGAGGATCCTGACTTTGCGCCGGACAATCTGTCGGTGAATTATGGGAATATTGATCTGTTTCCGAATGGCATATCGGCTTTTTTCAGCGGAAGCAAAACAGTTTATGTGACCCGAACCTTTAATAATCCCATCACCGGCAGGCGTTCTATCGCCTTTTGCAACTGGATTACCCTGAAAAATTTGGAGAATGATGCGCCAGAAAACGCTGTTCTCCTGCGCATCATCCCCGAATCCGCGTTCAAAACGGAATGGTCGTTCCCAACAGACGATTATAAGGACGCCGAAATTACCCTGATCAATGCCGCCGGCGACTACATCATCAGCGGAGATTCCTTCCAGAGCACCAATTTTTTTGAGTTTTATCAATACTACAATGAACGCAGCAACGCCGCCCGGGACAAGCTGGCGCAGGATTTTGCGGGAGAAGCCGGCAGCTTCGAGATGAACTTTTCGGAGCAGGAACGCTGCTTAGTGGCGCATACACGGGTCAACTCCACGGACGACTGGATTGTGCTCACCATGGTGCCGCTGCGCTCGCTGATGCCGGAGAACACGGACTGGACGCTGGTGGGAATTGTATCCACAGGGCTTCTTCTTTTGCTCATTCTCAATCTGTCCATGCTGCTGCGGGCCAATTATCGCGCCAAGAGTGCCGCTGATGCCGCTGATCGGGCAAGCCGTGCCAAAACGGACTTCCTCTCCACCATGTCCCATGACATCCGCACGCCCATGAACGCTATTATCGGCCTGACTGCCATTGCGGAAAAGAACGCGGAGGACAGCGCCGCCGTCAAGGAAAACCTGCATAAAATCGGCCTTGCCAGCAATCACCTGCTGACCCTGATCAACGATATTCTGGATATTTCCAAGGTGGAAAGCGGTAAGCTCAATCTGAGCCCGGCCTCCTTTTCCATTGTGGAATGCGCGGAGAACCTGGTGAACATTTCCCAGCCGATGGTGAAAGAGAAGAACATCGATTTCAGCTTCCGCATCAATCATTTCAATCATGAACACCTTTACGCCGATCAGCTGCGCCTCAACCAGATCTATATCAATCTCCTTTCCAATGCCATCAAGTATACGCAGCCAGGCGGAAAAGTTTGGGTAGATATGCAGCAGACGCCGGGAAGCGCGGAAAACACAGTCAAGCTGACGTACGTGGTCGGGGATACGGGCATGGGAATGTCGCCGGAGTTCATGGAGCGTATGTATCAGCCCTTCTCCCGCCAGACAGACAGCCGCGTGAACACGATCCAGGGAACCGGCCTGGGCTTGGCCATCACCAAGCAGATGATCGATCTGATGCATGGAACCATTGACTGTCAAAGCGAATTAGGCAAGGGAACCATTTTTACAGTGAACCTGGAGCTCCCTCTGGCTGACAGAAAGGAGGAGGAGATGAAGCTGGAGGCCATGCGGGTTCTGGTGGCGGATGATGATGAGATTCTGCTGGAAACCGCCAAAGACACCCTTCAATCCATTGGCGTGGAAGCAGACGTTGCCAACAGCGGCGCGGAAGCGCTGTCCATGCTGAGCCGGAAGAACGAATACCGGGCAGTGATCCTGGACTGGAAAATGCCGGATATGGATGGCATTGAGGCGGCTCGCAGGATCCGGGCCATGGTTGGTGATGACGTGCCGATCCTGCTGATCTCCGCTTATGACTGGTCTGATCTGGAGGATGCCGCCAGGGATGCCGGAGCCAACGGCTTCATCAGCAAACCGCTGTTCCGCTCCACACTCTATAAAAAGCTCAACGAGCTTTTGGGCAATCAGCCGGAGAAGAAGGGCTCGGAGGAGGATAATTCCGATATCGCAGGCATGAATATCCTGGTAGCGGAGGATAACGACATCAACTGGGAAATCATCTCCATGCTCCTGCAGATGCAGGGTATTACCTGTGAACGGGCGGAAAACGGACAGTTGGCGGTAGATCGGATGGCGCGGGCGAATAAGGGTGAATTCAATCTGATTTTTATGGATATTCAGATGCCCGTCCTGAATGGTCTGGAGGCGACAAAGGCTATCCGCGCACTGCCGGACGCCTGGGCGTCCTCCATTCCCATCATCGCCATGACAGCGGATGCTTTCTCGGAAAATGTGGCCGAGTGCATGGCGGCAGGAATGAACGGCCATATTGCGAAGCCAGTTGACATGAAACTTGTGCTCAAAGAAATCAGAAGAATCAGGGAGGCGGAAAAATGAAACGAATCCTTTGTGTGCTGTGCATGGTGACGCTGATGTTATCGGCGGCGGGTCCCGCCTGGGCGGACGGAGAGGGGTTTGCGCCCGCTCTGGATACCAGCGCGTCCATCACGCTGCTGGTTGCGGGGCATTATGACAATTTCGAGGCGATTGAGGCTGAGTTTGCCCTGTTCAGGCAATACTACCCCAATGTGAAACTCAAGTATGAAAAGATCGACGATTACAACAATAACATTGGCAAGGCCCTGCGGCTGGGAGAAGAGGCGCCGGACATTTTCTTCACCTATCCTTCCATGGTGGGCCAGGAACGGTTTTTGCGTGTTTTGGACGCTGCGGAAGATCTTTCTGACTCTGCTTTAGGGCTCGATCTGAGTGGAATCCGCGGTCATCTGTTGCTGCACAGCGAGGACGGCAAGGTATTCATGGTTCCCATCTTCTGCGAGACCTACGGCATGCTGGTAAACGAGGATATTTTAAAAAAAGAAAACCTTCAAATTCCCGAAACCTATGAGCAGCTTCTTCAGGCTTGTGAAGCGCTGAAGAGCGCCGGCTATTCCAGTCCAATGCTGGGATTCAATGGCAATTTCCTGCTTTACCCGCTGTTTTTCCCCTATTTCCTGGCCTAGATTCGGGAAAACGAGACCGCCATTGCGGAATTGAACAGCTTAACCCCTTCGGCCGGTGAGTACATGCGCGGCGCGCTGGAACTGGCTGCGGATTTTATGAGCCGCGGCTATATGGATCTGGAGGAATGCAATCTGCTGGCCAAGGACTATGATCCCGTCATTCTGCGATTCTTTGAAGGCGATGTGCCGATGATGCTGGCGAAGGGCGGCACCGTTTCCGGCACGGAAAAGCGTGAAAGCCGTTCAGAAGCTTTCCAGGCGAATCCTTTCCGATACAGCTTCCATCCGGTTCCCTCAACCGACGAGGGAGGATATTTCATGGATATGGTATCCATGGGCTTCTCTGTCAACCGGTACAGCGAAAAGGTGGATATGGCCAACGAATTCATTCGTTTCCTGGCGAGCACAAACGCGCTGAACCGAATGGCTCAGGCGAAGCGAATGGTGACTCCCTGCAAGGACACCTCGCTGGATAAGATCTACGCGGCGTTTGGCCAACTGCCCCCGGACCATACAATCAACCTTGCAGAGCTTGGATTAGCGGACGCGCCGGATACCCAAGTGCGAAAGGCTGGCTGGCTGGTGAGCAACGGTATGATGACCGTTGACGAGGCTGTGGCCGCGTTTGGAAAAATTGAATAAGGCTGATTCACAGCGTCGAAAGTGCTCCTCCTGCAGTCTATTGGAATCAAATATTTCAGTAGGCTGCAGGAGGAGTTTCTGTAAACTGATGGAAGTTAAAAGAATGGAAGCCCTCTGCGTTCGGTTTGGACGGAGAATCGTATCGGCTCCATGCCTGCGCGGTTTGGTTCAAATATTGCGGCGGTGGTGGTCGGACTGCTTATCCCGATGCATATCACATGGCAGTTCAATCAAGGCGGACATTGGTTCGAATATGAAAAGACGCGGAGCCGTGGCGAACTGCTGATGGCGACGGCTGTGCCCTTTCTTTTCCATGGATGCTGGGACAGCGGGCTGGATCTGATCGCCTATTTCTTCGGCATGGAGGGATCTACGGCGGCTCAGGCTGCGGGCGGCGTGCTTCTCGTCGCAATGCTGGCCCTGGGCATCGTCTACACCGTCCGGACGCTCAAAAAGGTGCGCACGGCAGCGCGGTCAACTTGATCGTTTTGCGGAAAAATTGGAGGAAACAACCATGCGAAAATTTCTTGCGCTGTTGCTGTGCGTACTGCTGGCAGTCATGTCACCATTTGGCGCGGCTTCCCGGGCGGAGACGGCCCATGAGGCGGCGCATGGGGAAGCGCCGGTATACTATTCCCACAATGGTCGGGTGACCCTGATTGACGGCGCGTGTGTTGAAACGCCCATAGACAGCTTTGAAAGTGCGGACAAGGTCGTGCTTTCCGTGCTCGATCAGCTGGGCGGGAACGAGCGCACAGACCTGGAGCCCTGGCGCGATCTGACGGACGCCTTCGGCAACCGCTACTTTGTATTCCAGCAGATGTTTGAGAACACCACCGTGCTGGGCGGGGCGGTAAAGGTCATCACCGACGGGAACGGCCTCATGCTGGGGCTGACCAGCTCCATCGTGACCGAATTGCCCGAGGCGCGGCAAGCGGAGGGCGTCACCGCCGCGAAGGCCGAGCAGATCGTGCTTGATCACGCGCTGGAAACCCGACAGCAGGCGCTGGCGCTGCAGGAGGGCCTCACAGATCGGATGATATTGCCCGTCGCCTTATCGGTGGACGTGGAAGCGGAGGACGACGAGGGCAGCCGCTATGTTTGGGTCGTGTACACCGATAATCCGGACAGCAGCCTGCAGCATGCCTCGGATCTGCCGTATCTGGCGCATTATGTGACGCTCGCCGGTGAGTATCTGTACAGCCTGCCCACCATCATCCCTGGGGATGAGGCCTCCACCAGCGGATTTGATGCCGGTTATGTGTTTGAGTTCATGGAGCCTGCGGACTATACCGGCTATGTGGATATCTCCACCGGCGAGGAAATGGAAATATCCGTCACCGTGATGCGTGACAGGCGGACCGGCATGTACTATCTGGGCAGCCTGGAGCGCAGGATCGTGGTGGGCGACTGCTGGGAATTCCTTTACAATGGCGGCCGCGTGGTGCTGGAATCCAGCCCGGATATCAAAAGCGTATATTGAGCCATAAGAACTGAAACGAACGATCGCGCGCTGTTTCGAGACGCATCTCTTTGGCGCCCTTCGGGAAATGGATGATAGTGATGAAGAAACTGATTGCTGTATTCGCGATGCTGACCCTGCTGCTGTGCGGCGTGGCTTCCCACGCGGAAACCGCTGAGGCCGGCGCAACCATCAAATGCCTGATCGAGAACGGAAGCTACGTCATACAGGTCGAATCCGGAAACGGCCTGGGCTGGATCGCCGATGATATGGCCCAGGATGATTCGGTGGTGAAGCTGGGGCGCGCGGAAAGCCTTGACGGCGTCTTTGTGGCGCGCTATGATCCTGTGGGCGATGGAGACGCCACCGTGAGCATCCGGCATTACACCGGCATTGCCTGCGATGAAGCCCACACCTTTGACCTGCGCGTGAAAAACGGCGCCGTGACGGAGAGCACCGGCGGCTCCTTCACCGCTTCTCCCGATGAGACGGAGCAGGATCCGTACCTCTGCGGCGAATGGCTGGAAAGCGAAACCCAGTTCACCCGGATGACCATTGCCAAGAACGAGGGACGGGGGTGGGACGTGGAGATCACCTCTCCCCTGACCCACGGGGCGTATGTGTTCAAGACCACGATCTACTACGATTGCGACCTGGACAGCTTTGTCTACGACAAGGGCAAATTCTGGGACGCGCCGATTGCCGATGCGGAGAATCCCGAGCTGGGCGAAGCAAAGATTGCCGGTTCAACCGGCGCCTTTACCTTCACCGGTGATGATCAGAAGCTCTGCTTGACCTGGCATGACGACCAGCAGCCGGAGCAGGAGATCCTGTTTGAACGCGATTCGGGAGATTGCATCCCGGCGGCTGACGGCCATTCCCCGATATGCCAGGGAGAATTTGGCCGTGACCGTCTGATTGTTTAACCAGAGCAATTCCATCGATCAAGCGTAGAAAGGAGTGAATGAAATGCTTGTGGTACAGATATTGCTGGTCATCTTTGCCAGAAGCACTTCGCTGAGCGACATCATTCTGTCCGCTCTCTTCATGGCCGGTATATGGAGGATATTTGAAAAATCCGGCATCAAGGGCTGGTGGGCGCTGATCCCCGGCGCGCGGGAATACCAGCTGGCGTGCTGCGCCGGGCGTGAATCCGAAGGGCCCGTATATTCCCTGGCCTCGGCCGGCAGCATCGCGCTGCAGGTGATCAGCCTGCTTGTTTCCTTCAACAGCACGGATGTTTCCACCGTTGCAATCATGATCGTGATCGTCTCCCTGGTTTTGTGGCTGGTCAGCTTCATTTATTCCATCCGCGTGTATGCCGGTCTGATCGACGTCTACGGCGTGCGTAAACGCTGGATGTGGCTGTGGGCGCTGCCCTATACCTCCTTCATTCCGGCATTGCTATGGGGCTTTGGCAAGAAGTACCAGCCGGCCTGGAAGGTGGAGGACATCAGGACGGAGATGGCCCGCCTGGCCACCCATGGCAGCGCCTCCGTGATGAGCGATGGCCTGACCGTGAACCTGACCGAGCGCACCGCCACGGAGTTCTTTAAAAAGAAAGTGCTGCTGCGGGACATCCATATGGCCATCCCCCAGGGCCACATGGTGCTGCTGCTGGGCGGCTCGGGCGCCGGCAAAACCACCTACCTCAACGCCATTAACGGCTATGAGAAGGCGAAGGCCGAGGTGCTGCTGAACGGCACCGACCTGTACAAGCACTACAAAAAGATGCAGTATGAGGTGGGCTTTGTGCCCCAGTCTGAAATGATGCGCGGCAAGGATACCGTGCTGAACACCTTGATGGACGCCGCCAGGCTGCGCCTGCCCAAGGAGGTCTCCTCGGAGCAGCGCAAGGCCCGCGTCAACGAGGTGATGGAGATTTTCGGCCTTCTCCCCGTGAAAAATAATCTGGTGGAAAAACTTTCCGGCGGCCAGAAGAAACGACTGTCCATTTCAATGGAGTTTATCAGCAATCCCTCCCTGTTCATCCTGGACGAGCCGGACAGCGGCCTGGACGGCGTCATGGCGCGGGAGCTGTTCGAGCAGCTTCGCAAGATTGCCGATACTGGCAAGATCGTTATCGTGATCACCCACACGCCGGACCGTGTGATCGACCTGTTCGACGACGTGATCGTGCTGGCAAAGGACAGCGCGCGCACCGGCCGCCTGGCCTACTATGGCAGCATCAAGGAGGCCCGGAGGTTCTTCGGCAGGGATAAAATGGAACAGATCGTCAAATCCGTCAACCGCAAGGAGGAGGGCGGGGACGGCCTGGCCGATGAGTTTGTTTTGAAGTACGCGAAGGAGGTGGCGTGAAATGGCTGAAGTACAGGCGAAAAGCCAGCGTCAGATGTTGATACGCCATCGCGGGCGCGGCGCGCAGGTGCGGATCTATCTGGGCAAGATGCTTCGGATGTTCATCTACCAGAACGACTGGAAGGTGCTGCCCATGGCGGCGCTGATTGCCGGACTGGTGGGCATGGTCATTCGCAAGCGGATGTTCCTCACCATGGAAGGCACCCTGATGGGCGCTTTTGCCATGGTATGCGTGTGCATCTGGAACGGATGCTTCAATTCCATCCAGGTCATCTGCCGGGAGCGGGACGTGATCAAGCGGGAGCACCGCTCGGGAATGCACATCTCCTCCTACATCGTATCCCACATGCTGTATCAGGCGCTGCTGTGCCTGGCGCAGACGGTGGTCACCTTGTATGTGACGCAGCTGGTGGGCGTCCAATATCCCTGGGACGGTCTGGTAACGCCGTTGTTCCCCCTGGACTTCATGATCTCCATGTTCCTGATCACCTACGCATCCGATATGATGTCCCTGTGGGTATCCACCCTGGCGAAAAATACCACAACCGCCATGACCATCATGCCTTTCGTGCTGATTTTCCAATTGGTTTTCTCCGGGGGCATGCTGTCGCTGCCTGCCTGGACGGAAACGCTGACCCACTTCACCATTTCCAATCCGGGCCTCAAGGTGATCGCCGCCCAGGCGGATACCAACAATCGCCCCTACGACTCCATCGCCAGCATGGTCGGCAAAATGGGGGACAGCGAAATCGGCGGCACCTTTACTGTGGGTCAGATATTGGATATATTACAGGCAGAGGATAAGCCCATCGTGGCGGAGCTGCGGGCAAAAGAGCTTGGCAAGGTCATGACGCTGGGAGAACTGAAAAACGCGCTGGAAAGCTCCGCAACCTTCGACACCCTCAAGAACGAACAGCTGCTGGAGGGGTTCACCGTGGAAGATGTGCTAAGCGCCGTGGATAAGGCCGGTCTCCTGGAAAAGTACGGGGATACGCAGATCGTCGGCAGCTTCACCATCGGAGAAGCGGTGGATTTCCTGGCAAGCAATCCCGACGTGCAATCCCGGCGCGATCAGGAAATCTCCGTGCATACCACCGTGGGCAAGCTGCTGGACTTGGCAGGCGCAGACAGGGTAAAAGCCTTCCTGGAGGAAAAAGCGGCGGCGGTCAACTATAATCCCGATTATGACTGCACGGAGGAAAACATCACCTCTTACTGGCTGCGGCTGGCAACATTCGTGCTCGTCTTTGCCCTGCTTTCCATGATTACGCTGGAGTTCATCGACAAGGATAAGCGCTGAGACGACCGGACACCGGCCGCAGAGCGGCTTGAATGAAATAAGCTATGATGCATCAAAAGGAGGCTACCGCGATGAAAAAACTGCTTATTCTGATATTGGTTCTTTGCCTTTCCCTCATGGCGCTTATGGCGGCGGCTGAGGAGGAATACGGCTTCTATGCGGATGAAAATCCGGAAGCAGCCCCTTATGTCAGCACCTGGGTGGCTGAGGATGGCTACTGGCGCATTGAGTCCTATGATGAGGACGACGGAATGAAGCTGAGGATCGTTCACGTACTGGGCGACAACAAGGAAGACATTTGGGAATACTCCGCCGCGCTGAATCCCGAAAAAAGCGCGCTTACCACCGTTCCGTTTGGCCTTCATTACAGGCAGGATACCGTTACGTCCGAGTGGGTTGAAACCTATTATGAGGACGGCGACGCAGTCTTTACTCTCAACGACGCCGGAATGCTCCTGTGGAGCGATCTCAAGGAAGACGCCGGAAAGGGACTGGAGTTTCTCAAGATCGGCGATTTCTTTGGCGGCCGCTGGATGAAGGGCGATATCGAGGTGTATTTCTATGACTGGTATGAAGGCGAGTACGATATCCGCCTGTATCAGTGGGGAGAAAACGATGAGATTCTGAACGACGCCATCCTGAAGGGCCCCTATGACCCTGAGACGGACAGCATTACCGCAGAGGGCTTCTTTGATCCCGACAACATCACTGTCACGTTTTCCTATGATGACCAGCGGAATGTGGTTTGGACGGAGAACGGAGAAAGCACCGTTCTGGAATACAGCTATCGGACAAATTGATTAGGTCATCGACCATATGCATGCGGCGTTTTCCGTGCGCCGCATGCATACTTGTTCGTCAGAATCAAAATGGGTACAAGCGCAGCAAAAGATCAGGAAAAACGGCGTGGATACAAATGTTTGGTCACGGAAACTGATACTATTCCCTGATTAAAACCGACCTCCCGATGGTCGGCCACCTTCCCCCGCTGCGGCAGGGGAAGGCTATTTTAGTGCGCTCTTTTGCTTGAATTCGGCCCAACTATTCGGAAAAGCCTGGCCAAAAGCCTTCCCCTGCCGCAGCGGGGGAAGGTGGCCGAGCGCAGCGAGGTCGGATGAGGGCACCCCTTCAAATTACTGTTTTTCGATGTCTCCATTTAATTAGAGAACAGTATTACCTGTCCGATCAATTCACCTTCGATGTTTTGGGCAAGAAATACGGCATCTATGCAGTGAGCGGCCCCCGGGGCATCCCGGCCAAGCTGGGTGAAGCGCTGAATGAACAAATGCAAGAAAAAAGATAAAGCAAAAAGCCCGCCGGATTTTGCTCCGACGGGCCTTGTGTTTTTTGGTTTATCCTTCGATCAGGATCTGTTTCTTTTCGGGAACCTTTCTGACTTCCTTCTTGGGGATCGTCAGGCTCAGCACGCCGTTTTCGTACTTGGCCTTGATATCCTCTTCGGTGATGCTGCCGCCCACGTAGAAGCTGCGCTGCATGGCGCCCACATAGCGCTCCTGGCGGAGCATCTTGCCCTTGTTCTCCTTGTTCAGGCTCTTTTCGGTGGAGATGGTCAGGTAGCCGTTGTTCAGCTCCAGCTTGATTTCGTCCTTGTTGAAGCCGGGCAGATCCACGTCTACTTCATAACCCTCGTCCGTTTCCTTCACGTCGGTCTTCATCATGCGGCTGGCGTTCTTGCCGTAGAGCACATGCTCGGGGCGGCCAAAGCCACGGAAGAAGTCGCGGTCAAAATCGTCAAACACATCCAGCAGATTTTCGCCAAACACGGTAGGAAGATAAGTACTCATAATGCAAACCTCCAATTGGCCTTGTACGCTTGGTTCTTTGCCACGCTTGCAGGGTCGCATTTTATTCCATCCTGTTCGGGCTCTCTTTCGATCCCCCTCCCTGGATGGTGACTATAGTATAAATCATAGATCAAAGAAAGTCAACGTGTAAAACTGCAAATTTCCGCCTATATTCCCGCCATTCAGGATATAATTCCATCAAATCTGCTGTTTTTAAATGGATTCATCGAAATTCTCGTAAATTCATTGTTTTTTTGATTGATGCGCAGGCAAGGCTGCGGCCCTGATCCTGATGGATTATTGCAGCGGATAGAATTGCGAACTGAATTTTTCTGTGTTATAATCTAATCCGAGCTGTAAGGTATCAGTTGATCAGTCGTTCATTGTACATAAGGATAAATAACAGGAGAATGGCGATGGATTACAGAAAATACGGTGAAACGCTCTATGTGCGCATGGACAGAGGCGATGAGATCATCGGTGGTATTTTGGATATCTGTAAGAAGGAACAGATCCGGTCCGCGGTCTTTCAAGGCATCGGAGGCTGCGGCGAAGCACAGATACAGACCTATCTTCCGGCAACCAAAAGCTTTGAAACGCAGACCATCCGGGGTGTGCTGGAGCTTGTTTCCTTAACGGGAAATATCATCAGCGACGACCAGGAGGGGCTGTACCATCATACGCATGCTCTGATAGCCTATAAAACCGACGGGCAGCACTGCGTTGCCGGCGGACATATCAAGTCGCTTACTGTTTCCTACACCGCGGAGATCGAGCTGCGGCCGGTTATCGGAGGGATGATCAGGCGGCAGTTTGACGCGGAAACAGGCACGGGGTTTTGGAGCTTCCCTTAAAGAAACCGGGTAAAACAGCAGGAGGAAAAGAAAAATGAAAAAAACTGATTGGGTTGGTTATGACAGTCGTGATGCTGTTCGCGATGCAGGGAGCTCTGGCCGAAGGAGAACAGCCTGCGCCGCTGTATGCCACCGTGGGCGAGGCGCTGGAGGACAGCGCTGAAGACCGTGTCATCGCAGGCGGTATTCCGGGGGAATACTATGCCGTGGTCACGCAGAAAGACGGAAAATACTATCGCAGCGTAGCCCTTTGTGACGAGAAGCTGAACGAACTGAACGAAGCCCTTGAAAACCTGGACTATGAGGCGGAAGACTTCTTTGAAAAGCATGATGCCGCGATGCAGGCGGTGGACGATTACCTGAAAACGCTGCCCATCGCTTACAGCGAAGAATTCACAGCCGAGCCCCTGACAGACGGGGAAATGGCGTCTATGCAGGGGAAAAGCCTGTCTCAGCTGACCGAGGAGGGCTTCGAGATCGGGAGCAATGGCACGGAGCCCGGCGAGGATGAGGAGGAGATCCTCATTGTTTATTCCCTGCGCTATGGCGTCTATGACTACAGCTGCGTGGTGGATGCGGATTTTGACCAGTATATCGCCGCCCAGGAGAACGGCGCCGAAGGGGAGCTGGTGGTAAAAAGCATGTCGCTGGCCGGCATTACGGAGTGGGGCTTTGAAAAGCGGTTCCACACCGACGGCACGGTGGAGGAGCCGAAGGATCCTTTCGCGGAATTCAGCGAGATCGTGGCGGAAATGATCACATTCATTGAAAAGACCCAGGCGGGCGAGGAAATGGACATCCAGGCGTTTGCCGACACGCTGAAAGCGAAATATCCGGATTACGCGGATATGATCGATGCGTATATAACCATGTACCAGACCTACGGAGCGGAAGGCTTCGCTTCGATGATGGACCCTGCCCAATAAGATAACGGGAGAGTACGGCCCCTCCAAGCGGCGGAAAGCGCGCAGTGGATCTCAATACGACAGCTTCCTGCCCAAACCACTCTTTGCCGCGCGCCCTGAACCGGGCCGACGCCCAAAGTATTCCGATCATCGCGCTGACCGCGGGCGCCTTCCATGAAGATGCGCAGCGCGGCATGCGGGCTGGTTTGAATGCTCACTTGTCCAAGCCAATACAGCCCGGGCTGCTGTTCGAGACGCTTGAGCGCCTGATCAAAGCCTGAAAGCCGGGTTTGAAATGGAAAGGACCGTGTGAAAATGGATATGAAGGAAAACCGTCAACTGAGGCAGGATATTTCTCCAGTCGGAGCATGGGCCTTTGCCATCGGCACCAGCATCGGCTGGGGTTCGCTGGTGGTCACCAGCAATACCTACCTTTCACAGGCCGGCATCATGGGCAGCGTGCTCGGTCTCCTGCTGGGCGCGGCGGCCATGCTGATCATCAGCCGGAACTATGCTTATATGATGCAGTGCTATCCGGAAGCGGGCGGCGCGTACACCTTTGCCAAGGAGCAGTTCGGCTATGACCATGGCTTTTTGACCGCGTGGTTCCTTGCCATGACCTATCTGGCGATTCTCTGGGCAAACGCCACGTCGCTGCCCCTCTTTGCGCGGTATTTTTTGGGGGACATTTTCCGCTTCGGGGGCCTGTATACGCTTTTCGGCTATGAGGTTTACCTTGGCGAAGCCTTGCTTTCTCTGGCGGCCATCGCCCTCACCACGGTTTTCCTGATGACGCGCAAGCGCGCCGCCGCGCGGCTGATGGTGATTCTGGCTGCCATATTTGTGCTTGGCATTGCCGCCGTATTTATCGGTGCTTTCCTCCATCTGAACGTCTCTCTGAGTCCTGCCTATGTCCCGGAGAGCAGCGCCATTTCTCAGATCATCAAAATTGCCGTCATTTCCCCATGGGCTTTTATTGGCTTTGAGAATATCTCTCATTTGTCTGAGGAAGTCCGTTTTAAGCACAGCCGATTTTTCCGCATCCTGCTGGTGACGGTGGTATCCACCACGGCGCTGTATATCCTCATTACGCTGCTGTCCGTGTCGGACTATCCTCCGGAATACGGCTCCTGGCTGGAATATATCCGGGACATTGGCAATCTGGACGGCCTCAAAGCCCTGCCCGCCTTTTACGCCGCCCAGCACTACATGGGCCATTTCGGCGTGGGCATCCTGATGATCGCCCTGCTGGCGCTGATCGTCACCAGTCTGATCGGCAATACCACCGCCCTCAGCCGCCTGTTTTACGCCCTGGGAAAGGATCAGATTTTGCCTGCCAGGTTTTCGGCGCTGAATCGGCATGGCGCTCCGGGCAAGGCCATTCTGCTGGTCGCCTGCCTGTCGCTGCCCATCCCGTTCCTCGGGCGCACGGCAATCGGCTGGATCGTGGACGTCACAACAATCGGCGCAACCATCATTTACGCGCTGGTTTCGGCAAGCGCCCGGAAGCTGGCGAAGGCAAGAAACGATCGCGCAGAATTGTGGACTGGCGGAATCGGCCTTGTGCTGATGGTCTTCTATCTGCTGTATCTGCTGCTTCCCAACCTGGTATCGGAGGGCTCGATGGCCAGGGAGTCCTATTTCCTGTTTATTATCTGGACGGTTCTGGGCTTCCTCTACTTCCGCAGTATTCTTCAGCGGGATCATACCCAGCGCTTTGGCAAATCCCTGATCGTCTGGGTGGTGCTTCTGGGGCTGGTGCTGTTCATCGCGCTGATTTGGATGCGTCAGTCCATGATGGAAGCCAATCATCACATGATGGAGAATATTCGCCAGAATTATCTGGCCTCCATGGACGGCAGCGCGGTTCGTCTTGCGGACGAGATGTTCATCGCCGGTCAGATGGGCGAACTGGAAAAGTCCGACACCCGCACCATCCTCATGGCCACCGGAATGTTCGTTTTTGCGCTGATGATCATGCTGAGCAATTATTCCTTCATGAATAAGCAGAACCTGGAGATCAAAACGATTGCCAACAGCGACGCCATGACGGGCGTGAAAAACAAGAATGCCTTCCTGCATTCGGAAAATGAGATCAACCTGGCGATCCAGCGGCATGAAGCCGGAGCTTTTGCGGTTGTGGTCTGCGATGTCAACGGGCTGAAGTACATCAACGATAATTTCGGACATAAAGCGGGCGACGACTATATCCGGGCGGCCTGCAAAATGATCTGCGATTTCTTTGATCACAGCCCTGTATTCCGAACGGGCGGAGATGAATTTGTCGCTATTCTTCGGGATCGTAACTATGAAAACAGGGCATTGATCATGGATCAGCTGCGGCGTGCTTCCGAGGATCATATCGGCACCAACAACGCGGTAGTGGCGTCCGGCATCGCCGAATTCAACCCGGAAAGCAACGAAAGCTTCCACGCTGTTTTTGAGAAGGCCGATAAGCGGATGTATGAAAACAAGCAGGCGCTGAAAAGCAAAGGGGCCAGAGCGAGGTAAGAAACAGACAGACATTTGAAAAGAGAAAAGCAGGGGGCAAGAGAGCCATGCCGGAGCAACAGGAAAGATTTCGCCCTTCCGTTGAAAAGAGAAGGATCCTGCTGGTGGAGGATGAGTTTATCAATCAGCAGCTTTTGCAAATGATCCTGCAGGACACCTATGAGGTCATACCGGCAGAGACTGGCGCGAGGGCGCAGGAGATCCTTCATTCGCAGTTTGAGACGCTGAGTCTGATCCTTTTGGATTTGAATCTGCCGGATCTGCACGGGCTGGATGTGCTGCGCGAGGTAAAGGCCGACGTTCGTTTTGCGCGTATTCCCGTCATTGTGATGACAGCGGACAGCAACGCGGAGGTGGAATGTCTTGCCTTGGGCGCCATCGACTTTATCCCCAAGCCCTATCCCCGGCCGGAGGTCATTCTGGCTCGGATCCGCCGCACCGTGGAATTGTCAGAGGACCGCGATATTCTGCGCTGGACGGAGCGGGATCATTTGACAGGCCTTTATAACAAGGACTTCTTTTTCCGTTATGCTGTCCAGCTTGATACCCATCATTTGGACACGCCGGCAGACGCGATCCTGATGAACATCAATCATTTTCATACGATCAACGACCGTTATGGCAAGAGCTACGGCGATGACCTGCTCAGGCGCATCGGAGCGGGTACGCTGACGATCGTGCAGGAAACAGGCGGCATTGCCTGCCGCAGCGAGGCGGATACTTTCCTGATCTACTGCCCTCACCGCACGGATTACGATACGCTGCTTGAGACGGTGTCGGTTCAGATGAACAGCACGGAAGATGGACAAAGTGAAAACCGCGTCCGGATCCGGATGGGCGTTTACGCAAACGCGGACAAAACCCTTGATATCGAGCGCCGCTTTGACCGCGCGAAAATCGCGGCGGATACCGTAAAAGGCAGCTTTACGCACGCCATCGGCATATATGATGATTCCTTATATGAGGCAGAGCTTCTTGAGGAACAGCTGATCGAGGAATTCCCGCGCGCGATTCGGGAAAAACAGTTTCAGGTTTATTATCAGCCCAAGTTTGATGTGCGTCCGGACAAGCCAATATTATGCAGCGCCGAGGCCCTTGTGCGCTGGCGTCATCCGTCGCTCGGAATGGTCAGCCCCGACGTATTCATTCCTTTGTTTGAAAACAACGGGTTGATCTATCGCCTGGACAGCTATGTTTGGGCAGAAGCCGCGGCACAGATCCGGGACTGGAGGATGCTGCTGGGAATTCGCCTTCCGGTATCCGTCAACGTGTCCCGTATCGACCTGTATGAACCGAAGCTGATCGATCAACTGCGGGAGATAACAGAACAAAACGGTTTGAGCCCTCACGATCTGCTGCTGGAGATTACCGAATCCGCCTATACGGAGGATTCGGCGCAGATCATTGAGAGCGTACGTCAGCTGCGCGAAATAGGCTTTCGTGTCGAAATGGACGATTTTGGTTCGGGGTACTCCTCACTCAATATGCTTTCCACGCTTCCCGTGGACGCGCTGAAGCTGGACATGCAATTCATCCGTACTGCTTTTAAGGCTCGGAAGGATACCCGCCTTCTGGAGACCATGATACAACTGGCGGAAGCCTTTGAGGTGCCCACAATCGCTGAAGGGGTTGAAACTGCTGAGCAGGTATTCACACTCAAAGCAATGGGCTGCGATATCATCCAGGGCTATTATTTCTCAAGGCCGCTTCCTGCATCAGATTTTGAGCGTTTCCTTATGGATAATCAGCCAGGAGCTTCGGATGTATTTCTGAAAACAAAAAGGTCGCGGCATGATCGTTTTACTTATAAAGCCATGCATGATCCGCTGACCGGCCTGTACAACTACACTGCATTTGATATTCTGTTTCATGATTCGGATCAGGAGCATATTGCCGTTTTGATCGCGCAGATCGACAGGTATGAACAGATCCGTCAAAAACATGGGCGGGACTGTGCAGACCGCGTTGTATGCCGCACAGCCGAAGTGCTTCGGAACAGTTTCCGCTCCGTGGATCATATTTGCCGCCTGCGGACAGATGAATTCGCTGTGATTATGACGCGAATAACCAATGAAGAAAAAGAGCTGGTTTTGGCCAAAATTGAACAGGCAAATCACACGCTGCAGGTGGAGAAAGAAAACATGCCAGCCATTTTTCTGAGCGTGGGTGTTGCTTTTTCGGACCGGGAAGAGCCGGAGGGCGACGTTTTTCAGGATGCGGATACTGCTCTTAAACGCCTGAAGGACAAAAATCAAACCGGTTATGCTGTATTTTGAAGCAGGAGATGGTATCCTGGGATATTTCGCTGCTTAGTATCTGCTTTGCGGAGTGTTACACAAAACCAATTATCTTTCTATCATGCCATTGCTCTGGAATGCATTAAAAACAGCGGCGGGAATTTGGCTTCCTAATGCCGTTTAGATAGAAAAAGCCGGATATCCTGAATCTTTAAAGTGACGTTTCACTGATAATTGGCAATGCTTTTTTCACAGCATTTTCTTTTGCTCAGGGAAAGTACGATTTGTCTTGTCATAAAACCCATAACATGGACTATCGGATCAACTTTTTTTGCCGTCGGTTTCAATGATACGATCCATACCCGGCTTCAAAAGAAAGACCGCACTCCGAAGCAAAATGGCATGAGTCCTTCTGAAAATGCTGGTGCAGCTGAGAAGCTGAATGGTTGTGAAACCCATTGTTGCCCAATAGAAAAACGGCCTTGCCACAGGATGCAAGGTCGTCTTTTTCATGCTTTCTAAAAGGTTTGAAGCGTCTTTATTGAAGATCCGTGCGAATAATATAGACAGTGATCGCATTCATACTTTCGGGACGGAGGTCATACCCGCTGTTCACGACGCTGTCACGGGTTTCTTCAAAAATCCGCAGCGCGTCTGCCAGCTCGTTCTCCACATAGGGAAGCAGCTTCTCAGCAGCCTCTTTCTCTGCGCCCATAATGGTATCCTTCATGGTCTGCATACCGTCTTTCAGGGTACCGGCTCCAGTAGACAGCTGAGATGCGCCGTCAGCGAGGGTCGAAGCGCCGGTGGACAGTGTGGATGCGCCAGCGGACAAGCTGGCAGCCCCTGTG
>CACZLE010000022.1:28025-67310 GCA_902781945.1 uncultured Eubacteriales bacterium | reverse complement strand
GGTGGTCAATCCCATGATGCACAGCGCAAAATACTCGCTGGGCCAGAATTTCAGGGCCGCTTTGGACAGGGGCACCGAGAAGAACATGAGAATGAAGATGCTCAGAGGGATGCTTTCGCATCCCTCGGATCGGTTTATCGGGCCAGGGCGGAGAGGACTTTCAGCGCGTCGTCCAGCTCCGGCAGGGGATCCTGGTTCAGCACTTCCTTCGTCATTTTTTCCCGCATTGCATAGGTTCCGCTGTAAAAGCGCATGGGCAGGAATACGTTCACGAAGCCCTTTTCCTGCAGGAAAACGGCGCTGCGCTCCTCGTTCTGGCAGAAAACATCCAGCGCGGCGGCCTCGCCCTCCTCCAGGGCGTCCGCCTCCTTGGCCAGCACGTGGAAGGCATGGCCGGGCGTCTCCTGCAAGGTCAGCGGGGCGAAATCCTCGGCCCGCAGGCTGCCGCCGTAGGCCTTGCCGCACAGGATCAGGCGCTCGGCCAGGCACTTGGGAGCCGCCAAACGTACCAGCGTGCCCACCAGATATTTGCGCTTGTTATCGCCCTCGTCATGATAGGCCTGGGTCATTTCCGTCACCGTGGCCTTGCGTCCCCGCAGGGTGCCCTGGGCGGTAAAGAGGAACATGGGCGGATCGGCCACCCGCTGGCCGGGGATCAGCTTCGGAGCGGGGAAGCCCAGGGACGCGGCTTCTTTTTTATCGTAGAATTTGGCGTCCGGCATGCCCAGGCCCGTCAGCACCCGGGCCTTGCCGCACTCCTGCTGATAGCTGCGTTTGATCCACAGGGTGTTGACGATCCAGAGCAGGATACCCAGGCAGCACAGGATGATGCCGGGCACGCGCTTGTGCGGCATGCCGATCACGCCCATGCCCTCGAAGAGCAGGCCCACAAAATACAGCGCCAGGCAGAAAAGCCGCTTTTGCTCCAATTTCTTTACATCCATGGTATCCTCTCCTTATCCCTTGATCTGCACCCGCAGGCGGGGGTTCTCCCGGGCGGCGTCCTCAAAAACACGGCGGAGCCGGGGCAGATACTCCCGAATGCCCTCCGCAGGCTTCGCGGGCAGGGCCAGGGCGATGGTGGCGGCCCGGTCCCATTGGGTCAGCATGTCGTAGAGGGCGTCCAGGTTTTTGCCGTAATACTCCGGAAAAGCCAGGGCGGCTTTCAGGAAATCCTGGATCTCCGCCGGGGTGCGCATGGATTTCAGGTCCAAGGTGATTTTCATGTCCTCTCCTCCTCAGTACAGCTGGGTAAAGCTCTTGAAGCCGTCGTCGGTGTAATAGATCAGGCCATCGCTGGAAAAGACGATGCGTTCCCGGCTGCGCTTGCCGTCGTCGCGGTTGACGTCGCATTCATACCAGGTGCGCAGGGGCGCGCTGGGCAGCAGTCCTTCCCGGTTGCCGAACTCGTCCCCGCCGATGGTGAAGCCGGGGGCAACATCGCTCAAATTATCCTTCTTGCTGCTCCAGCCCAGCTCCCGGGCCTCGTCCTTGGTGATATAGTTGGCAGGCAGGCCCCAGAATTCATGGAGATAGGCCGCCACATGGTCCCGGTCCGTATAAAGGCCGTCCTCCTCCACGATGATCGGCGCGGGGGTGGCGGTCACGGCAGGCGTGGGGGTGGCGAAATCCACCAGCACCCGGGTGAAGGTGTTATAGTGGTCGCCGGTGTAATAGATCAGCCAGTCGGAGGAAAAGACGATGCGCTGGCCGTTCCGGTAGCCGCCGGTATAGTCGATATCGCATTCCTTCCAGGTGCGGCCACTTTTGCTGGGCAGCTGGCCCTCATAATTGCCGAAACGGTCCCCGCCGATGGATTTGCCCTTCGCCACCTTCCACAGATTGCCCGCGCTGCTGCTCCAGCCCAGGTTCATGGCCTGATTCTTGGTGATGTAGTTGCCCGGCAGCTTGTGGTAGGAGGCGATATATACCGCCACCTCCTCCATGGTGCTGTACCAGCCGGACTTTTCCACCGGGTACTCCGCCGCGTACAGGCGGATGACGTCCTCCCCCAGGCTGCCCAGGGGCAGCAGGAGCAGGATCAAAAGGATCGCAAGCAAACGCCGGATGCGGTTCATAGAGGCCTCCTGTGTGCAATATTGATACTATTTTACATGGAAAATAAGAAAAAGGCAATGCCGAAGCGCTGCCTTTGTCGAATGTTATTTTCTGCGCATGAGCCAGAAATGGTTCTGTCCGTCCGCGGAATCCGTCACGTGCAGTTCCAGGCTCCGGCGCTTGGGCGCGTTTGCCCGTATCAGCAAAGACAGTGCCACATTGGCAAACGCGGTATGATCAGCCTTTCCCGGAAGAAGCTCAAATCTCAGGCCATAGCCCGCGCCGTCCGGGAGGGTGGAGCATTCATGAAGGAAGTCCTTCACATGCTGCCAGCCGTGCTTTTCATAGACGATCTCGTAGTCCGGGCTCGTCAATGCAAGCTGTTCCTCGTCCTCGTTCATTTTGAAGCGATCATATTGTCCGCTGCTGAGGAGATCGTCAAAGTAATGATCGACGCTGCCGGTGATTTCCTCATAGGTCGCCTGATCGATGCCGAATTCTTCCCTGGGATCGTAGCCCTCCATGGCCTGGGCCACAGCTTTGCGCGCTTCGCGCAGCTTTTCTTCCATCTGACGCATTTCATTGAGATATGACCGCTGAATGGTTTTGATCTGCTCCAGCCTTTCCTGCTGCTCGGCGATTTTGCGGTCAAAGGCCGCGATGATCCCTTCGTTTTTCACCGGCAGCAGGGTCTTGATCTCCCCGATGGTGAAGCCCGCGGTTTGCAGGTTTTTGATTTTGACAAAATCCAGTGCCTGCCCCTCGTCATAATAGCGGTAGCCGCTCCAGGGATCCACCCGGGCGGGCTTCAAAAGCTCCATCCGGTCATAATAGCGCAGCGTCTGCGGATTGCAGCCGCACAGGCGGGCAAAATCGGTGATGGTCATATCCCGCGCCTCCTTTCTGAGGCCGTTATATCATTGCACCAAAGTGCAAGGTCAAGAGGGAATGAAAAAAAACGGAGCGATTTTTGCTCCGCTATATTTGCATGGGATTGGCGGTGCAGATCCCCATTCGCAGGAACACGGGATAAAGATAGCTGGCCCCGAAGGTGCCCAGCTTCTTGGGACCGCTGACGCAGCCCTCCGCCGCCTGGACATCCAAGGCACGCCGATAGGACATGAGGACCGTGGCCTTGGTGATGCTCTTTTCCTTGCGGTCGAAGAAAAGCTCTCCGCCCTGGACGCGAAAGGTGAAATCCAGGCCCCGGGCCGTGCGGAAGGTCTGGCCCTGCAGCGCAATGAATTCCTGCCAGAAGGCCTCCTCCCGGGGTGTAAAATCTGTCAGACGCATGGCTTATCTCCGGAAGGTCTCGATGCCCCGCAGCACCTCGGGCTCGCGCACGTCCCGGGCGTCGGTGAACATCTGGCGGGTCAGGATGGCGCCGTTGCGATAATAGAGACACACCAGCGGGCAATCCTGCCAAAAGAGGTTCTGGATCTCATAGAGGGCCTGAGCGTACTCCGTTTCGTCCATGGCCTTGCGCAGCTTGTTCTGGATCAGGCTGTCCATCTCGCTGGAGCGGTAGCGGGTGTAATTGGCGGTGTTGCCCGAAATGAGCATATAGCCGGGATCGGGAGTAAAATCGATGTTGAAGGCCGCCAGGCACAGATCGTAGGAGCCCGCCTTGAGCTTTTCGGCGGCCTCCTTATAGGTGATGGTCTCCACGGTGCACTCGACGCCCACCTCCAGCAGGGCGTCGCTGATGCGGTTGGCCACCTCGACGCGCACAGAATTATCCTGCTCCTCATAGACATAGAATCTCAGGTGCAGATTGGCCTGCTTGCCGTTGACCACCCGGGTGCGCACCTGGTTGCCCGCGGTGCTCTCGGTAAAGTGATCCCAGCCCGCGGCGTCCAATAGCTCATTAGCCTTCTGGCGGTTGAACTCCTGGCGCAGATCGCTGTTCCAATAGGTCCAGGTGCCGGGGATCAGGGGGGTGTCGGTGCGGGTGACCATGCCGTAATAGACGTTGTTCACCAGGTCGTCCATATCGATCATGTAGCGGATGGCCTGACGGACATTGACGTCGGCAAGCTCGGAGGCGTGGTTGTTCATCAGCAGGGTTTCCAGCTGGGTGGTGCGATAGTCGATGTTGTAGCTGCTCACGCCGCTGCGGTACTGGGCCGCCGTGATGGCCCGGGTGAGCACGGCGTCCACGTTGCTGTATTCATAGGCGGAGATCAGCTCCCGGTTGGTGCTGAAAAAGTTGACCAGGATCTGCCGGTTTTCCGGGATGTTCTGCCACCAGCCCAGATAGGCGGACAGGAGCATATAGACCCCGGGCTCGAAGAAATCCAGATAATAGGCCCCGGTGCCCACGGGATTGGCCGCCTGCACCTCGCTGGCCTTGAGGACGGGGAAATTCATGGCGTAGAGGAAGCCGTAATTGACGCGGCCCGTCTTGACCACCACGGTGCGGCTGTCGCTGGCCTCGATGGAGGTGATGAAGTATTTGAGGGTCTGATAGCGACCCTCGCCGTTCTCCGCCAGGCGCAGGATCTCCTGGGCCGTGGCCACCACGTCGTTCGCCGTCAGGGGCGTGCCGTCATGGAAGGTGATGCCCTCCCGCAGATAGAAAAACCAGGTCTGGCCGTTGGGGCTGGTGGCGAAGCGCTCGCACAGGCAGGGCTGGGGACGGTAGTTGTCGTCCAGATAGATCAGCCCCTCGTACATGAGATCCGTCAGCGACATGAATTCCCGCTCCACCGGCGTCAGGGGATTGACCTGGGTGGTGGACACGGAGATGATGCCCATGTGGATGCCGGTATCCGTGAGGAATTCCGCCAGGCCCGCGGCGGGCAGAAGCGCCAGGGCCAGCAGCAGGGCCAGGGCCCTTTTAAGCGGGGTCCGGATAATAATGCTGGAAATAGATCGCATAGGCGTCATAGACCTTTCCCGCGTAATACCGCGTGTCCTCCATGGGGATCTCCTCCAGCCGCAGGTTCTTTTGATCCGCGGCGTAATTCATGATCCACAGTTTTACATTGTTGGGTCCCGCGTGATAGGCGCAGGCCATTTCGATGGGATCGCCGTCAAAGGTGCGGCTCAGATTGCCCAGATACCAGCAGCCGTAGCGGATGTTGGTTTCCGGGTCGTACATATCGTCGAAGGTGGTGCTCTCCCCCAGGTTGCGGCGGACGTAATTGAAGGTGTCCTCCATCACCTGCATGAGGCCCCGGGCCCCCACGCTGCTGGTGGCCCGGGGATCATAGCTGCTTTCCCGCAGGATGATGGCCGCGGCGTAGGCGGGCTCGATGCCGTTCTCCAGAGCGTATTTTTCGATCCATTCCCGGTAGCGCACCGTATGCCGGGCCACCAGGCGGTCATATTCCAGGGCGGCCTGCTCCCGCTGGTCACGCAGGCGGTTGAGGCTTCCCCGCGTTATCATCAGGGCCAATCCGGCCACGATCAGCAGCAGGAAAAGCACCAGCACCACCCGCACTGGAAACACCGTGGGACGCCGGCGGCTGGGCTTCACATAGCTTTCTGACCGTCTGCGGCGGGGCGTGGGCGTATATCCGTTCACAGCTTCAATCTCCTTTGCAGATCGCGGAGCAGCCCCCGCACATGGCGGCGGGTGTCCGCCCGGGCGCCCATGGTGCTGATGCGATGCGTAGCGCGATTTTTCTTTTCCTCCATGGACATCTGGCTGTCGATGCGGGCCTGGGCCGCCTGCTGGCTCAGATGATCCCGGCGCATGACGCGCTTCAACTGCTCGCCCAATGTAATATACACGCACCAGACCTCGTCGCATTGCTGATCCAGACCGGTTTCAAAGAGCAAGGGCACGTCCCAGGCCACGATGGGCGCGGAGGACGCGGCGGTCTCCTGCAGCATGGTTTGCAGGATCAGCGGATGGAGGATACCCTCCAGCTGCCTCCGCTTTTCATCGTCCGAAAACACCAGCGCCCCCAGGGCCTTTCTGTTGAGCGTCTCCCCCTCGAAAACGCCCTCCCCAAAGGCCTCCTGGATGGCAGGCAACGCGGCCCCGCCGGGGGCCGTGAGGCCGTGGGAGATGGCGTCCGCGTCCATGACGGGCACGCCCAGGGCGCGCAGCTCCCGGGATACATGGCTCTTTCCGCAGGCGATGCCGCCGGTGAGCCCCACAATATACGGTTTATTTGGTTTCATACCAGCTGTTTCCCATCTTGACCTCGGCCACCAGGGGGACGGACAGGTCGATGACGTGCTCCATGCAGTCCTTGAGCAGGGCCGCCACCGCGTCCTTTTCCGCCTCCGGGGCCTCGATGATCAGTTCGTCGTGTACCTGCAAAATCAGTTTGCTCTTGAAATTGCCCTTTTTCAGGGCCTCGTGCACCCGCACCATGGCCAGCTTGATGATATCCGCCGCCGTGCCCTGGACGGGGGTGTTCATGGCGGCGCGCTCGCCGAAGGAGCGCATATTGTAATTGGGCGATTTAAGCTCGGGGAGCCTGCGCATCCGTCCAAAGAGGGTGCGGACCTCGCCGTTGGCGTAGCCCTCGGCCTTCTTTTCCTCCATGAATTTCTGCACGCCGGGATAGGCGGCGAAATAGCGCTCGATGAAGGCGGCGGCCTCCTTGCGGGTCATGCCGGTGTTGCGGGCCAGGCCGAAATCGCTGATGCCGTACACCAGGCCGAAGTTGACGGCCTTGGCGTGGGAGCGCATCTGGGGCGTGACTTCGGAAATATCGATGCCCGCCACCTCCGCCGCCGTGCGGGCGTGGATGTCCTGACCCTGGCGGAAGGCGTCCACCATGGCGTGATCGGCGCTGAAATGGGCCAGGATACGCAATTCGATCTGGCTGTAATCGGCGTCCACCAGCACGTGCCCCGGGGCCGCCACAAAGGCCCGGCGGATCTCCCGGCCCATGTCCGTGCGCACGGGGATATTCTGCAAATTGGGCTCGGCGCTGGAGATGCGGCCCGTGGCCGTGCCCGTCTGATCAAAGAAGGTATGGATGCGGCCATCGGGGCCCACCTTGCGGATGAGGGCGTCGATATAGGTGCCGTGGAGCTTGCTCACCTGGCGGTACTCCAGGATGGGGCCGATGGCGGGATGCTTCTCCCGCAGCCCTTCCAGGGTGTCCGCGTCGGTGGAATAGCCCTTGGAGGTCTTGCGGCCCGTTTGCAGGCCCAATTTGCCAAAGAGCACCTCGCCCAGTTGCTTGGGGCTGTTGATGTTGAATTCGCCCACGCCGCACAGGCGATAGATGTCTTCCCGCAGCGCCGTTTCCTGGGCGGACAGGCGGCTGCCGATCTCCCGGAGCACCTCCGTGTCCACCCGGAAGCCCTCCCGCTCCATGTCAAAGAGCACGTTCAGCAGCGGCAATTCGATCTCCCGGTAGAGCTTTTCCACGTCCAGCTGGCGCATTTGCATCTGCTGCTTCGTCATCAGCGCCCACACGCCGGAGGCGTCCGCCTCCCCGAAGGCGGAGAGATGATAGGTCTTTTCCTGGGGATTGAGGGCGTAGGCTGCCAGCATGGTATCAAAGGCGATCTCCGGCAGGGGCTTGCCCTGGTCGGCCAAGGTGTGCAGCAGGCGCTTGCCGTCGTGGGTGATCACCGGGCGCTGCCACACGGGCGCGCAATCCTCCATGGCATCCCCGGCGGTTTCCATGGAAAACAGATCCATCTGGCCGCCCAGCTGGGCCCTGAGGCGCTCCTTGCCGTCGCAAAGGGAGATTTCCTCCTCCCCCAGATACACGGCCACGTTTTCCTTTTGGCTGATTGCCGCGGCGCTGTCCGCGGTCAATTCCTGCCAGTCGGAGAATTCCAGGGCGGCGGGCGCGGCCTCGGGGGCTTCGCCCTCCTCCTGGGCGATGCGGTTGGCAATGGTCATCAGGCCGTATTTGCGCAGCGCCGGCAGGCCGTCCCGCAGATGATGGGCCTCGCAGGCGTCATAGCGCACGGTCAGCGGGATATCCCGCTTGATGGTGGCCAGCCATTTGGAAAACCGGGCCTGGTCGGCGTTGGCCCGCACCTTTTCGCCCAATTTCCCCTTGATCTCGTCCCCGTGGGCCAGCACGTTTTCCAGGGTCTCATACTGATCCAGCAGCTTCACCGCCGTCTTTTCACCCACGCCGGGCACGCCGGGGATGTTGTCGCTGCTGTCCCCCATGAGGCCCTTGAGATCGGTGATCTGGGCGGGCGTGACGCCAAAGAGCTCCTTGACCCGGGCGGGGGTGCATTCCTCCACCTCGCTGATGCCCTTGCGGGTGAGGAGCAGGGTGATTTCATCGTCCACCAATTGCAGGGCGTCCCGATCACCGGTGAGGAGCAGGGCGTCCGCGCCCTTTTCCCGCACCTGCAGGGAGAGAGTGCCCAGGATGTCGTCCGCCTCGTAGCCCGTCAGGCTCAATACCCCCAGGCCCATGGCGGACAGGATCTCCTTGATGGAATCGAACTGGGGGCGCAGCTCGTCCGGCGTGCGGGCGCGGCCCGCCTTGTACTCCGCATACGCCGTATGGCGGAAGGTGGGAGCGTGCTCGTCAAAGGCCACGGCGCACCAGCGGGGATTGCGCTCCCGCATGCAGCGCAGCAGCATATTCAAAAAGCCGTGCAGGGCATTGGTATATTGGCCCTCGTAGTCCATCAGGGGCAGGGCGTGAAAGGCGCGGTGCAGCAGGCTGTTGCCGTCCACGATCAAAAAAAGATCCCGCATGCGTGTGTCCTCCGTTTCTGGCTTCACGGGGTATTGTATCACATTTCGGGAGAATATACAAAGTAAACCTGTGCCATAATGGGGATGGAGGTGTAAAAAATGCGCCGGATGATAAAAAAATGGGGCGAAAGCCTGCTGGCGGCCCTGTGCGTACTGGTGATCCTGTTCGCCGCCCTGTATACAAGGCAGGACGACCTGAAACGCATGGCGGCGCAGAACGCGGCGGCCAGTCAGGATGAAACGCTGGGCGGCGCGGCCTCCGCCCGGGCGCGGCCCGTGGAGGGGGCGGTGCTGATCCCCTTTGGGGACGCGCATAAAGAAAACGGGATCTGGCGGTTTTCCCCCTATGTGCGCTATGAAGCCGCTTCCGGGACGGCGGTGCGGGCCATGCATCCGGGCCAGGTGGTCCGGGCGGAGAACGGCGCGGTTTTATTGCGGAACGACGACGGGACTGAGAGCGAATACCGGGGGCTGCATATCTTGCAGGCAAAGGAAAAGGATAGCTTGCAGGCCGGAGAAACCCTGGGCCGGGCGGGCAGCGAAGGCTTTATCGAAATCGCCCTGTGGCGGGACGGCGGCTACATAGATCCCGAAACATTTCTCATTGCCCCGTAACATTCTGTGTTTCAATTGCGAAGTTTTTCGATACATTGTGTGAATAATCTGTGAAAAAATCGGCGTTTCTCATTTTTTCGACAAAACCTTCCATTGCGGGGCGGCCAGTCCCGTAATAAACTGTAACCAACCTGAAACGAAAGCGAGGCGGAACCATGAAACAACCGCTCTTTGACCCCTGCCGCACCCTGCGCGCCCTGGTGGAAGCCCTGTACCGGGAAGGCCTGACGGAGGATGCCCTGCGCATGGCCCGCCGGATCGACGAGGCCCAGCTGGAGGCCTGGCAGGAACAGCCGCAAAAAAGCCTGCAATCCTGCTGATAAAAAACGCCAATCGACAGAAAAACCTGCCGATTGGCGTTTTTTGCAACAAGGCTTACTTATTGGCGATCCATTCCCCCGCCACCTCGATCTGCTGGCACACCAGGTCGCAGATGCCCTCGGCGTCCATGACCTTATCGGGCTTGAGGGAGATATCCGCCGTACGCCAGCCGGCCTGCAGCACATTGCGCATCGCGGCCTCCAGGCAGGCGGCCTCCTGCTCCATCTTGAGCTCACTGCGCAGCAGGTGGGTAACGGCCCGCAGCATGCCAAAGGGATTCAGGGCGTCGTCATCCTGGCGAAGGGCGGAGAGCAGGCCGCACTGGCCGCCCACATAGGCGTCGTAGCCCATGCCCTGGGCTCCCGCCAGCGCGGCGGCGGCGTCCGCCAGCACATAGCCCGCGTAGGGCGGGCACAGCAGCACGCCGCAATGCTGGGGACGGTGGATCATATCGGGAAGCACCCGGGGCAGGGGCAGCTCCCAGGCATGGAAGGGCGCGCTGAGGGAATCGGCCCCGTCCACGGCCTTTTTCCAGGCGGCGGCCAGCTTGCCCGTGGCCGGCACCTGCAAAATGGCCATGTTCTCCCGGGCGGAGACGGCATAGGCCAGCTTGGCCGTGGCTGCCAGGGTCTCCTCCTCGCTGGAAAGCGCCTGGATCAGCACGGCGTTCAGCGGGCGTCCCAGGCCCATGAGGGCGCGGTTTTCGATGAGATGGGTGTAGCGCAGCTCCCGCACGCGGCTGGCGCACAGCAGTTCATCCGCCAGGGCGGGCAGGCAGGCCATGTCCCCATCCCCCACCAGGATGCCCTCGGCGTCGGCGCACAGGTCCAGCAGCGCATCCGAAACCTCCGGGACCGGCTCGCATTTTTTGACCGGCAGGGTCAGGGCGTGGCCGAAGGCCACGGCCACCTGGGTCAGCACATAGGAGGCAATATCGCACAGGGCCTTGCCCCGCTCCGTTTCATACAGCAGCACGATTTTTCCGCGCATGAAAGCATCAGTCCTTCGTCAGTATTTTTACAGCCGTTTCGCCGTCGTACTCCGGCAGCTGCACGGCAATGACCTCGCTGTGGGAGGTGGGCACGTTTTTGCCCACGTAATCCGCCCGGATGGGCAATTCCCGGTGCCCGCGGTCCACCAGGATGGCCAACTGGATCATGGCGGGGCGGCCCAGGGAAAACACGGCGTCGATGGCCGCCCGGGCGGTGCGGCCCGTATAGAGCACGTCGTCCACGATGACCACGCGCTTGTCCGTCACGGAAAAGGGCACGTGGGTATTGCTCACCTGGGGCATATCGGCAATGGTGGTCAGATCGTCCCGATAGAGCATGATATCCAATTGGCCCACGGGCACCTGCCGCCCCTCGAACCGGGCGATATAATCCGCGATCTGCCGGGCCAGGGGCACGCCCCGCCGCCGGATGCCGATGAGCACCACGTTTTCCACGCCGTCGTTGCGCTCGATGATCTCATGGGCAATGCGGCTGACGGCGCGGTTCACCGCCGTCTTGTCCATCAGGATCGCTTTCAGCTTGCTCATGGCGGTCACTCCCAGTCCAGCGGATAGTAATCCACGGCGTATTCCAGCTTTTTGCTGTTTTTGAGCATGGTGTTGATCACATTGTTGACCTGCAGGTCGGTATCATAGGGCGTAGGCGCAAAATCGTTCTCGTTGGCCTTGGAAGAAATGCGGCAGGGGATGATGCGGAAGGGATTGGCCACCAATTCCCCGTTCTTGAAGCGGAAACGGGTCTGGAAAATGAAGGTGGACATGTCATCCGGCTTGCTGTTGCCCGCAAAGGAGAAATTGCCCACGGAATAGACGATGTACTTGCCGTTGTAAAGCTCGATGGGATTGATGCGATGGCTGTGATGGCCGACGACCAGATCGGCTCCGCTGTCGATGGCCAGATGGCCCAGCTTTTGCTGGTTGGCGTTGGGGGCGTAATCCTTTTCCGCGCCCCAATGGAAGCAGCAGACCACCAGGTCGGCCTGCTCCCGGGCGGCGGCGATCTCCTGGGGCACCTTGGTGAACAGGGTGTTGTAGTAGTCGAAGGTCTTGTAGGCCAGCACGGCGATCTTGATGCCCTGGGTTTCATAAATGGTGCTGTGGTATTCGTCCGCCCACTGGATGCCCGCCGCCGTCAGCGCGGCCTGGGTATCCGCCCGGCCCTGGTCGCCAAAATCGTCGATGTGGTTGTTTTCGATGGTGGCGACCTCCACGCTGTTGTTGCTCAGCGCTTCGGCGTATTGGGGCGGAGCCAGGAACAGGAAGGAATTTTCCTTTTTGCGGGAAGGGATATTGTAGCTGTCCGCCAGTACGCCCTCAAAATTAACGATAGTCAGATCGTCCTTGGCGAAAATATCCTGGATGTTGCGGAAGATGAAGTTGATATCGCCGCCCTGGCGGTCCAATTCCTTCTGGAAAATGGTGCTGCTGCTCTGCACGTTGCGGCCAATGGTCACGTCGCCCACGGCGGACAGGGTAACGATGACGCTGCCGTCCGCCTCCACGCGGATATCGGGGGCGGGCGTAGCCGTGGGGGCCACGGGCAGTGCGCCCTCCCGGGGCTCCTCCGTGGGCACGGGGGTGGGCACGTTCATCAGGATCTGAAAGCTGCTCTCCTCTTCCTCCGCCAGACCGCAGAAGGTCAAAGCGAGCAGGCACAAAAGCAAGGCGAAAAAGGTCCTCTTTTGCATGGGGTTCCTCCGTACAGGTAATCAGAAAAGGCCGGAAATGACGCCGTTTTCGTCCACGTCGATCCCCAGGGCCGCCGGGGCCTTGGGCAAGCCGGGCATGGCGATGATATCCCCGGCAAAGGCCACCACGAAGCCCGCGCCCGCGCTGAGGCGCACTTGGCGGATATTGACCTCAAAGCCCTTGGGGGCGTTGATCTTGGCCGCGTCGTCGCTGAAGGAATACTGGGTCTTGGCGATGCACACGGGCATATTGCCGCAGCCCTCGGCCTCCAGAGTCTTGAGCTGCCGGGCCGCCAGGGAGGACAGGGTGATGCCGTCCGCGCCGTAGACGCGGCGGGCCACGGCCTCGATCTTATGGGCCAGGTCCAGATCGTCTGGATAGGTGAAGAAGGGCACGCGGCTGTGCACGCCGTCGGCAGCGTCAGCCACCAGCCGGGCCAGCTCCGTCGCGCCCGCGCCGCCCTGGCCCCAGCCGTCGCACAGGGCGCAGGGGACGCCCTTTTCCGCCACGGCGGCTTTGAGGGCGTCGATCTCAGCAGGAGTATCGCTGGAGAAGCGGTTGATGGCGATGACGCAGTTGGCTCCCCACACGGAGCGGATATTGCTCAGATGCCGCCACAGGTTGCCGCAGCCAGCCAGCATGGCGTCCACATTTTCTTCATTCAGATGGGCCTTGTCCACGCCGCCGTGATGCTTGAGGGCGCGGATGGTGGCCACCAGCACCACCACGTCGGGGAAGATACCGGCCTTGCGGCACTTGATATCGATGAATTTCTCGGCCCCCAGGTCCGCGCCGAAGCCCGCCTCCGTCACCACGTAATCGCAGAGCTTGAGGGCCAGCTTGGTGGCGATGACGCTGTTGCAGCCGTGGGCGATGTTGGCGAAGGGCCCGCCGTGCATCAGGCAGGGGGTGCCGCCGATGGACTGGATGAGGTTGGGCATCAGGGCGTCCCGCAGCAGGGCCGCCATGGCTCCCTCCGCGTGCAGATCGCCGCAGGTGACGGCCTGGCCGGTGAAGGTGCGGCCCACCAGGATGCGGGAAAGCCGGGCCTTCAGATCCATCAGGTCCGACGCCATGCAGAAAGTGGCCATGACCTCGCTGGCGGCGGTGATATCAAAGCCGTCCTCCCGGGGCATGCCGTTGGCCTTGCCGCCCAGGCCGCTGACGATGGATCGGAGCTGGCGGTCATTGACGTCCATGCACCGGCGGAAGCACACCTGCCGGGGATCGATGCCCAGGGCGTTGCCCTGCTGGATGTGGTTGTCCACCATGGCGGCCAGCAGATTATTGGCGGCAGTGATGGCGTGCAGGTCGCCGGTAAAATGCAGGTTGATCTGCTCCATGGGCAGCACCTGGGCATAGCCGCCGCCCGCCGCGCCGCCCTTCATGCCGAACACCGGGCCCTGACTGGGCTCCCGCAGGGCCAGCATGGCGTTTTTGCCGTTCAGGCGCATGCCGTCGGCCAGGGCCACACTGACGGTGGTTTTGCCTTCCCCCGCCGGGGTGGGCGTGATGGCGGTGACCAGCACCAGCTTGGCTTTTTCGGGCTGATCGCGGTAGGGAGCGGGGTCCACCTTGGCCATATAGCGGCCATAGGGGATCAGGCTGTCCTGCCGGATGCCCGCCCGGTCGGCGATGGCGGTAATGGGCTGCATGGTCGCCCGCTGGGCGATTTCCAGATCGGTAGGCATATTATTTTCCTTTCAGCTGTTCGTCTGCCAGCTTGATAAATAGATCGATATCCTCCTGGATGGTCTTGAGGGACGCGCGCCAGAAATCCACGCTGCGCACGTCGATGCCAACGCTGGCGGCCACATCGGCTACCATGTCGGAGCCGCAGGAGCGCAGGAGCTTGTTGTAGGTGGGCACAAAGTCCGCGCCTTTTTGCAGATATTGGGCGTATACGCCCTTGCCAAACAGCAGGCCGAAGGCATAGGGGAAATTGTAGAAGCCCAGGCCGGGGATATAGTAATGGCTCTTGCACGCCCACATATAGGGATGGCGGTATTCGGGGTCCAGGCCGTCGCCGTAGGTCTGATCCTGGGCGTCCAGCATCAGCTGCTTCATTTCGTCCACGCTGAGGTTATGGGTCTTTTTGCCCTCGATGACGGCGCTTTCAAACAGGAAGCGGCTGTAAATGTCCACCACCACCTGCGTGCTGTTCTGCAGGTCGGTATCCAGCAGGGCAAGCAGCTGATCGTGGGCCACGCCCTGACGCAGGGCGTTGGCCAGCAGGGTCTCGTTGAAAATGGAGGCCGTCTCCGCCAGGGGCATGGGCTCGTTGCGCATGCACAGGGGCAGGCCCGCCATGCAATGATTGTGCCAGGCATGGCCCAGCTCGTGAGCCAGGGTGCTCACATCTCCCAGGCTGCCGGTAAAATTGGTCAGCACGCGGCTCTGCTCGGCGTGGGGCACCCCCGCGCAGAAAGCGCCGCCGCCCTTGCCCTCCCGGGGATAGAGGTCGATCCAGTCGTTCTTGAAGGCGTGATCGATGAAGGCCGCCATGTCCGGGGTGAACTTGCCCAGCTCCCGCAGCAGGATATCATGAGCTTCCTCCACGGTGTAGGTCTTGGCCGGGCTATCCCCCGTTTGCAGCGGGGCGAACAGGTCGTAAAAGGGCAGGCCGTTTTTATGGCCCAGCAGCTCGCCCTTTTTGCGCAGATAGCGGCGGAAGGCGGGGAAGGACTCCCGGCAGGCCGTCCACATGGCGTCCAGGGTTTGCTGATCCATGTTGGAATCATACAGCGATTCCGCCAGGATGCTGTCAAAGTGCTTGGCCTCGATCATGGTGAGTCCCTGGCCCTTGATGCCGTTGAGACAGGCGGCCATGGGGATCTCGATCTTCTTATAGGCGGCCAGTTCCGCCAGATAGGCGTCCCGGCGCACCTGGGGATCGGGGTCCTCCGCCTTGCCGCGCACGGCGCTCAAAGGCAGCTGCTCCCCGCGGTAATCCACGGTCACGGTGGCGTCCAGCTGATCCCGCAGGGTGGAAAAGGCACTGGCCCCGTCCAGGGACATGCGCAGCAGCCATTCCTCGATTTCAGGCGCGGGATTATGCCGGGCGGCGTCCCGGCTGCGGCGCAGATAGAAGCCGATGGCCTGCAGCTTGTCGCTGGACGCGATGGCAGTCTCCAGGGCTTCCGCGGGCATAGCGCCCAGATAGCGGCTGAAAGCCGAACCCAGCAGCTCCGCGGACACGGACAACTGCATCACCCGGTCCATGAGCTGCATGGCGGAGGCGTTGGAGGCCTCGGTGGCCAGGGTCAGGCTGGCGAAGCTGCTCAGCTTGTCAAACAGGGTCTCCAGCTCCTCGTCCAGATCGGCATATTTTGTCAGGACGGTCACGGCGTCGCCGCCGCCCGCCAGCAATTCCTTCATCTGCGGGATCAGGGCGTCGATGCGGGCAAAATCCCCTTCGATCCGCGGATCGTCAAAGCTGTTATAAAATACGGAAAGATCCCAGGTGCCGTTCATATGCTCTCTCCTTTATTTTCTGTTGGCCACGGCGGCCAGACAGGTCTGTTTGCTTTCCTCCAGATGATGGGCCATCAGCTTTTCCATGCCGGCCAGATCCCGCTTTTCCAGCAGGTCCACCATCTGGTGGTGCTCCTGATGGGCCTTCGATCTGCGCACGATGCTGGCGATGGTGATGGCGGAGAAGCGCTGGATATATTCCTCCTGGTCGTCAATGACCCGCAGGATGCGCTTTTTATCAGACAGATGCTCGATCTTGCTGTGGAAGGCGCGGTTGAAGCTGGCCAGGGCGTCGCAGTCCTCCTCCTGCTGGGCCACGTCCATTTCGCTCAAAAGCACCCGCAGCTCCGCGATATCCTGGGCAGTGACCCGTTCCACCACGGAGGGCATGATCAGCATCATCATGGCGTTGCGGATGGTAAAAATTTCTTCGATATCGGCCACGGTAAAGGCGCGCACCACCACGCCGTGGCGCAGGGCGTATTCCACCAGGCCGTCCCGCTCCAGCTTGCGCAGGGCCTCCCGCAAAGGCGTGCGGCTGATGTGCAGCTGTTCCGCGTAGGTGGTCTCCACAATGCGGGAGCCCGCCGGTAATTCTCCCGTGATAATGGCGTGCTTGAGCCGGTCATAAGCGATATCCCGGATGGGCTTGCTCTCCTCCGCCAATTCAAAGGTTCCGCTGTACATAAAAAACACCTCTTTAAAAAAATGGGCTGGATACAGTATACAAAATAAGTACAAAAAAGTCAATGAAAAAGCCTTTCGCCGAAGCAAAAAGGCTTTTGCATTTTTATAAACAAATGATTAAATCTTTTCCAGATACGGGATCATGCTGGACAGCCGATCAAAGGTCAGGTGGGGCTTGATGTCGCTCTTTTCCCGATCCTCCCAGGTGGTTTCGCCGCTCATCACCAGGATGCTGGTCATGCCGAAGTTGACGCCGGTGGCGATATCGGTGTACAGCCGGTCGCCACACATGGCCAGCTCTTCGGCCTTCAGGCCCGTCACCAGCAGGGCGTCCTGCACGATGCCGCCGTAGGGCTTGCCGATGATCACATCGGGCTCCCGGCCCGTGCTGGCCTTGATGAAGGCGATGATGGCGCCGATATCGGGGATGAAGCCAGTCTCGGTGGGGCAGTTGTAATCGGGATGGGTGGCAATATAGGGCAGGCCCGCCCGCACGGCGTCGCACACGGCGCACATCTTGGCGTAGTCCAGCTCGGTATCAAAGGCGATGACCACATAGTCGGGGTGCTCGTTGTCCACGGGCACCTCCATCTTTTCAAACTCTGCGGCCAGGATATGATTGCCCAGCAGGAAGGCTTTTTTTCCGGGGAAGTTGGCCTTGCAATAGCGGGCCGTGGCCTGGCCGGAGGTGAGGATATTGAGGAAGGGCTCCCGCACGTTCATTTTGCGCAGCTTCTGGATATAATGATCGGCGCTCTTGGAGGAGTTGTTGGTCAGAAACAGCACCCTGCGGCCCGTGCGCTCCACGGCGTCCAGGAAATCCAGGCTGCCCTCCAGGATCTGGTTGCCCAGATAGAAGGTGCCGTCCATATCCAGCATGAAGCATTTGATCTTGCCCAGCCGCTCCCGCAGCTGCTCCGTGGTGAGGCCGTTGACCAGTTCAGGTACGCTCATGGATGTTTCCTCCGTTTATTTTAATACCGCCCGGGGCGTCAGGATGCCCTGCGCCTCCACGCGGGAAATGCCGATCAGCTGTTCGTCGATATACAGCCGGATAAAGGTCCCTTCCGGCGCGTCCCCCGGCCACTCGTCCGGGTGCAGGCGCACGCCGTTCAGGCATAATTTATGCAGCCCGGCGGGCACGTCGTAGCGGGGCAGATGCCGCAGCGGCGTATCCAGGGGCAGCAGGTGCAGCGGAGCTTCTCCCGCCTTCAATTCCTCAATGGTCACAGCCGTTTCCAGGGTAAAGGCCCCGGTCTGCTCGGATATAGGTGCCGCGCCCGCAGACCACCCGGATCAGCATGCCGTGCCGGGGCGTCTCCCCCAGAAAATCAATGCTGTCCACGTGGATGGGCCGGGCGGGGATCTCCGCCGTCTTGCCCTTGAGGGCCAGCTTGTACAGGGTTTCGCCCCCCATTTTGAGGGCGCTGTACATGGGCGGGGTTTGCAGGATATCGCCGGTGAACCGCGGCAAAACCGCCTGCAATTCCGCTGCGGAAGGATAATTGGTCCCTTTTTCGATCACTTTGCCCTGGGCGTCCTGGGTATCGGTGGCGCAGCCGAAGGCGATCTCTGCCAGGTAAGTCTTTCGCTTTTCCACCATGAAGTCGAAAAGTCTTGTGGCCCGGCCCACCATGACGGGCAGGATGCCGCAGGCCTCCGGGTCCAGGGTGCCCGCGTGGCCCGCCTTTTCCCCCGTCACGCGCTTGACCATGGCCACCACCGCGCCGGAGGACAGCCCCGGGGGCTTAAGTACGTTGAGAAAGCCGTCCATCATGCGTTCAGCGCTTCCTCCACCGCGGCCATGAGCTGGGCTTCCACCTGCTCATAAGGGCCGTTCAGCCCGCAGCCCGCGGCCAGCTTATGGCCGCCGCCGCCAAAGCGCTGGACGATGGCCGACACATCCCGGCCCGGCAGGGCCCGCAGGCTGATCTTCCAGCCATCGGCGGTTTCATCTGCCATAAAGGTCATCTCCACGCCCTCGATATACAGCCCCTGATTGACCAGGCCATGCAAATCGCCATCCTGGGCCTGAGCGGCCTGCTTGTCCGCCAGGGACAGATGCATGCAGGTGGCGCGTCCGTCGGCAAAGTATTTGAGGGAGGATAGCGCCTTGGTCTGAGCGGCCACCGCGGCCCGGCTTTGATTGAGGAACAGCCTGCGGGCGGGCTCGGACACGTCCAGCCCGGTCTCCATCAGCTTTTCCATGCAGGCAAAGGTGCGGGCGGTGACGTTATTGAAGCGGAAATTGCCCGTATCGGTGCTGATAGCGGCGTAGAGCTGGGCCGCCGCTTCCCGATCCAGGGGCATGTCCATTTCATTCCACAGATCTACGATCAATTCGCCCACGGCGGCAGCGGTGGGGTCCACCAGGCTGTAGGGCGCAAAATCCACCATTCCGGGATGGTGGTCGATGACGAAGCGCTGCGCCGCCTGGCAATAGATATCATAGGCCGGACCCATGCGCTTGGTTTCGCAGGCGTCCACGCACAGGGCCGCGTCAAAATGCAGCTTCGCGGCTTCCTCCACGGGCATCAGCCTGTCCACGTCCGGCAGCCAGGTCAGCTGCGGCGGCACAGGACCCACCCATGCTGCCGATGGCGTCGCCGTCGGGGTTGATATGGGCGCATAGCATAAAGTTGTCCGCGTTTTTCAGCGCGGACAACATACGGGGATCATACCTCATTCTGTTCACTTTCCTCGGCGGGCGCGATCTCCCGAAGCAGGGAGGCCACGTGCACGCCGTATTCGATGTTGCGATCCTGCACAAACTGCAATTCCGGCGTATAGCGCAGGCTCATGCGATGGGTCAGCTCCCGGCGGATGAAGCTGGCGCCGGATCTGAGCGCCGCCATGACGCCCTCGGCCTTGTCATTCTCCAGGATGCTGACATACATCTTGGCATAGCGCAGATCGCGGGTGACCTCCGCCCGGGTGATGCAGTAGGTGCCGCCCAGGCGGGGATCATGCATATCCTCGCGGATGATCTTATCCGTTTCCCTGCGGATCTCCTCGGAGATCATATCAATGCGAAACTTGCTCAAAGCTCTTTTCCTCAGCGTTCGATCTCCTGCTCCACGAAGCATTCGATCTCGTCGTTTTCCTTGATGTCGTTATAGTTTTCCAGGCCCACGCCGCACTCATAGCCCGTGGCCACTTCCTTCACGTCGTCCTTGAAGCGGCGCAGGGAGGACAGCTTGCCCTCGTAGATGACCACGTTGTCGCGGATCAGGCGCACGCCCGCGCTGCGCTGGAGCTTGCCGTCCTTGACGTAGCAGCCTGCGATGGTGCCCACGCCGCTGACGCGGAAGGTGCTGCGCACCTCGGCATGGCCGATGATCTCCTCGCGGAACTGCGGGGCCAGCATGCCCTTCATGGCGGCCTCGATATCCTCGATGGCCTGGTAGATGATGCGGTAGAGGCGGATCTCCACCTCTTCCTTGGCGGCAGCGTCCCGGGCGCTGGCGTCGGGACGGATGTTGAAGCCGATGATGATGGCGCCAAAGGCGGAGGCCAGGTTGACGTCGTCCTTGGTGATGGCGCCCACGGCGCTGTGGAGGATCTTGACCTTCACCTCGTCGTTGCTGAGCTTCTCCAAGGCCTGCTTGACGGCCTCCACGGAGCCCTGCACGTCGGCCTTGACGATCAGGTTCAGGTTCTTCAGCTTGCCCTCGTTGATGCTGGCAAACAGATTGTCCAGGGACACGTTGGTGGTGGCGGTGCGGGCGGCGCGCATCTTTTCACGGCGCTCGTTGGCCACCTGACGGCTGAGGCGGTCATCCTCAACGGCCATCATGTCGTCGCCCGCCTCGGGCACCTCGGTGAAACCGGCGATCTCCACAGGCATGGAGGG
The DNA here is from genome assembly GCA_902781945.1 of uncultured Eubacteriales bacterium. GTDB lineage: Bacteria > Bacillota > Clostridia > Christensenellales > Aristaeellaceae > SFMI01. Next base: position 46,955 of record CACZLE010000022.1, on the reverse strand, counting down.
GCCCGCTTCCTTGACGCGCTCGCCGCGGTCGTTCAGCATGGCGCGGACGCGGCCAAAGGCCATGCCTGCCACGATGTTGTCGCCCACCCGCAGGGTGCCGTTCTTGAGCAGCACGGTGGCCAGGGGGCCGCGGTTCTTATCCAGCTTGGCCTCAATGATGACGCCGCGGGCGCGGCGGTCGGGATTGGCCTTGAGCTCCATGGTATCGGCCTGCAGGAGGATCATCTCCAGCAGATCGTCCACGCCCTCGCCGGTAACGGCGCTGACGGGGGCCATGATGGTCTCGCCGCCCCATTCCTCGGGCACCAGGTTGTAGCTGGTCAGATCCTGCTTCACGCGGTCAGGGTTGGCGCCCTCCTTGTCCATCTTGTTGATGGCCACCACGATGGGCACGCCCGCCGCCTTGGCGTGGTTGATGGATTCCACGGTCTGGGGCATGACGCCGTCGTCCGCAGCCACCACCAGCACGGCGATGTCCGTGGCCTGGGTGCCGCGGGCGCGCATGGCGGTGAAGGCCTCGTGGCCGGGAGTATCCAGGAAGGTGATGGGCCGCCCGTTCATATTGACGGTATACGCGCCGATATGCTGGGTGATGCCGCCCGCCTCGCCCGCGGTGACGTGGGACTTGCGGATATAGTCCAGCAGGCTGGTCTTGCCGTGGTCCACGTGACCCATGATGGTGATGACGGGAGGACGGGGCTTGAGGTCTTCTTCCTTGTCCTCCACATCCTCTTCGGCCAGGGCATCCTCGGCGGTGCGGTCCAGCTTCATTTCCAGCTCCACGCCGAACTCGGTGCAGACCAGGGAAGCGGTGTCGAAGTCCAGTTCGCTGTTGATGTTGGCCATGATGCCCAGCAACAGCAGCTTTTTGAGGATTTCACCGGCGGGCTTGCCGATGCGCTCGGTCAGGTCCTTGACAGTGATGGTCTCGGCGGTCATATAGGCCTTGTCGATGACGATGGGGGCCATCATTTGCTGCGCGGAGACCTGCTTCTTGCCGGCGCGGGCGCGCTTGCCGCCGCGGACGACCTCGTCGTCCATGCCGCCGTTGTAATTGGCGTTTTCCTTGGCCAGCTGCTTGCGGCTCTTGGCCACGCGCTCGGGATCATGCTGGCGGATATATTGCTTCTTGTTGGGATCGTAATTGCTGACGCGCTCCTTCTCCACCACGGGAGCCAGCTCCGGCCCGCGCTGGGGACGGCTCTGGGAACGCTGGCCGCCCTGCTGGCCGGGATGGGGACCGCCCTGACCGGGCCGCTGGCCGCCCTGCTGGCCCTGACCGGGCCGCTGCTGGAAGCCGCTGCCGGGACGGTTCTGGAAATTGCCCTGGGCGGGACGCTGGCCGGGAGCGCCGCTCTGCCCTGCGCGGGGGGCGAAATTGCCCTGCCGCGGCGGGAAATTGCCGGGCGTGCCCTGGGGCCGCTGTCCCTGGGGACGGCCCTGGAAATTGCCCTGGGCGGGACGCTGGCCGGGCTGCATGGCGGGGCGCTGGGGATAGGTGCCAGCCTGGCGCTGCTGCGCGATGGGCTGACGCCCGGGCAGCACCCGGGGCGCGGGGCCCACGGCGGGCCGGGGCGCGGGCGCGGCGGCAGGAGCCGCGGGGGCCGCAGGCGCTTTGGGCGCGGGAGCGGTCACGGGTGCGGGCTTGGCCGCGGGGGCAGCGGGAGCCGCAGGCGCTGCGGGCGCGCTCTCCTGCTTTTCCGCCTTTTCAGGGGCGGGCGCGGGAGCAGGCGCAGGCTCGGCCTTCTTGGGCTCTTCCTTGACGGCTGCAACGGGGGTGGGCTGCGCCGCGGGCGCTTCCGCCTTGGGCTGCTGCGGGGCCGACTGGACGGGAGCAGGCTCCTGCTCCTCCTCGTCGGGCATGGTCCATGCCTTGGCGTGCTGCTCTACCTGCAGGCGCTTCTGCGCTTCGTCCTCCTCGCGCTGCATCTGCGCGCGCTGACGCTGCAGCTGCTGGAGCAGCTGCTCGGCGCTGCGGCGCACCCGCGTGGATTCCTCCAGCATCGCGCCTGCTTTCTGATTGAGTTCTTTGGTGGCTTCCTTCAGCTTAACCTTCGTCATTCGACGCTTGCACCCCCGGATTCTTTGAGTTCTGAAAATTTTATCGTAAGGTAGGGTATCGCTTTTGTTATTCCGCCAGCTCCCGGATCTTCTCGGCAAAGCCTGGATCGAGAACGGCGGCGGTCATGCGGCCATCCCGGCCCGTGGCCTCCCCCAGGAGACCCGCGGGCACGAACGCATGCGGCACGTGATAGTATATGCATGCGTCGGTGACTTTCTTGACGGTATTTTGCGCGGCGGCCTGATCGACGAGGGCCAGGAGGCACTTGCCGGAGCGGATGGCGTTCATCACCTGATCCGCGCCGCTTTGCATTTTGCCCGCCCGCTGGCACAATCCCAGCAGCCCGCGCAGCCGATCCTCATTCGCCATCGGCGCTCTCCTCCGCGGGCGGCGGCGGCAGCGTGCCGATCTCGCGCATCAGGCTCTCGCGCACCTCTTCGGAGACGGGCGCGGAAAAGGCCCGCTCCAGCTGGCGCTTTTTGATGGCCAGGTTCAGGCACTCGGCGCTGCGGCACACATAGGCCCCGCGGCCCGGCTTGCGGCCCGTAAGATCGAAGGAGATCTCCCCCTCCGGCCCTTTGACCACCCGCAGAAGCTCGCGCTTGGGCTTCATTTCGCGGCAGCCCACGCACATGCGCATGGGGATCTTTCTCTGTTTCATGGGCGCTCCTTAAATTTCGTAGCCCTCGTCCTGCGGATAGTAATCCTCCATGGGAGGCACTTCGCCCATGGCTTCCTCGGCGGAGGACATGCCCTGTTCGGCCAGGCTCTCCTGGAACTGGGTTTCGGACTTGATGTCGATCTTCCAGCCGGTGAGCTTGGCGGCCAGACGGGCGTTCTGGCCCTCCTTGCCGATGGCCAGGGACAGCTGGCTGTCGGGCACCACCACGCGGCAGATCTTCTCCGCCTCGGAGATGAACACGCTGACCACATGGGCGGGGTTCAGGGCGTTGGCCACAAACTCGGCGGGATCGGGAGACCACTTGATGATGTCGATCTTCTCATTGCGCAGCTCCGCGATGACCTTTTCCACGCGGCTGCCGCGGGGACCCACGCAGGCGCCCACGGGGTCGATCATGACCTCGCTGGAATAGACGGCCATCTTGGTGCGGCTGCCGGCCTCGCGGGCGATGGACTTGATCTGCACGATGCCGCTGGCGATCTCGGGCACTTCCATCTCGAACAGGCGCTTGACCAGGCCGGGATGGATGCGGCTGACGTACACCTGGGGCACGCGCTGCACGTCGCCCCGGTTGCGGTGCACCTGCAGGACGTAGACCTTGATGTGGTCGCCCTCGCGGTACTCCTCGCCCGGCATATATTCGCTCTCCTCCATCACGCCCTCGGTGAGGCCCAGCTCCACGTACACGCAGTGCTGGTCCACCCGCTGCACGATGGCGGTGAGGATTTCGTTCTCCTTCTCCACATATTCGTCGTAGATCTTGCCGCGCTCGGCTTCGCGGATGCGCTGCACGATGACCTGCTTGGCGGTCTGAGCGGCCACGCGGCCAAAGTCATCGGGCGTCACGTCGATCTCCACGATGTCGCCCAGCTGGAAATCCGGACGGATGGCCCGGGCATCCTCCATGGAAATCTGGATGTTGTCGTCCTCCACCTCTTCCACGATGACCTTGCGGGCGATGACCTGCACAGGCTTCTTGCGGGCGATGACGACGGACAGATTCATGGGCGCGCCGGCATGCTGCTTGCCGCTTTTGCGGAAAGCGGCCTTGCATGCTTCCTCCACGGTGGTGATCAGCATTTCCTCGCTGATATCCCGCTCACGCGCCAGGGCGCTGATGGCCTCCACGATATCAGGGCGGTTATTTGCAGCATTTGCCATAAAACTTTTCTTCCTTTCCGGATCAGGAAAGATCCGCGTTTTCTACTTCTTCCATGTCCACCGTGCAGCGGGCCACGGCGATTTCCTTCTTTAAGAAGGTGATCTCGTTTTCGCCCTGCCGGATGGTGATATCCCCGGCGTCATAGCCGGTAAAGGTGCCGGTAAAGGCCTTCTGCCCGTCCCGGGGCTTATAGAGCCGCACCTCGATCTCCATGCCCAGGCACCGGTCGGCGTCCTTCTGATTGCGGATGGGCCGATCCACCCCGGGGGAGCAAACCTCCATAAAATCATAATCGAAGGGCTCCAGCCTGGGCTGCAGGGCGCGGTGATAGGCTTCGCAGTCGTCCAGCGAAATGCCGCCCTCCTTGTCCAGATAGAAGCGCAGGTACATGCCCGTGTTTTCTTTTTCGTAGGCGGCCTCGATGAGATCATAGCCCATCTCCGCCGCCAGCTTTTCGGCCAGGACGGTGATCTGCCCGATGGCGGAACCGGCTTTTTTCGGCATAAATACTCCTTAACAAGCGCAAAGAGCGGGCATACGCAGTAAGGGTACGTCATACGGGGCGCGAAGAAAAGCCGCGTTCCGTACTTTCCCCAAGCTGCTTCCCACTCTTCGTTAAACCCTTCTTTCCTAAAAAAGACGTGTTGCAAACCGAATACCTTTGCAGTATACCACATACTTTCCAGGAATACAAGCGCTTTTTACGGATTTTCAAAGGGTTTGCGCTTTTGAGGCCGCTTTTATTCGGCGGAAACGAAGGTGTAGCCCGCCTTCTCCACCGCTTCCCTGACGGCGTTCACGTCGGAGCCGTCGGGAATGCTGGCGCACTTGTTCTCCAGATCGATTTCCGCAGGCACATTGATGGCCTCTAGGGCCTTCTTGACCCGGCCCGCGCAATGCATGCACATCATGCCGTCGATTTTCACTTTCATGGTTCAATCCTCCTTTCATTGTTGAGAAGCGCATATGTCCCGGCAAAGGTTATATTTTGCAGGCAACACTTCTTACATTCCCGTGTAAATCGGCGACTATACTTGACACATAGTCGCCGATGCTGTAAAATGATATTGCATCAGAAACCTCCCGCTGGTTTTTGAACCATCAAAAAGCTCCTGAGTAGCTGCAATCTACCCAGGAGCTTTTTGCGTTTATCGCTTCATACCAAAGTAGATCGTCAACGCAAGTCCGGCGACGGCAATCAGAGCCATGAACAATTCAAGGTTCGTCATACGCATCACCTCCCGCTTTTGTATTCCAGCGGGATCAGCTTCCGGGCGCTTGCCCTCTCATAATACAGCAAGCTCATTATAGCATAGATATTAGACGCTTTCAACCGGAAATCCAGTACTCAGCCCATGTCAAAGCCCATCATTTCCATCATGGACACCTGGTTGGTGTCTTTGAGGCCGTCCAGGGCCCCGGCGCTGCGCAAAAGCTCCACCACGGCGCTGGATACCTTGCCGCGGTTTTTGAGGTCCTCCACGGACAGGAAGGGATCGCTGCGGGCGTCCACGATGCCCTGGGCCGCGGCCTCGCCCAAGCCGCCGATGGCGGTGAAGGGCACCCGCAGGCACCCGTCCTCCATGACGAAATCCTTGACGTCGCTCTTATAGAGGTCGGCGGGCAGGAATTTGAAGCCGCGCATGAGGAATTCCAGCACCATTTCCAGGGCGTTCTGGCTGTCCTTGTCCTTGGCGGTGGTCTTTTCCATGCTGTCCAGCTCCTTGATGCGGGCGCGGACGATATCGGGGGTGGTGATCATGGTGGCGGCGTCGAAGCCCGTGGCGCGGATGGTGAAAAAGGCCGCGTAATAGGCCAGGGGCATATGCACCTTGAACCAGGCCACGCGCAGGGCCATGGTGACGTAGGCCACGGCATGGCCCTTGGGGAACATGTACTTGATCTTCTTGCAGCTGTCCACAAACCATTGGGGCACATTGGCGGCGGCCATGGCGGCCTCCATCTCAGGCTTGAGGCCCCGGCCCTTGCGCACGCTTTCCATGGTGTCAAAGGACATTTTGCTGTCCACGCCCTTGGAGATCAGGTAATTCATGATGTCGTCGCGGCAGCAGATGCACTCCTTCAGGGTGGCGGTGCCGCTGTTGATCAGGTCTTTGGCGTTGCCCAGCCACACGTCGGTGCCGTGGGAAAGGCCGGAAATGCGGATGAGTTCCTCCATGGTGCTGGGCTTGGTGTCGTCCAGCATGCCGCGCACGAAGGCGGTGCCGAATTCCGGGATGCCCAGGGTGCCCGTGGTACAGTCGATGTCCTCGGGCGTGACGCCCAGGGCCTTCGGCGACTGGAACAGGGACATGACCTCGGGATCGTCCAGGGGGATTTCCTTATAATTGACGCCTGTGATGCGCTCCAGCATATGCATCATGGTGGGATCGTCATGACCCAGGATATCCAGCTTGACCAGGATGTCGTGCATGGAGTTGAAGTCGTAGTGGGTGGTGATGATGCTGCTGGTTTCGTCGTCCGCGGGATGCTGGACGGCGGTGAACTGGCAGATATCGTAGGCGCGGGGAAGCACCACCATGCCGCCCGGATGCTGGCCTGTGGTGCGTTTGACCCCCACGCAGCCCGCCACCAGACGGTCTTTTTCGGCTTCCGTCGCCACCATGCCCCGTTTTTCCAGATATTTCATCACGAAGCCGTAGGCGGTCTTATCGGCCAGGGTGCCGATGGTGCCGGCGCGGAACACGTAGCCCGTGCCGAACAGCTCCTCCACGTAGGCGCGAGCCTGGGGCTGATATTCGCCGGAGAAATTCAGGTCGATATCGGGCACCTTGTCGCCCTTGAAGCCCAGGAAAACCTCGAAGGGGATATCGTATCCGTCCTTGGTCAGGGGCTTGCCGCAGATGGGACAATCCTTGTTGGGCAAATCGACTCCCAGGGTGTAGCCCTCCGGCACGTCGAACCAGGCCTTGCGGCAATGCTTGCAGCGATAATGGGGCGGCAGGGCGTTGACCTCGGTGATGCCGCACATGGTGGCCACAAGCGAGGAGCCCACGGAGCCGCGGCTGCCCACCAGGTAGCCGTCGGAATTGGATTTTTTCACCAGCTTGCTGGCGATATCGTACAGGGTGGCGTAGCCGTAGCCGATGATGGAGTTGAGCTCCTTATCCAGACGCTTCTGCACGATCTCGGGCAGCTCGTCCCCGTACATCTGGTGGCTGGTTTCCTCCACCATGTTTTTGATATCGTCGGGGGCGTAATCCCACACGGGCGAAAAGGTGGTTTTGCCCTCGGGATGCTTGGGAAACAGGGAGATATCCCCGATCCTTTCCATGATCTTTCGAGGATTGTCGATGACCACCTCGCGGGCCTTTTCGGGGCCCAGATAGCTGAATTCCTCCAGCATTTCCTCGGTGGTTTTCAGGTACAGCGGCGGCTGGTTGTCGCAGTCGTCATAGCCCAGGCCGTCCTGCAAAATGGCGCGGAACACGGCGTCCTGGGGGTCCAGGAAGTGCACGTCGCCTGTGGCCACCACGGGCAGGCCCAGCTTTTCCCCCAATCGCACGATGACGCGGTTGAGGTCCCGCAGCTCGTCCTCGTCCTTCACCCGGCCCTCCCGGATCAGGAAGGCGTTGTTGCCCACGGGCTGGATCTCCAGGTAATCGTAAAAACGGGCGATGCGGCTGAGCTTCTTTTCGTCTGCGCCCTCCAGCACGGCGCGATAGAGCTCGCCGGCCTCGCAGGCGCTGCCCACGATGATGCCCTCCCGGTATTTCTGGATGTTGGCCCGGGGCATATGGGGACGCCGCTTGAAGTATTTGAGATGGCCGTCGGACACCAGGTGATTGATGTTCTCCAGGCCCTTCTGGGAGGCGGCCAGCAGCACGATATGGTAGCTGGAGCCCAAGGTGTAGCCCGCGGCCACCTCGTTGATCTTATCCAGGTTGTCCGCGCCCTTCTTGGCCACCTCGTCCAGCATCTGATGCAGGCAATGGGCGGTGGCTGTGGCGTCGTGCACGGCGCGGTGGGCGTTTTTGAGGGAGACGCCCAGGCGCTTGCACAGCACGCCCAGGCGGTGGGATTTCATATCGGGATAGAGCTTACGGGCGAAGGTCAAGGTATCGATGACGGTCCATTCCTGTTCGATGCCCTGGCGGCGCAGCTCGCTCTGCAAAATATTGTAGTCAAAATCCGCGTTGTGGGCGGCGATGGGACAGTCGCCGATGAATTCCAGAAGCCTTGGCAGGGCCTCGGTGATGGGCGGCTGGTCCTTGAGCATCTGGTCTGTGATGCCGGTGATCTCGGTGATCTTGGACTTGAGCAGCTGCCCCGGATTGACCAATACGGACAGGCTTTCCGTCACGTGGCCGTCCGCCAGCTTCACCGCGCCGATCTCGATGATGCGGTCATTGCGGGTATCCAGGCCGGTGGTCTCAAAGTCCAGCACCACGATGGGCGTGCCCAGGGGCCGCAGGTCATCCTGCTCCGTGCGCACCACCCGGTCCTCGTCCGTCAGGTAGCCCTCCACGCCGGGGATCAGTTTGATGCCGTTCTTTTTGGCCGCGCCGAAGGCCTCGGGATAGGCCTGCACCACACCGTGATCGGTGATGGCCACGGCGGGATGGCCCCAGGAGGCGGCACGGCTGATCAGGGCGGTGGCGGAGGCCACGGCGTCCATGCTGCTCATCTGGGTGTGCATATGCAGTTCGATCCGCTTTTCCGGGGCGTTGTCCATGCGTTTGGGCAGATCGTAGCGGTTGATGGCGTTCACCATCAGCGTGCATTCATGGGCAAAGTTGTCGTAGCGGCATTCGCCTCGGACCTGCACGCCCTCGCACTTTTTAAGGGCGTCCACCGTGTCCTGCACGGCCTTGCGCTGCTCCTCGGTGATGGGGGGCTGCTCGTCCGCCTCCTCCTTGCGAAAGCGGGGACGGTAGCGCAGGAACATTTTGCACTTGATGGTGCCGGTATAGTCGGTGACGTTGAAGGAAACCAGCAGCATTTCGCCCTGGCTGATCTCCTTTTCCTCGTAATCCAGCCGCTTGCCCGCGATGACCACCGCGCCGGAATCGTTGGTGAGCTCGCTGATCTGCACGGGCTTTTCGGTGATCTGACGGCCATAGACGATACGGCGTTTGCGCTCCTCCGCCTGCTCCCTGCGGCGCTGGGTCTCCTCGTCCCGCTTGCGGGCGGCCTCCCGGCGCTGCTCCATCAGGGCTTCCTCGGCCCGGCGCTCGCGCTCCAGGCGCGCGGCGGTCTCCTCCCGCACGCCGGACACCCGGCAGATCACCTCGGTATCCACGCAAAAGATATCCTTGATGGCCTGGTTGATCTTGTCCGTCAGCTTCCGTTCCTTCAAATACTGCATGGAAAAATCGTCCGGCAGCTCCAGCACCACCCGGCCATCCTCGGCCTTGTAGCGCATATCGAACTCCCAGGCGGACAGGGCGGGATGCTCCCGCAGCAGGATATTGTTGATCACGTGGGCGTATTTATCGGGATCGGCCAGGAAATCATCCTTCAAGGACGGGCTGGCGATGCGCAGAGACTGGCGGATACCGGGAAAGGCGGATTTCAATATCTTTTGCACGGCCAGGTATTCCCTGTCCCCCGCCACGGCGTCGCTGAGCAGATAAAAATAGGCATGCCGACTGCCGCGCTTGTAGATCACGCGGTCCAAGGTCAGCTTGCCCTTCAGCTCCGGCGCTGCCTTTTCTATTTTTTCGATCAGTTCCTCATAGCTCATGAGCCCATTCCCTTACGGCGTCGATGAAAGCCCGGGTGAGATCGCCCGTGAGCTTGCGCACGTATTGTCCGTGAATGTACAGCGCCCCGCAGCCATCGCCGCCGCACAGGGCGATATCGGCGTCCCGGGCCTCCCCGGGGCCGTTGACCACGCAGCCCATCACCGCGATGGTGACGTCGCGGTCCAGGTTTTTGAATTCCTCCTCCACAGCCTTGGCCACCGCCGCCACGTCGATGCGGGTGCGTCCGCAGGTGGGGCAGGAGACGAAGCGCGCGCCGCCCCGCAGGCCAATGGCCTTGAGGATATCGATGGCCGCCTGGGCCTCCGGGATGGGCGAGCCCGTGAGGGACACGCGAACGGTGTCGCCGATGCCGTCCAGCAGCAGGGCCCCGATGCCGATGGCGGACTTGATATTGCCGCTGCCGGGCAGTCCCGCCTCGGTGACGCCCACGTGCAGGGGATAATCGCATTTGCTGGCAGCCAGGCGATAGGCCTCCACGGTCAGGCGCACGTCGCTGCTCTTGAGGGACAGCACGATATCGCCAAAGTGCTGATCCTCCAGCATCTTTGCGTGACGCAGGGCGCTTTCCACCATGCCCTGGGCGGTGGGAGCGCCGTATTTGGCCAGGATGTCCTTTTCCAGGGAGCCGCAGTTGACGCCGATGCGGATGGGCACGTGATGCGCGCGGGCCGCGTCGGCCACCTTTTTCACGTTGGCCTCGCCGCCGATGTTGCCGGGGTTGATGCGCAGCTTCGCTATGCCGTTTTCCATGGCCCCGATGGCCAGGCGGTGGTCAAAGTGGATATCCGCCACCAGGGGCACGGGGCTGCCGTCCACCAGGGGACGCACGGCCTTTACACAGGCTTCGTCATAGACCGACACACGCACGATATCGCAGCCCGCCGCCGCCAGCGCCTTGATCTGCGCCAGGGTGGCCGCCACGTCCCGGGTATCGGTATTGGTCATGCTCTGCACGGATACGGGCGCGCCGCCGCCCAGAGGCAGGCCGCCCACCGTCAATGCTCTTGTTTTCATGGGTTCTCCTGTTATCCGAAGATGTTCAGCACGTCGTGGAAGGTGAAATACAGCATCACGCACATCAGGAAGGCGTAGCCCGCCAGATGGATGTAAGCCTCCACCCGGCGGTTCACCGGGCGGCGGAAGATGATCTCAAACAGCACAAAGAGGATGCGGCAGCCGTCCAGGCCGGGGATGGGCAGCAGGTTCACCAGGCCCAGGTTGATGGAAATGACGATGAGGATATTGAGATAGCCCATGAGCCGATAGGCCCGGGTCTGCTCCGCGATGATGCTGATGACACCCACGGGTCCGCTCATTTCGTTGATCCCCTCGCCCCGGGTGACCAGGTTTTTGAGGGCGGACATAATGGAGCCCCCCGCGTCCAGGCACACGTCCCAGGTATGGCCCAGGGTGGCGCCCACGCCGTCATGCCGCCAGATGGTCTCCGCGCCCACGGTCAGGGTGACGCCGATCATATAGCGCTTTTCGGTGGCGACGTAATCGGGAGTCAGGGACAGGCCGATCTCCTCGTCACCGCGCTTGACGGTGAAGTGCAGGGGCTCGCCGCCGTCCCAATTGCTGATGATAGGGGTCAGGTTATCGGTGATCTCCACGCCGTTGGCCCGAACGATCACGTCGCCTGCCTGCAGGCCCGCCACGTCCGCCGGGGAGTCGGGGGTGACGGACACGATCTGGGTGCTGACTTTATCCCCCGCGTAGGGCAGGCCATAGCCCACATAGAAGAAAAAGGCCACCAGGAAGGCCAGCACGAAATTCATGAAGGGTCCGGCGAACAGGGTAACGATCCGCTTCCAGGGTGCCTGACGCTGCAGGGCCCGGGGATCGGTCTTTTCGGGATCGCCGATATCATCCTCCCCGTAAAAGCCGCAATAGCCGCCGCCGGGGATCAGGCGGAACACATATTCCGTGCCCGTTTTTTTGCTGGTCCAGCCAAAGAGCTTGGGGCCAAAGCCAATGCCAAAGGAGCGCACGGCGATGCCGCAGGCCCGGGCGGCAAAAAAATGCCCGGCCTCGTGCACGGCCACCATGATGCCCAGCATCAGCAGGGCCAATAAAACATAAAAAACAGTTGACATTTTTTACTCCTGACAGGTCTCCATGATCCGCCGGGCTTCCCGGCGGGCCGCGGCGTCTGCGGCATAGACCTCTTCTATGGTATGCGCGGGCAGATTTCCTATGCGCGCGAGGGTTTCTTCCACTACATGGCCGATCTGCATGAAGCCCAGGCCCCCGGCCCGGAACCGGGCGTTGGCTTCCTCGTTGGCGGCATTGAGCATGCAGGCCGCCGCGCCGCCCATGCGCAGGGCCTCGTAGGCCATGCCCACGGCGGGGAAGCGCACGGGGTCCACCGCGGTAAAGGTGCATTGGCCGATGCTTGGAAAATCCGCTTTGGGGGCGGCGGTCTCGATGCGCTGAGGATACGCCATGGCGTAGGCGATGGGCACCCGCATATCCGGGGCGCCCAACTGGGCCAACACGGCCCCATCCCTGAACTGCACCATGGAATGAACGATGCTCTGGGGGTGGATCAGCACCTCGATCTGTTCGGGGCGGGCATCGAAAAGCCAGCGGGCCTCGATGATCTCCAGGGCCTTGTTGAACATGCTGGCGCTGTCCACGGTGATCTTGGCCCCCATGCTCCAGTTGGGGTGGGTCAGGGCCTGGGCCAGGGTAGCGTTTTTCAGCTGATCCAGCGTAAAATCCCGGAAGGCCCCGCCGGAGGCCGTGAGCAAGATCTTTTCATAGGGATTGCCCTGGGCCGCCCGCAGGCATTGATAGATGGCGCTGTGCTCGCTGTCCACGGGGATCAGGGTGGGGCCGTCGGGACCGTCCGCGCAGGCCGCCATGACGATCTGGCCGCCCGCCACCAGGGCCTCCTTGTTGGCCAGCAGCACCCGGCGTCCGGCTCCTCGGGCGGCCATCACAGCAGGCAGGCCGATCATGCCCACCACGGATACCAGCACGTCGTCGCAGGGCACGTCCCGGGCGGCGCACAGCAGGGCGTCCGGGCCGAAGCGCCAATCGCAGAATTTCACATCCTCGGGGATCTCTATATCCCCCGCTTTCATGCCGGTCAGGCCAGCCATCTGCGGGTGAAACTTCCGCACCTGTTCAAAGAGGGCCTCCGCCTGGCTGTGGGCCGTCAGCGCGCCGATCTGAAAAAGCTCGGGATGCAGGGCCGCGATCTGCAAAGCCTGGGCACCGATGGAGCCGGTGGAACCTAAAATATTGATCCTTCGCATCGCTTATCCCCACATGACCAATTGATACAGATACATGAGCAGCGCCACGCAGAGGGTGCTGTCCAGGCGATCCATCATGCCGCCGTGGCCGGGGAAGATGGTGCCGTAATCCTTGATACCGCAATGGCGTTTGACCAGGGAGGCGAACAGGTCGCCGATCTGGCCCGCCACGCCGCCCACGAAGCCGATGAGCACATAGTGCCACAGGGGCGGCATGGCCGTGTTGGCGGCCCCGCCGGTGCAGGCGTACACGATGCCCCAGATGGCCAGGGCCACGATCTCGCTGCCGATGAGGCCGCCCACCGCGCCGGCCACCGTTTTATTGGGGCTGACGGCGGGGATCAGCTTGCGCTTGCCGAACCGGCTGCCGATGAAATAGGCCGCGGCGTCGCCCAGGTTGGGCACCAGGAAGGAGGTGCACAGCAGCATGACCTGGAGCCAGCGATAAGGCGCGTTGACCTGGGCCAGCAGGCACATGCCGGGGAATGCCACGGTGAAAAGCGGCATGAGGGACACAAAGATATCGTCAAGCTGCGGCTGGCCGTGGAACAGCACATACACCGTGGTGATCAGGGCCGTGAATACCACGATGGGCAGCAGCCATTGGTTGTTCCACAGAAGAAACACGGGCACGCTGATCACCGTGGCGGCCCACACGGGCCAGCGCACGTTCTGATGGCCCCGCTGGCGCAGGGCGCGCATCATTTCAAACTGTGCGATGCCCACCGCCGCGATCAGCAGCACCGAGCATACCCAGCCCCCCATCCAGATGGCGAAGGCCAGGGCCAGGATCAATATGGCCCCGGTGATGATGCGGGTCTTCATGCTGTTTTTCATTCGTTTCGCCCCCCAAACCTGCGATCTCGCTTGCCAAAGGCCGCCAGCGCGCTGTGATAATCCTCCAGGGAGAAATCGGGCCACAGCACGGTGGGGAAGGTCATTTCGGCATAGGCGCATTGGTATAAGAGGAAGTTGCTCAGCCGCATTTCCCCGCTGGTGCGGATCAGAAGGTCCACGTCCGGCAGGCCGTGGGTATAGAGCGCGGCCTCAAAATCCGCCGCCGTGATGGCCTCCGGGGCGATCTCGCCCCGGGCGGCGCGGCCCGCCAGCTCCTTCACGGCCCGCAGGATCTCGTCCCGGGCGCCGTAATTGATGGCGATGTTGAGCTTAAGACCGGTATTTTCCCGCGTGCGGTTTTCCGCGGCGATCAGCGCCTGTTTCTGCGGTCCGGGCAGACCGTCCTTATCGCCCAGGATGCGGATGCGCACGTTTTTTTCGTCCAGTTCGTCGATCTCGCTGGTGAAATACTCCAGCAGCAGGCTCATCAGCGCCCCCACCTCGGCGGGGCTGCGCTTCCAGTTTTCGGTGGAGAAGGCATAGAGCGACAGGGCCTCGATGCCCAGATCGCTGCTCTCGCGGATGATGGACCGCAAGGTTTCCGTGCCGCGCCTGTGCCCCTGGGCCACCTGCAGTTTATGCGCCTTGGCCCAGCGTCCGTTGCCGTCCATGATGATGGCCACGTGGCGGGGCAGTTTGCTGATCTCGCTCATGCTTCTTCCTCCCTCGGATCGCCGTCCCGGAACAGGCTGACCACCAGCTCCTTTTCCCGCACAGCGATGACGCGCGGCGTGAGACCCTCCCCCGCCGCGCGCTCTCCCGTATAGATGATTTGCGGTTCCTCTCCCCGGGCGCGGCAAAAGGCCAGGGCCTGCGCAAGCGGCAGACCCAGGCATGCGCGCAGGGGAGAAAAATCGGTACGCTCCGTCAAACCGACATGATCTCCTTTTCCTTTTCGGCGGCGATCTTGTCGATCTCCTTGATGGCGTTATCGGTGGCCTTCTGCATTTCTTCCTCGGCCTTGCGCTGGTCGTCCTCGGTGATCAGGCTGTCCTTCTTGAGCTTCTTAAACTGCTCCATGGCGTCCCGGCGGATGTTGCGGCTGGCCACCTTGGCTTCCTCGGCGCTCTTGCGGACCACCTTGGTCAGCTCCTTACGGCGCTCCTCGTTGAGCTCGGGCACGATCAGGCGGATGACGTGGCCGTCATTGCTGGGGTTCATGCCCAGGTCGCTCTTTTGGATGGCCTTTTCCACCAGGGGAATGGCCTTGGGGTCCCACAGGCTGATGACCAGCATGCGGGGTTCGGGCGCGGAGATATTGCCCATTTGGTTAAGGGGCGTCTGGGCTCCGTAATAATCCACCACGATGCGATCCAAAATCTGCGGATTGGCGCGGCCTGCCCGCAGGGACTGCATATCGCGCTTGAAGCCTTCGCGGGTCTTGCCCATTCTGTCCTGGGCGTCCTTGATAATATCCTTGTATTCAGGCATGGTACATCCTCCTTTTTGTAATTCACTTCGTTCAGTAGCTCTATTTTACCGTTTTTCACGGTTTATGGCAAGTCTTTTTTATTCTTCCTCCGGCGGATCGGCCAGGGTGACCTTGAGCTTCTCCACCCGCATGCCCCGGGCCTCCAGCACGCGCACGGTGTAGCGGTCACAGGTGAAGCTGTCCCCCGCCTTGGGGAAGCGGTCCAACTGCTCCGTGGCCCAGCCGCCCACGGTGTTGTATTCGGACTCGAACTCCGGCGGCTCATAATCGCACATGTCAAAGAGATCGTAGATATTGGCGTCGCCGTCCACGATGAAGGTGTGATCGTCGATCTTGATGATCTCGTCCTCCACCGCGTCCCGCTCGTCGTAGATCTCGCCCACGATCTCCTCCATGATGTCCTCCATGGTCAGCATGCCCAGGGTGCCGCCGTACTCGTCCACCACGATGGCGGCCTGGATATGGCGGTCCCGGAACTCCCGGATGATGGAGGAGACCATGCGGGTCTTGTGCACGAAGAGCGGCGGCACCATCAGGTCCTCCAGGGTCACCTGATCTCCCGCCGCGATGGCCTTGATCAGCTTCTTGGTGGACAGGATGCCGATGATGTTGTCGATGGTATCCTTATAGACCGGGATGCGGGTATACTGCATCAGCTCGTCCGTCAATTCGGGAATGCCGTCGTCATAGTCAATGGCGCACAGGTCCACCCGGGGCGTGAGCACCTCCATGGCCATGGTGTCGGTGATCTCGATGGCGGAGCGGATCAGCTCGCTTTCCTCCTCGGTAAAGACGCCCTCCTCTTCGATATTGTCCACCAGCTCCACCAGTTCCTCGGTGGTCATGTCCGGGGTATCCTCCTTGGGCGTCCACAGGTGCTCAAAATGCCCCACCAGCTTTTCCACCACGTCTACCACGGGCTTGAAAACAAGCATGGTGATCTTCATGGGGTAGGCGAAGATGCGGGCCAGGGCGTCGGGCATGCTGGAGGCCACGATCTTGGGCAGGGTCTCGCCGAAGATCAGCAGCAGGGCCGTCATGACCGCGGAGGCGATGGCCGCGCCGTTGGGCAGGTGCAGGGCCTGGACGAACAGCATGGTGGCCGCGGAGGACGCGGCGATATTGGCCAGGTTGTTGCCCACCAGGATGGCGGACAGGGAGCGGACGTAGTGATCGATGATGTGCAATTCCAGCTTGGCCACCTTTTTGCCTTCCTCCGCCGCCTTTTCCACCCGGTAGCGGTTGGCCTTGGCATAGGTGATCTCCGCGGAGGAAAAGAAGGCGGACAGCAGGATCAATACCGCGATCAAAAGGCATAATAAAGCGATGATCATTGGGCCGCGCCCCCTTTCGGAGCGGGCTTTTGCACGCTGTCGTCCTCGTCGTAGATCTCGCCCACGATCTCCTCCAGGATATCCTCCATGGTGAGCATGCCCAGGGTGTGCCCCTGGTCGTCCTGGACGATGGCCATGTGCTGGCGGCGTCCGGACATGCCCTCGAACACGTCGCTGATCAGCATATCGGGCCGCACGAAATAGGGCCGCGTGATGAACTCGCGCAGGTCGAAGGGCTTATCCCCCATCAGCCGCCACAGGCAGCGCACCGAGCGGGCCACGCCGATGATCCTGTCCGGCGTGCCGTCATAGACGGGGAAACGGGAGTATTTGGTTTCGATGAGGCGCTTTTTCAGCGTCTCCCGGTCAATGCTGACAGGAATGGCGATCATGTTTTCCCGGCGGGTCATGATCTCCCCCGCCACGATATCGCCAAAGTCGATGGCCGACTTGATGATGTCGCTTTCCTCGTGGTCGATGACGCCCTCCTCCTCCGCGCCGGACACCAGGGAGGCGAACTCGTCCTCGGTGACGCTGGGGGCCTTGGACGCGTGGCGGCTCAGGGCTTTTTTGGCCAAATTACCCAACCCGGTCAGCACCGCCGCCACCGGCTTGAGCACAAACATGCATATACGGATGGTCAGCGCCGAATACAGCATAAAATGATCGCTGTTGGACCGGGCCATGTTTTTGGGGATCGTTTCGCTGAAGAAGAACACCAGCAGCGTCATCACCAGCGTGGCCACCAGGGAACCGGAATTGCCCATCCACTTGACCGCCATCACCGTGGCCACGGAGGCGGCGACGATATGGATGATATTGATGGCGATGAGCAGGGTGACCACCGCGCGGTCAAACCGATCCAATATCCATACCACGCGCTTGGCCCGCTTGTCGCCGTCATCGGAAAGCACCTGCATGCGGATGCGGTTGCAGAAAGACAGCGCCGTCTCCGCGCCGGAAAAGAAACCGCCCGCCAGGATCAGGAAAATCAACAATAAACTTCGTGGGACCGCATCGTCCATAGAACGCATTCACTATCCTTACCGTATAAATATCACGCACATACGCGCTTTGTTATTATGCCATATCCGCGGCCAGAATGCAAGCGGGGGTGGAGATTCCCGGCAGATTTTTTACACGACAGGGTAAGGATACGCGCTTTCTGGAGAAAGCTGTGCAAAGACTTTTGGCTGGCGAACAGGTTTGAACACACTTTCCGGCAATTTCCGCCAGTTTAGCCTATGGGGGACTGCAAGAGCCGTCTGGGGCTAATGAAAAAGCCGATAGCTGTCTGATTCGAGTAAACTCGATCAGCCATCTATCGGTCTTTTTCGGGATTGCTTCGCAATCCTCGGCCTGCTGCGCATGCCGACCCCAGTCTCGCTTGGTCTCATAGCCAAACATGGATGCAGTCCCCGCTCCAGAAATGACGGCTTTAGCCGTCAATGCTGCGTAATAGCGTCGAGCGTAGCGAGACTGAGGGCTGCAATCTTTAGATTGCGGCCCGAAACCCGCGCTTGCCGTAGGCAGTAGCGCGGGGCGTACCGCAGCATAGCCGCATAAGCAAAAGTGACCGGATCGAGCTTGCTCGTTTCCGGTCATCTTTTGTGTTGCGGCGTATTTATGGAGCACGCTACAACCCAAGCCCTATCCAATCAACTGGCGGAAGCAACAAGCATCGACAACCCAAGCAATATCGCCGATTAAAAGTCTTTGCACAGCTTTCTTCAGAAAGCGCGTTCTCCCCCCCTCCGCCGCGTCAGCCATGCGATGATGGTCGCCCGATCACAGGGCAGCTGGCTGCGGAGCACCATTTGATGGATCTGGTGCAGGGTGTCCCCCACGGCTTCGCCCTGCAGGCCCATGGCGGTCAGGTCCTTGCCGTTCACGGGCAGGTCGCGCAGGGTCAGGGGCAGATTGGCCAGCTGGGCGGCCTTCAAACGAGCCAGGCGCTGGGCAGTCTCCTTTTCGTCCAGCACGCCCACGGCCTGCTGGAGCAGAAGCAACCGGCGCAGCTGGGTTTCCCCCAGCATGGCCAGCATAACGGCGGTTTCGCCGGGCGCAAAGGGCTTGCGGACATGGCGGCAGAGGGCCAGCACCTCCTCCCGGAAGGCCCGGGACTGCTTCAAGGAATCCAGGGTGTTTTGCAGAGCGGGCTCGCCGCAGTCGTGCAGCAGGGCAGCCATGCGCAGCGCGGCGTCTCCCGCGGGCAAACGGGACAGGGCCTTGAGGCCGTTGATCCAGGCCAGGGGCGGAAAATCCGGCAGGGCGGCGAACACCACGTCTGAAAACTCGCCCAGGGCGGGCACGGCCCCGGACTCCGCGGCGGCCCGGATCAGCTCCGCGGCGATGCGCTCCCGGCTGAC
>CACZLE010000022.1:0-27994 GCA_902781945.1 uncultured Eubacteriales bacterium | reverse complement strand
GCGAAGCGCACCGCCCGCAGGATGCGCAGGGCGTCCTCCGTGAGCCGCTGCTCCGGGTCGCCCACGCAGCGGATGATGTGCTTTTTCAGGTCTTTTTCGCCTTCAAAAAGATCCACAAGCCCCGTGATAGGATGATAAGCCATGGCGTTGACGGTAAAATCCCGGCGCTTCAAATCCTCCGTCAGGCGATCCGTAAAGCGCACGGAGGCGGGATGGCGTCCATCCAGGTATTCCCCGTCCGCCCGGAAGGTGGTGATCTCCAGGGCCATGCCCCCCAGCAGTACCGTCACCGTGCCGTGCTGGATGCCGGTATCGATGACCCGCTCCTCCGCAAAGGCGGCGTGGGTCTCCCGGGGCGTGGAGGACACGCAGATATCATAGTCGTTGGGCGTCACGCCCCGCAGCATATCCCGCACGCAGCCACCCACGGCGTAGGCTTCGTAGCCGCGCTCGTTGAGGCGCATGATGGCCAGCAGGACCGGCACGGGCAGATCAAAGGACATGGGCAGCCTCCTTATGCGCAGGAATTTTTTCTATATTATAAACAAAAAAAGCGGCGTTTGCAATCACCGGTTGATTATGATATACTGATTTATATAAAATGAGGAGCGGATGCACATGGACGCGCTGGATGCGGTAAGGCAGGCCCGGGACTTTTTGGAAAGCGTGACGCCCCTGCGGCGGGACTGCGGCGGCGTGTGCGGCGCGGCCTGCTGCCAGAGCGACGAGGACGGCCAGGGCGGCATGCTGCTGTTTCCCGGGGAAGATGCGCTCTATCAGGAGCTGCCCGAGGGCTTCACCCTGACCCGGGACAACGCCATCCTGCCCGGCATGACGCTGCTGACCTGCGAGGGGCGATGCGACAGGAGCCGGCGTCCCCTCTCCTGCCGCCTGTTTCCGCTGACGCCGGTATTGGTAACGGAAAACGGCCAGGAAAAACTGAAGGTGCGCATGGACCCCCGGGCCTTCGCGGTGTGTCCGCTGTGCGAGCAGGGCATCCGCGGCATGGCGCCGGAATTCGGTCAGGCGGCGCTGCAGGCTGCCCGCATCCTGTGTCAGTGCGAGGAGCACAAGCGATATTTCCGGGCGCTGGCCCGCTATTTTGAACAGCTGAAGGCATGGTGAAATTGTAAGGAGGCGCGCGTTATGATTTGGCGGCAGATCGACGGCGACAGGGAGCAGATCGTCGGCGAGCACGCGGGAGGCGAATTGATCCAGGGCGATTTTCGCGCCGTGGATCTGAGCGCATATCGGGGACGGGTGCAGTGCATCTATGTGGACCCGCCGTTTTTGACCGGGGATCAGTTTTACTTCCGGATGCGCGTGGGCGAAAAGGGCTGGGAGAACGGCACGCCGTCCCTGAGCCTGCCCGCCTATTCCGACGCCTTCCCCGGAGGGCGCTCCCAGTATTTGCAGATGCTCCGGGCGCTGCTGGAGCGCTGCCGGGATCTGCTTTCGGACAGCGGCGCCGTCTTTCTGCACATCGACAGCCGGGTCAGCGCCCACGCGCGCATCTTATGCGACCAGGTCTTTGGCGAAAACAACTTCGTCAACGAGATCATCTGGGCCTATCAATCCGGCGGGCGCAGCAAAAAGCATTTCAGCCGCAAGCATGACACCATCCTGTTCTATGCCAAGGCCCGCTCCGCCCTGTATTTCGATATTTCCCGGGTAGCCGTGCCCCGCAAGGACAACCGCTCCAACCACATGAAACGCACGGTGGACGCCCAGGGTCGTCCCTGCCGCACCATCCGGACCGGCGGCAAAACCTACACCTATTACGACGACGAGCCCGTATTCCCCGACGACGTGTGGGCGGACGTGAGCCATTTGCAGCAAAAGGACCCCCAGCGCACAGGCTACGACACCCAAAAGCCCCTGGCCCTGCTGAACCGCATCGTGCGTTGCTGCACCCGGCCCGGGGACATCGTGGCCGACCTGTGCTGCGGCTCCGGCACCACCCTGGCGGCGGCGGTGGAAAACGACTGCCGTTTCCTGGGGGTGGATCAAAGCCCCCACGCCATTTCCGTCTGCCGCAAGCGGCTGCTGGATACCACGCTGGAGATCCGCACGCCCTTTGAGCGCGTGGACGCGGCCCTGGAGGCCGAGCTGCTGCCCGGCATCGGCTATTATGAAATCACCCTGAACCGCTACGAGGCGGACATGACCCTGCCCGAGGGCGGCAAGAGCTCTCCCAAAGGCTTCACCATCGAGGGGCTGGACGCCGTGGACCAATGGAGCGTGGGCTTCCTGCGGGACGGCGTGTACAAGGCCTATGCCTCCAGCGCCCGGCTGCGGCAATCGCCCCAGCTGCGCACCATGCTGGAATTGCCGCTGCTGCGCGGCCAGGTGGCCATCTCTCTGGTGGACGCCCTGGGCCGCCGCACCCTGTGGGCGGCGGAGCCGGAGAAGTAATACCCCCCTTTTTCCCCGCATAGGCTGTGGTGAACACGGCGCAAAGGGGGAAAATGGATGCGGGAGTCGGCGGCGCGCCGCTGTGTGGACATGGCGCGCTACATGATCGAAAGCGGCGACACCGTGCGCGGCGCGGCCCAGCGCTTCGGAGTGAGCAAAAGCCTGGCCCATCGGGAATTGACCCTGCGGCTCAAGCGGCTGGATCCCCTGCTGTACGAGCAGGTGCGGGCCCTGATGGAATATCACAAGGCGGTGCGCCATCTGCGGGGCGGCGAAGCGACGAGACGTCGCTTTTTGTCGGAAAAACGCGAAAAAGTGGGGAGGGATACGCAAAAATAATCCTTCAAAATGTAAAAAGTGGGTAATGAATGCCATTTCCTTGGAGGAAAATAGAGGAAAACGCGCCTGCGCGTAGAATATACAGACGAGGAAATAGGAAACGAAGGAGATCCTTACTTATGGCATCTGTGGCAGATATCGGCATTGATCTGGGTACTTCCAACGTGGTAATCTACGCCCGCAACCGGGGCGTGGTGCTGGACGAGCCCGCCGTCGTGGCCCTGGAGCGCGACAGCCGGGTGATCCGCGCCATCGGCACGGAAGCCTACCGCATGATCGGGCGCACGCCCAGCGGCATCGTGGCAATGCGCCCTTTGAGGGAAGGCTCGGTGGCCGATTTTGAGCTGACCAGCAGCATCCTGCATCACTTTGTGGTGCAGGTGATCGGCAAGCGCATGTTCTCCCGTCCCCGGGCCGTGCTGTCCCTGCCCTCCGGCATCAACGAAAATGAAAAGCGCAATATCTCCGCCGTCATGTTTGAGGCGGGCGTGCGCCGCACCCAGCTGCTGGATCGCCCCGTGGCCGCCGCCATCGGCGCGGATATGAACATCAACGAAGTGTACGGCTCCATGGTGGTGGATATCGGCGCGGGCATGACGGATATTGCTGTGCTGTCCACCGGGCGCGTGGTGGTGAGCGACGCCGTGAAGATCGGCGGCGACCACTTTGACGACGCCATCATCCGCTATTTGCGCCGCAAGTATAACCTGCTGATCGGCGAGCGCACGGCGGAGGAGCTCAAGATCGCCATCGGCGGCGCCATGCCCCGGCGGGAGCAGATGTATCTGGACATCACGGGCCGCAACCTGATCAGCGGCCTGCCCAAGCTGATGCGCATCACCAGTGACGAAATCTACGAAGCCATCGACGATCCGCTGACCGCCCTGATCGAAGCCATTCACTCCGTGCTGGAGCACACCCCGGCGGAACTGGCCGCGGACGTGTTTGACGCGGGCATCGTGCTGACCGGCGGCGGGGCGCAATTGGCCAACCTGAGCGAAGCCGTCACCTCCGCCCTGAAGGTGGATTGCCGCGTGGCGGAGAATCCCCATGCCTGCGTGGCCATGGGCTGCGGGCGCACGCTGGAGAACCTGGAGGACTATGGCCGCTATCTGAGTGACCGCCGGTGATGCCGTATTTTGAAAATTGACATTGACTTTTCGCTCCGGATATGGTATATTGAAACATGCTGGCGCGCGCCAGCAAGTGCCGATATAGCTCAGTTGGTAGAGCGGCTGATTCGTAATCATCAGGTCAAGGGTTCGAGTCCCTTTATCGGCTCCATCGAGGTGTAGCGCAGTTTGGTAGCGCGTTTGGTTCGGGACCAAAAGGCCGCGGGTTCGAGTCCCGCCACTTCGACCAAATGAACATTGCACGAACACCTACTACTTCAAAGGCGGCTTCGCCGTGTTGGTGTGGCTGTAATGTTAACACAGAAACAGAGGGTCAAGGTTTTGCGCCTTGGCCCTCTGTTTATATTGAACCTTTCGCATAATTGACGTATAATAAAACGAAGAAGATAATTATTTGTCTCTGAAAAAAGAATCAGAGACAAAATAATGACATATCTGTACGACGTAAACAAATGAGGATCATGAGACAGAATTCAGCTGAATGGAGCAAAATGACCATGAAAACGCTCAGAAAACAGGAAAAGAATCAAACGCTTCTGCGGATGGGCTTTGCCCTTCTGGTATCCTTTGCCGTCCTCGCCGTGTGCTCAAAAAACTCGTTCCTCTATCCCATGAACGACTGGGTGGATGTGAACTGCTTTTTTACGGTAGGACGGGGAATGACCCACGGCCTTGTTCCATACCAGGATTTGTACGACCAGAAGGGCCCTTTGCTGTATTCTATCTATGCGCTGGCCGCGTTGATTTCTGAGCAAAGCTTTCTGGGCGTGTTTGTAATTGAAACGCTGCTGTTTGCGCTGTTTCTGCACGTTGGAGGTCGCTTAGCGGAGCTATTATCCGAAAAGCCGTGCTCCTTTTGGCTGACGACAGTGGGGCTGGGCCTCGGTATTCCTCTTTCGCCCGCCTTTTCTCATGGTGGTAGCGCAGAGGAGTTTTTCCTGCCTGTTTTTGCCGGAGCTTTGTATATCGTGCTGAAAGCGATGCGTGAACGCCGACCCTTCACCAGAAGCGAGAGCGCCTTGCTGGGCATCTTTGCGTCGGCAGCCCTTTGGACGAAGTACACCTTCTGCGGGCTGTTTGCCGGGCTGGCTGGGACGGTGCTGGTCTGGTATCTTGCGGATCGGATGGGAAAAGCCTTGCTCCATACGGTTCTGTGGGCACTGATCGGAACGGTGGCAGCTTCCTTGGCGGTGCTGAGCTGGTACATTCTGAACGGTTCCATCGGTACGCTGTGGCAGGTGTATTTCGTGGACAACCTGACTCTGTACGCCCAGAATATACGCGGCGTCAATTACGCCGATCCGCTGCCAAACCTGCTGAACAACCTGTCCTGGTCGATCCCGGCGGCATTGGGCTTGGCTGGGCTGCTGATCACAATAAAAAAGACCTGGCGGGAGCTCCTGGCAGTGGCGTTCAGCGCGGCTGCCCTGTTTATCTTTACATATGCCAGCGGACGAAAGTATCCGTACTACGCCATGGTCATGGCCTGTTTTGCGCCGCTGGGTTTCGGGATGCTGTTCCGTGTGATCCCGGCCGCATACAGTGAAGCAAAAGCCTTTCGATGGAGCGCGGTCATCCTGGCTGTTCTGATAGCGGCACTCAGTCCCGTGGCCGCCCTGCAATGGAGCAGGAATGTTTATTTGATGCGCGTTCCAAAAGAAGAAATGCCACCCTATCGCTTTGCCAAAACGATCCGTCAGGCGAAAGACCAAACGCTGCTGAATTACGGCTTCCTGGAGGGCGGCTATTACCTGGCAGCGGATTCCCAGCCGGTGACGCGCTTCTTCTGCACGCTGAACAATGATCTGCCGGAAATGAAGGAGGAACAGCGCGCCGCCATCGCTGAAGGAAGGACGGCTTTTGTCATCACTCGCGGGATGGGAGGAAAGCAAAATCAGCGTCCGGGCAGAAGTGAAAAAGAATCAGTGGATATGATCGCCTATCGTGCCGTCGATACTTGCAGCATGGTCTTTGAGGGCTTTGAGTGGACGTATACCCTGTACGAGAGGATCGGGAATTGAGGGGCTGTATAGATAACAGGCAGAACGAAGCGGCAGAAAAAACAGATCATGAAGGATTTCGCGTCGGTGATGGCGTTTCCAGATTGCGCCGTCTTGAATGACTGCCTTGCCAACGAGGCGCATTATGTCTTTTCCGCAAGTCATAAATGCTTAATACTTATCCTGTGAGACTTTACCCGGCTGATGGGATTTTCACAACGCTGCGCATACGCCTCTTTCATTCAAATTATTGCTGCCTAAATGCATTTTTCTCTCAGAACAATGGAAATACAGATCCGGCGCCTGAGCATAATTCACCTGCTGCGTGGGGATTTCCATAATAACCAATAATGTAATTGGGGCATATTTTTTCTTCGGCTCCATAAGTTAGCAAAAACCCCAGCTATATGGCTGGGGAATTTAATCGGTTAATTGAACAGGTCTTTTAACTGGATATTGAGATTTGTATGTCGGTTGAGGGGATTCATAGCATGCTGTATTTCATCCCCCCATGTATCAGATTATCGTCTGAAAACTATTTCTTTAGAACCACTTTTAGATTGTATTATCTCTGCAGAAACCATGATGCTGACATTCCCAATGTAACTTTCAGAATAACAGCATTGAGGCTGATCACATGGCATCATTTGTATTTTGACTCATTCATATTTACCGGAAGAACACCATGATGCGCTGCCAGTCCAGGCGGGTGAAGAAATGGGTGCCCGGCCGACGGCTGTAACCCACGTCGCCTCCGTGGAGCAGCATATTGTCCTGGGGCTCGGCTACCTCCGCGCCGCGCAGGCCCAGGGTTTCGTACAGCGGGGATACCGCCAGGCAATCCAGGTACTCGCCCAGGGGATCGGCCCACAGGTCGCCCGCGGCGCTCTCCACATAGAGCCTGCGGGGAGCGGCCAGGGCCAGCAGGAAATGCTGATCAAAGGGCATGGTTTCCTCTTTGCCAGCGTAGGCCGCGTAGGCCGGAGCAAACCAGAAGCCAAAGTTCTTGGTGATATCCGCCACCTTTTCTCCTGTGTTGCCACGGGCGATGGCCGCGCCGCCGCAGCCGGAATGCACGGAGATGACGCCGCCAAAGCGCGGATCCGTGGCGCCCGCCCACAGGGCCGTCTTGCCCAGGCGGGAATGCCCCACGATCAAAATCTTTTGGCTGTCTATCTCCGGCATCTGGAGCAGCTGATCCAGGATGCGGGAGGCCGCCCAGGCCCACAGAGCGATCTTGCCGCCGTCATGGGCCCGACGTACGCCGTACGGATAGAACAGGGCGGCAAGGCCGTTGGTAAAATCGTTGTCGTCCGAGCTGACCTCCTGGTAATCGAAGCAGCAGATACCGTAGCCGCCGTCGATGATTTCCTCGGTGGGGAGAGAATCCACCGGCAGCAGCCGGGTGAAGCAGGGCAGCAGGAAGAGGGGCACGGGCAAGTTCGCCTTGGGAATGGAATACCAGAACCGCCAGGAGAAGGGTTTGCCCTCCACCTCCACGGTCAGCTTATACACCCGCAGGATGGATTTGCCGCCGTGATAATATTTTCGTTCCTCCATGACAAGCTCGCAGCTCTGGGTAAACGGCTTTTGCGGCAGGCGGCCAAAGAGCTGATCCTCCAGGATGCCAAAGATCTCCTGCCGCCGCTGGGGCCAGTTCCGCGCCGTAACGGGGGAGCCGTCCGCCATGCGCATCAGTTCGGGCAGGCCGCGGGCGTCCAACAATTCCTTCATCATCACAGATACCTCCTTGCGTCATTCTTTCATGCCGGATGTGACCATGCCCTTGATGAACTGCTTTTGGAAGATCAGGAACACGATCAGCACGGGGATCATGGAAACCACGGACATGGCCAGCAGGCTTTCCCAGTCCACGGAGTATTCGCCGTTAAAATTTGCCAGGGCCAGCTGCAGGGTAAACAGCTTGTTGTCACGGATCACCAGCAGAGGCCACAGATAGTCGTTCCAGCGCCACATAAAGGAGAAGATGGCCAGCACGCTCATCACCGGACGGGCAATGGGCAGCATGATATGCACAAAGGTGGCCGTCTCGCTGGCGCCATCGATGCGGGCCGCCTCGTTAAGCTCGTTGGGTACGGAGAAGAAGAACTGCCGCACCAGGAACACGCCCATGGGCGTGGCCGCCGGGGGGATGATCAGGCCCAAAAAGTTGTTGTACATACCCAGCTTCTGCACCATGCGGAAGATGGGGATCATCAGCACCTCCAGGGGCAGCATCAGCGTGCAGATGAAAAACATGAAGATGAACTGATTGCCGCGGAAGCGATACTTGGCGAAGGCGTAGCCCGCCATGGTGTTGATGATCACCGTCAGGATGGTGGAGAGCACAGATACGATGGCGGAATTTTTGAAATAGGTGAGGAAATCGGCCCGGTGAAACACGTCGCGGTAGTTTTCCAGCGTCCAGTTTTCGGGAAACAGGGTGGGTGGATAATGGAACAGCTCCGAGCCGGGCTTGAAGGAGGCCAGCACCACGTAGACGATGGGGATCAGGGCAAAGAAGGCCAGAAAGAGGATCAGGAGATAGGTTCCGGCCTTGCGGAGCTTTTTCTCAATCATTGATTCTCCCCCCTTTGCTCAGGGCGAACTGCGCGATGGTGGCCGCGCCCAGCACCACGGTGAGCAGCATGGACAGGGCGGAGGCATAGCCCATCTCTACGTTCTGGAAGGCTTTGTCGTATACGTATTGAACCACGAAGCGGGTAGCGCCCGCAGGCCCGCCCTTGGTCATGGAGATCACCAGGCCGTAGCTTTTGAACAGCCCCAGGAATCCCAGCACGAACACCAGAAAGATGGTGGGCCGCAGCAGCGGGATGGTGACATGCCAGAATTGCTGTGTCTTGCTGGCTCCGTCCACCGTGGCCGCCTCATAATAGGATTCGGGGACGCTCTGCAGGCCCGAAATATAATTGACCATAAAATAGCCCGAGGTGGACCAGATGGTGGCCAGGACGACAATCCACAGGGCGTTGGTCTTGCTGGTCAGCAGCTCCACCTTGCTGAAGCCCACCGACGTGAGCAGATAGTTGATCACGCCCGTGGATTCGCCAAAGATGAATTTGAAGGTGAGGCCGACGACGATGTAGGAGATCATGGACGGCCAATAATACACGGCGCGGAAAACGCCGCGCAGCCGCACGTTCTTGGTCATCAGCACGGCCAGCAGCAGCGGTACGCATACCGTGATGGGCAGCGCGAAGAGCGTGAACTTGCCCGTGGCCAGGAAGGCCTGCCAGAAACGCTTATCCGCGAAGGCCTTGGCGTAGTTGGCGAAGCCCACATAGGCCGGCGTACCGATGCCCTTCCAGTTGGTCAGGGAATAATAAACGCCCAATACCACCGGCACGGCGATGAATAAGGTAAAAATCAAGAGATTCGGCAGGATCATGGCATACGGGAACACGCGCATCTCCAGCGACGTGATCCCGCTCTTTTTACGTTTCACAGCCCTCACCCTTTTCTGTGTTGATCAAAAAATGATGGAAGCGGCGCGACCGGGAAGCCCGGCCGCGCCGCGGCGTGTGCGTTCAGTTGATCCGGCTGAGCGGATCGGGGAAATTCAGTTGAACAGCGGAGCGCTGAGCTCGTCCACGGCCTCCACCAGGTCCTCGGCGGTGCGGTCGCCCGCCACCACCTCATACATGCCGTTGGTCAATTCGACGCCGATGGCGGCAGCCAGGCCGGGGAAGCCCCAGTCAAAGGCGGCGGCGTCCACGGTGTTGGCCAGCTCGTTGGCAAACACCGCGAAGAACTCGGAGCCGAAGGGATAATTGAGCTCGGCGTTGTCCAGGCGCGGGCTGATGAACAGGGATTCCTCGCAGTACTTCCTGTTGGCCTCGGTGCCGGTCACCCAGCGGACGAAGTCAGCGGCTTCCTGCTCCACGCCCGTTCCGGCGCACACGGCCATCTGCTTGCCGCCGGGCACGGAGGAGCGGTTCTTCTGGATGGGCATGTAGGTGACGCCCCATTCAAAGTCCTTGATGTTCTCGTTGTAGTTGGTCAGCATCCAGTTGCCGCTCATGTGAGCCGCCACGGTGCCGGAGCGGAACAGATTGTTGGGATCCTCGCCGCCCAGCCAGGTGGACTTGGGGATGATGCCCTCGTCGAAGAGCTGTTTGGTCAGGTTGATGGCGGCAATGGATTCGGGGCTGTTGAAGGCGGGGCCTTCGGGGCTGACCAGACGGCCGCCGAATTCATACAGCATGGTGGACCAGCGATGGGTGGGGTTGTCGATGACCAGGCCGTACTGCACGCCGCCCTTTTCCATCACGATGCGCAGGTCTTCCACAAATTCGTCCCAGGTCCAGATGTTGTCGGGGCTGGTGGGCACCTGGATGCCGGCCTTCTCAAAGGCGGTCAGGTTCACGATCAGGCCGTTGGCCGTCACGTCGGTGGGCAGGGCGCATACCTTGCCGTTCTGGACAAAGTAGGACTGGATGGAGGGGAGGAATTCCGCCAGCACGCTGTCGATGTCGGGGATGTAATCCCGCAGATCCACATAGGCGTCGGCGCAGTTGGAGGTGATGCCTTCCGTGGTGCGTACCAGGGCCGGGGGCTCGCCGCCGGAGACGGACATCATGATCTTCTTGCTCATGTCCTCAAAGGGCACTTCGATCAGGTTGATCTTCACGCCGGGGGTGATGGACTCGTACTCGGCGATCAGGCCCTTCATGGATTCGGTCTCAACACCGTCGGTAAACCAGAACATGTCCAGCGTTTTGGTGTCCTCCGCCAGCACGCCGGCGGGCAGGATGAACAGCATGACGATCAGGATAGCAAGCAGCTTTTTCATGGAACGGTCCTCCTTTATTTATTTTGGTGATTTTAGTATAAAGCAAGGTCTTTGTCCATGTAAATCCCAAATTTTTGTCTTATTTGTTTATTATTTTGCCTTTTGCTCCATCCTGTATATCACGGGTGTCCGCTGGGTGTGCCTGCGGAACACCTGACCGAAGTAGCGCTCGTTGTCAAAGCCCACCTGACGGGCGATCTCGCCCACCTTCAGATCCGTGCCCCGCAGCAGGGCGGAGGCCTTTTCGATGCGCACCCGGGTCAGCATCTCCTGAAAGTTTTCGCCTGTCTCCCGTTTGAATACGCGGCTCAGGTAGGCCGGGCTCATGTCCAGCATCTCCGCCGCCTCCGCCAGTCCAAATTCCGGGCGGGTAAAGTTTTCCTCCACGGCCAGCCGCAGCCGCCCCGCGAGGCTCAGCCGCTGGGAGGCCCAGGCGCAGATGGTGCGCAGGTATTCCCAGGCGCTGTGGCAGCTGCGGGCGAAGCTCTCGTCGTGCAGGCGTTCGGGCTGGACGGGTTTTTCCGCCATGCCCAGCCGGGAGGCTGTGTTGGTGGCCATGCGGTACAGCTCCCGCAGCGCGTATTGGGCCTGCTCCGAATCCGCGGCGGAGGCCAGATCGCCGCACAGGTGATGAAAGGCTTCCTCCAGGGCTTCCATCCTGCCCTGGCTCAAGGATTTCGCGATCTCCTCCGGCATGGGCTGGATATTGGAGCCGGATCCCGGGACTTTTTCCGAGATGATGCCCGGCTCCCGGGCAAAGTATCCCTGGGCGGCGGTACGGGCACACTGGGCGTACTGGCTGTGCAGCTCCTCCGGGGGCACGGGCGCCAGTCCCATGGCCGCCACGCAAAGGGCCGCCTCCGGCGGGATGGCCCGGATGGCTTCCTCCAGGCTTTCGCGCACGCGCCGCGTATCCGCCTGCCCCTCTGTGACGCAGAGGAAAACCAGGGTTTCGCCCGCCATCCGCGCGTGCACCCGGACGCCCGATGCTTCAAGTGACGCCCGAAGGGCATCCCGCAGCGCCGCCATAACGTCATAGGCGTTCTCCTCCCGGCGGTCGAAGGCCCGGACGCACAGGATCAGCGTGCGCAGGCCGGAAACCTCCTGGCCGCGCAGCGCCGCCGGGCCGTACAGGGCGGTTTCAAACAGCAGTTCTCCTTCCGATCGGGAGGACTGCTGTCCCTGGGAGCTGGGGAGGCGTTCAATGGCCTTCCGCACGGCCTCCTGCAGCCGCGCGATGTCGATGGGCTTGAGGATATAATCGCATACGCCGATACGCAGGCCCTCCCGGGCGTATTCAAAATGATCGTAGGTGGAAAGCAGGATCACCTCGGTATGCCGATGCTCCGCCCGGATGATTTCCGCCAGCTCCAGGCCGCTGAGGCCGGGCATGACGATATCCGTCAGCAGGATATCGGGGGTCAGCGTTTCCAGCAGTCGCCGGGCCTCCAAACCGTTTTCCGCCGTGCCCACCAC
Source organism: uncultured Eubacteriales bacterium (assembly GCA_902781945.1). GTDB lineage: Bacteria > Bacillota > Clostridia > Christensenellales > Aristaeellaceae > SFMI01. The sequence continues at coordinate 15,818 of CACZLE010000022.1, read as the reverse complement.
CTGGCAGCCCAGGGCGGCCCAGTCGATCCGCTCAGACAGGCCGCTGACAATCAGCGGCTCATCATCCGCGATCAGGATCTTCCACATGCGCCGCTTCCTCCCTTTCTTCCTTGGTCACAGGCAGAGTCACATCAAACACCGTACCCCAGGCGGGGTCGCTGCGGCACCGCAGAACGGCCCGGTCACCATAGACCAGCCGCAGCCGCCGGATCACGTTCCGCAGCCCCACGCCCAGACCTTCGCCCCCGCCCTTGCCCTGGGCAAAGGCGCTGATGGCTGCCGTCTTTTCCGGAGTCATGGCCACGCCGTCGTTGAATACCGAGATCAGGATGCCCTCGCCGCTGTCCGACACGCTGACGTCGATGTGCCCCGGCTGCAGGCTGGGCTTTATGCCATGGATCACGGCGTTCTCCACCAAAGGCTGGATGGTCAGGCGGGGCACCATGATCTCCGCGGAGGTATACAGATTGATTTCGTAGGTCAGCCGCTTGCCCAGCAGGATATCGTAGACGGTGAGGAAGCTGCGGGTATAGTCCAGCTCCTCCCGCAGGGGCACGGAGCGCGGGGCGTTGGTCAGGGACTGCATCAGCCGGGAGAGGGAAAGGGTCACTTGGCGGATCTCCTGTTTGCGGTCGAATTCCGCCAGCCAGTTGATGCATTCCAGGGCATTGTGCAATAGGTGCGGATTGACCTGGGCCTGCAGGGCGGCCAGCTGGCTTTCCCGCTGCAGCAGGTCGTTTTTCAGCCCCTGGTTGATCAGGCTGTCCGTCTGGGCCAGCATGGTATCCACCGAGTCGCCCAGCGCCTCCAGCTCATCCCCGGTGCGTAAGCCTACCCGCTGGGCGTAATCTCCCTGCTCCGCCTGGCTCAGGGTGCGGCGGATGCGGCGGATGGGCTCCACAAACCAGCGCCGGGCTGTTAGCAGGCAGATCCCGGCAGCCAGGAAAAGGGCAAACAGGCTCACGGCGATCACCGTGCGCTGCAGCAGGGTGCTGGGCTGGGTCACATCCGATATCCGCACCAGCGCCAGGGTGCGCCAGCCCTCCGGCTGGCTGCGCACCTGGGCGTAGAGCACCTCGCCCACGCCGGGCACGCTGAGCCTCCCCGCGTCCTGCGTGCAGGCCTGGGCCAGCAGCCGCGCCTCCTCCGGGGTATCGCAGTTCTCGCTGATGAGCTCCTCCCTTTCATCCAGCAGGATGCCCAGGCCGTTCCAGTCCAATTGGGCGGCAAAGGCGCTGCGGTCATAGATCACCAGGCAGTAACCCGTCAGGGAAAGGTTTGTCATGCTGTTGATGCGCCGCACAAACAGCAGGCGTTCCCCGTCCATGCGGCTGGTGACGCGGCCGGAGGGCAGCGTCCAGTCCGTAGGCATTTCGGGGTAGAGGGGCACGGTGCTGCCCAGGCGGTAATTGCGGTGCCAGAAGGTGCGCATCCGGCCCGCCTGATCGTAGAGATAGATGGCCTCGATGCCTTCGTTGAGCACGGTCTTTTCCACGATCAGGCTGCGCAGAGCACGGTTATCGTTCAGCCAGGCCTCGGTGTCAGGCTCGGCTCGGACGATGAGATCCTGCAGTTCCTCGTCGATGGTGATCAGGTTGATGCCCTGGATCACCTCGCCGTACATTTCCTTATAGCTGCGGGCGATGCTGAAGGCCTGCGTCCGCACGCTTTCCGCCGCGGTTTCGATTTGCAGGCGGCGGAAGGAGACCAGTGTCACCAGCTGGATCACCGTCACGGTGAGCAGCACCGGCGCCACAATAAAAGCCATGAGCTTCCCCCACAGCGACAGATGCACGCGGTTTCGTCTCATGGCTTATTCCTCCCCTCTCCTATGCCGTTCTTACATGCCGATCAGGTCGTGGAGACGGTAGTCGATATGCAGGTCAAAATCCCGGGCGGGATTGCGGAAGCGGATGCACACCTCCCGGTTCAGGAGGGAGAAATACCAGCAGTCCTCCTGGGCGGCCTCAAAGGCTTCGCGGCTCATGCACTGGCGCAGAGCCTCCTGCTCCACGCGCACCGCCAGCGGGGCGATGAACCGCCCGGTCAGGCGCACATCATAACGCCGGATCCTGTCGTCAAAGCTGCCCTGACTGCGGAAGGCAAAGCGGATCTCTTCCTCCTCCGGCGCCATGTCGATGCGCGTTTCAAGGCAGACGCCCTGCTCATAGGCCGTGGTGCGGCCATCGTCCTGATACAGGGTGAAGCCGGCCGCGCTGGAGGCCTCAGCCAGCAGCGTTACATGCTCAAATACCGAGGGATCCAGCTGCAGGCGGCTCTCCACCAGCGGGATGATGCTGCCGCTGCGGCGGAAGAGCGGGATGCGGCTGAGGGGGGCTTCCACGGTGATGCGCTGCCCGCCCGCATGGCGGACGCCGGTATCCCATTCGATCCAGTCGCACCCGGCGGGCAGATACACGCTGCGGGTCACGTCCCCCTGTTCCACCACGCTGGCCACCAGCAGGCTGGGGCCAAACATGAAATCGAAGCTTTCGTCGGCCAGGGCGGGATCGTCAAAATCGTAGGCCATGGGCCGCATGATGGGGTCGCCCTCCCGGTGGGTTCGCCACATCAGGCTGTACAGATACAGCGCCAGGGAATACCGCAGGCGGAAGGCCTCCCGCACGTAGGCGGTGTATTCCTCCTCATAGGCCCAGGGCTGGGTGATGGTGTTGTCGTCGTTGCAGCTGTGCAGGCAGAAGCGCGGCTGGAAAACGCCGTTCTGCACCCAGCGCACAAAGAGCTCCCCGTCCGGCGCGGGGCCCGCAAAGCCGCCGATGTCGCAGCCCTGGTTGGCCACGCCGGATACGCTCATGCCCAACATGATGGGAATGTTGTATTTCAGTGCGCTCCATTCGCTGCGGTTGTCCCCGGCCCAGGTCTGGGCATAGCGCTGGATGCCCGCGTAGCCGGAGCGGGAGAGCACATAGGGCCGCGTCCCCGGCAGGGAAGCACGGATGGCCTCCACGGAGAGCCGCGCCATCTCGTTGGAGAAGGCGGGGCGCAGGGCGCAGGCGGGCCGCTCGTCCCCGGCAGTGGCCGCCCGGTTGTCGTCCAGCTCATATTCGTTGTTGTCGTCCCACAGGGCGTTGACGCCCCGATCCAGCAGCCGCTGGCGCAGGTAGCGGCTCCACAGGCGCTGGCCCGGCTCGGACAGCAGATCCACAAAGGAAGCCATGCCGCCCCAGTAGCGGGTCAGATAGGGCTGGCCGGTGCGCTTGTCCATCAGGAAGGCGCCCGCCCGGGCGAATTCGTCATAGAGGGGATGCACTGTCAGCATAGCGGGCTTGATGTTGGGGGAAAGCAGCAGCCCCCGGTCCGTCAGACTGCGGCAGAAGGCGTCCGGATCGGGAAAGCGCCGGCTGTTCCACTGAAAAACACAGCGCTTGCCGTCGGAGGTGGTATAGCCGGAGGACATATGGTAGCCGTCGCAGCCAAAGCCCCGCCGGTGCAATTCGTCGATATAGGCCGTGATGGCCTTGTCGGCGTCCCGATCCACCTCGGTCAGGTACATGGTGGAGGCCATGTGCCCCATGGTGGCCAGGGGCGGCATGGCGGCGGCCCCCGTCAGCCGGGCATAGCGCCGGATGATCTGGGTCATGGAATCGCCGGTGATGATATACAGGTCGATCTGGTCGCTGCAGAGCGACACCTTGCAGTACCGGGGCCAATACCCGCTGCGTTCCCGCCCCAGATCCACTTCGCCCCCGCATACCGCGTCGTAGAACAGGCCGCACCACAGGCCGCCCTTCACGTCCCGGCGGATGATGAAGGGAATTTGCTTGTACAGGGGATCGGTGGAGGCGGCGTCATAGCCGATGGCGTCCCGCAGATCCAGCCTGTAGCTTTGGCCGAAACGGTTCAGCTGTCCGGCCCGCTCCCCCAGACCGTAGATATGCCAATAGCCGTCCACCGCGAAGGTGTGGACGAAGCGGCCCATGGCATCCCGCCGAAAGGCGCGATCCGGCACGTCCCGGTGCACGACGCGGCCTCGGCTGTCCAGCACGGAGAGGCTCAGATCCTCCGCCACGGCCACGGTCAGCCCATCCTCCGTGCGCAGCGTATCGCCGCAGGCCGCAAAGGCACGCTCTTTGCGCTCGGGCAGCACGGCAAAGGAGCGGAAGGCGGGTTTATCAGCCCCCAGGCAAGCGCGGACGCGCACCGTTCCTTCTCCGTAATCCGAAATGTTCAGCGTGATTTCCCGGTCGGTAAATTGCACAGCCATTGTCCCCTCCGTCATGCGGCTGGCCCCAAAAGCGCCAGCGCGTTCTCTCTGCAAATGCGTTTGTAGGCTTGGTCAGTAATTTCGCCCGCGTCCACGGCCTGATCCAGGAAATCGCTCATCCCCTTCACGAAGGGCGCAAACTGCACCGCGTTGGGGAAGGCGATATCGGTGCCATAGATGACCTGGCTGCTGAATTCCTCCAGAAACGCACAGGCATAGGCCGGATCGCGCCGGAGGGCGGCATAGGCGGAATTGGCGGACAGATCGCACCGAAGATTGGGAAAACGCCGCAGCAACTGCTGTATCCGGCCTTCTCCCTGCAGGGGGCCGGTGATGTAGCCTTCCCGGTTGGCCTCCGTCACGTCCGTGCTGATCTCGTTCCACCAGATCGGGCTGTGGCCGATAAGGATCAGCCCCGGCACCTGCTCCAGCACCCGTTCGATGCGGGGCAGGTGCAGTTCGTCCACCACGCCGTAGCCCCGCCCGGGCACGCCGAAGTGCAGCGTCACCGGCAGTCGGTGTTTGGCGCAGGCCCGGAACAGGGCGATGAACCGCGGGTCGTCCAGGGGGATATTGGCCGTCATCTCGCTGATGCAGGCCGCCCCCAATTCCTTATACCAGCTTAGCAGCGTGTCAAAATCCGAGGCCGGGGTGTTGGTGATGTTGCGGGGATCCACCGGCGCGGCCCACCAGCCAATGGTGTCCGCGTGGCTGCGCTTCATCTCCTGGATCTCCCGGACGGACAGGGGGCTAAGGGCGCATTCGGAGCTGGCCCCCATGGGGAACACCAGGCCCCGCTCCACGCCGATGGCGTCATAGGCGGCGCGGAGATCCTCCGGCGTGGCCAGACGCCCCCGGACGAAGGGAGGCTGGTATTCGGCGCTGCTGCAATGCATATGCATATCGATTTTCTGAAATTTCATGGGGTCATCATCCTTTCAGGCCGCCTGCGGCGATGCCCTCCACAAAGTGCTTCTGCAGGCAGAAGAACAGCACCACGCAGGGCAGGATGGAGAGGGTGGACATGGCCATGATGTTGTTCCACTGCACGCCCGTGGTGGCGTCCAGGGACATGCGCAGGCCCAGGGACACGGTGTAGAGGTTGGTGCTGTTGAGGTACAGCATGGGATGGAAATAATCGTTCCACGTCCACAGGAACTGAAAGAGCCCCGCGGATACCATGGCGGGCAGGCACAGGGGCACCAGGATGCGCACCAGAATGCCCATGGAGGAGCAGCCGTCAATGATGGCCGCCTCGTCCAGATCCTTGGGGATGCCCCGGAAGAACTGCACCAGCATGAAGATCAGGAAGGAGCTGCTGGCGAAGAGCGAGGGCACGATGAGGGGCTTGTAGCTGTTCAGCCAGCCAAAATCGCGGAAAAGGATATAGGTGGGCACCTGGATAACGGCGTTGGGCAGCATGAGCAGCGACAGCATGAGCATGAAAAAGATCTTTTTGCCCACGAAGCGGAAGCGGGCGAAGCCGTAGGCGGTCAGCGTACAGGAGAGGATGGTGAAGAGCACGTTGGGCACCACCACCAGGATGGAATTTTTGATGAAGGTATCAAAATGCAGCGTGCCCACCCCATACCAGCCGTCGCGCCAGGAGGTCAGCACCCATTCGCCCCGGGGAAAAATATGGCTGTTGTTGTAGATCTCGCCGTTCTGCTTGAAGGCGGCGCCCACCATCCACAAAAGCGGGTAGGCCATGACGAAGCCGATCAGGATGCAGATCAGCAGATGCACCGCGGTCCACAGATGTTTCTTTTGCCGCGTCGTCATCAGAAATCACCACCGTCATCATAATAGGTCCACTTGTCCGACGTTTTGAAGATCACGATGGTCAGGACAAGGATAATGGCAAACAGAATCCAGCTCTGGGCGCAGGCATAGCCCATCTTGTAGCTGACAAAGGCGTTGTCATAGAGCATATAGCCGTACAGGTAGGTGGATTTCAGCGGGCCGCCGCCGGTGATCAGCAGGGCGGAGTTGAACTCCTGGAAGGCGTTGACCAGGGCCATGAGGAGGTTGAAAAAGATGATGGAGGAGATCATGGGCAGCGTGATGCGGAAAAACACGGTGAGCCGCGGCACGCCGTCCACCGCCGCCGCCTCGTACAGATCCTTGGGGATGCCCTTGAGCGCCGCCAGGAAAAGCACCATGGTGGAACCAAAGGTCCAGATGTTGAGCAGGCTGATGGTAAACAGCGCCAGGCTGGGCGAAAGCCAGGTCTGGGCCTGGATGCCGAAAGTGCCGATAAAGGCGTTGACCACGCCGGTCTCCGAAAACAGCACCCGCCAGATCATGGCCACGGCCACGCTGCCGCCCACGATGGAGGGCAGATAGTAAATGGTACGGAAGAAATTCATCACCCAGGAGGTGCGGTTGAGCAGCATGGCCACCAGCAGGGCCAGCAGCAGCTTGATGGGCACCACCAGGATCACGTACCGCAGGGTGACCAGCAGGGAGGGCACAAAATCCTTGTCCTTGGTGAAAATGCGAATATAGTTGTCCAGCCCCAGCCAGGCGGGGGCCTTCATCAGGTTATACTTGGTAAAGGAATAATACAGGGAATTGAAAAAAGGGTACATCTTGAACACAAGAAACCCGATCAGCCAGGGCAATATGAACAGGAACCCCTTGTTGTTCCTCAAAAACAATCTGAATTTTGACTGTGTCATGGCGCATTCCCCTTATAAAGGGGATGCCGCATTCCCGGCGGGAATGCGGCATCCCGCATAAGTCGTCAGTCAGGATCGGTCAGAAGGTCACTGCACGTCCTCCAGCGCCTCCTGGATTTCCTCGTAGCACTGCGGGCCCGCCTCGGCGGCGGTGATCTGGCCGTAAGCGATCTGCTCGATGTAATCGGCCAGCACGTTCTGCACCTCGTTCAGGCCGGTGGGGGTGCCGCGGTTGATGCAGGCGCGGGGGCTGCCCAGCTCCACGGCGCGGGCGATGCCGGCATCCACCAGGTTTTCAGCCTGCAGCACGGAGAGCACTTCGGAGTTGGCGGGCAGGGAGCGCACAGTTCCCTGGGCACGGCCGGCGTCCAGATCGTTGAGCAGGAAGTTGATCAGCGTGGCGGCTTCCTTCTTGTGCTCGGAGGCGGCGGGAATGTTGTAGAAGCTGGCCGGAGGCACCACGATGGTGTCGTTGTCGCCCTCGCCCTCGGGGAAGGAGAAGCAATCCACCACGTCGATATGCTCCTTGAGGTATTCGTCATACACATACCAGCTGTAGGAGGCGGAGGAGCACATGGAGATGGCCAGCTTGCCACCGTTCCACTTGGGATTCTCCAGGGGGCTGCCGTCGTAGAGCAGCTGCTCGCTGCGGCCCTGCAGGCCGTTGGCGGCCCACATATCCTCCAGCCAGGTCAGGTAGGCGGTCAGGTCTTCGGCGGTGAACTCCATCTCGTAATCGTTGTTGATCACGGTGCCGCCCACCTTCTGCTGAATGTACATGGGGAAGAGCCAGTTGGTCATGGTCTCCATGGACACGTTGAGCATATAGGCCTCGGGATCGGCCTCATGCAGCTTCTTGGAAGCTTCCACCAGCGTGTCCCAGGTCCAGCGCTGGGGGATCTCCACGCCGTTATCCTCCAGCAGGGAGGTGTTCTGCAGGGTGGTCCAGGCCTGCACGCCGGTGGGCATGGAAATCAATTGGCCGTTCACGGTGCAGTAGGATTCCAGCAGGGACTGGGAGAAGTGGGAGGTATCGATGATGTCCAGATAGTCGTTGAGGTCGGTATACTGAGCGCCGTAGATGATGTAGGTCTGGAAATGGCCGCCGTCCTGCACCACGTCCGCCGCCGTGCCGCCCATGATCTGGGTGGTCAGCTTGTCGGTGTAGCCGTCCCAGCCGCCGTACTCGGCCTCCACGTGGATGTTGGGATAGGCCTGCTCAAAGAGCTCGATGGCCTTCAGGGTGGCCTCGTGGCGCACGGCGTCGCCCCACCAGGAGAAACGGATGGTGACCGGTTCCTCGGCATGGACGGCGGGCATCACGGCCAGCAGCATCAGCGCGGCCAGCAGGAGAGAAAGGAACTTTTTCATTTTTAGCACCTCCACATGGTCGATATAGAGAATGAAGTTATTTTCATTATAAAGTACGGTTATTCATTATTTCAACAATCAAAACCCGCAAAAATGTATCAATTATTGCACGCTTGCTTGATTTTAGGTTTTCTTTATATTATACTCGAACCAGCCATTGATCCAGACAAATTCTGTATCCGGAATGTGATGAAGCCATGTATACGCTGATTATTGTGGATGACGAGCAGGAGATCAGAGACGGACTGTCCCAGTTTATCGACTGGGCGGCCATCGGCTTTGAGTGCGTGGGAACGGCGGCGGGAGGCCATGAGGCCATGCAGATGATCGAAAAACTGCGGCCCGACGTGGCGCTTTGCGATATCCGCATGCCCGGCATGACAGGCCTGGACATCGCCCGCCGTCTCTATGAGAGCAAAAGCGGCACGCTGCTGGTGCTGCTCAGCGCGTACCGCGATTTTGAGTACGCCCGCACGGCCATGACCTACAACGTGCGCTATTACATCATCAAATCCACCCGCTACGCGGAATTGGTGGAGACCTTTCAGCGCATCCGGCAGGAGCTGGACGAAAGCCATCTGTTTGTACAGACGGAGGACGGCCTGACCCAGGAGATCTGCCGCTATGTGGAACGGCATCTGGACACGGCTTCCCTGGACGCGGTGGCCCTGCATTTTCAGCGCAGCGCCTCGGGCATCAGCCGCCATTTTCATCAGCATACCGGCACCATGTTTTCCCAATATCTGCTGCGCCGCCGGATGCAGCGGGCGGTCGAGCTGCTGATGGACGGCAGGCGGAAGATCGCGGCCATCAGCGAACAGCTGGGCTACGCCAACCCCCAGAATTTTGCCCGCACCTTCCGGCAGTACTTTGGCATGACGCCCCGGGAATACCGCGAAGGGCAGGGCGTGATCACACAGGAGCCTGACAATGAAGAGAATGCATAGGCCTCGCTCCACCGCCTTTGAGATTTTCATGCGGGCGCTGCATACGCAGCTGCTGGGCTTTCTTGTGCCGCTGCTGGCTTTTTCGCTGGTGGTCCTGGGGGTGGCCTATGTGGTGCAGGCAAAGCAGGCAAAGCAGGCGGTGCTCGGCACGGCCCAGGCCCTGCAGGACTACATGCACAATATCTACGAGCAGAGCGATTCCCTCTATCTGTCCATGTATCACAACGACGTGATGAAGGCCGTGGACAGCCTGCTGAGCAGTAAGACCATCAGCTACGCGGATTCCCGCAACGTCAAAATGATCATGCCCTGGCTGCGGGCCGTCAGCAACGCGGGGCGGGTGTATGATTCCATTTATATTTATATGGATAATGACAGCGGACGCTTTCTGTCCTCCGCCCAGCAGAACATCTTCCATTTGTCCTCCTCCAGCGACAGGGAATGGCTGGCCGAATATGAGGCCAGGCGCACCGGACAGGATATCACCTGGGTCTCCCAGCGCAGCTATGCCCCCTACGGAAGCGGCAGCCCCCTGCCGGAAAAGCACATCCTGACCATCTATCGCACCATCGGCAGCCGCTGGTGCCTGATGCTGAACCTGGATGCGGACATCCTGGCGGATATCCTGGACAACCTGTTTTTGTATAAAAACGAATCCATCTTCCTGATGGACGGCGAGCAGCAGATCCTGCTTTCCGTCAACGCCGGAGCGGTATCCGATCCTGCCGGGGCCCTCTCCGCGGCGAAGGATGGGGAGATCACCGGCGACCGGCACTCCCTCTACACCGTCGTCCCGATGTGGAACGACCAGGTGCGCATGCTGATCGCTGTGCCCCGTGCCTCCGCCTTTTTGCAGGCGCGGACGCAAATGCTGATGCTCCTGGGGCTGCTGGTGCTCTGCGTGCTGCTGTGCGTGCTGCTGGCCTATATCCATTCGCGCCGGGATCAGGCCCGGCTGATGGCCCTTTACCGCATGTTCAGCCCCCAGGAGGAGGGCGCGCCCGCCTCCGGCGACCTGTACACGCGCATCGAGCAGAACATCGTGCACAGCTACATGCGCCAGGAAAGCCTGGAAAAGGCGCTGCGGCAGGAGCACTACGACATGCAGTCCATGGAACTGCTGGCCCTGCAGGCGCAGATCAACCCCCACTTTCTGGTCAATACCATCACCACGGTTTTCTGGATGTGCCTGCGCCTGACCGGCGGCAAAATGAACCCCGCCTGCCAAATGCTGGAGAACCTCAACGGTTTTTTGACCCTGCTGACCGGAAGACCCAACGAGGCGATCTCCTGGCGGGAGGAGATGGACTCGCTGCACTGCTATCTGGCCATCCAGAGCCAGCGCTTCCAGAACCGGTTCTCCTTTTCGGAGGAGATCGACCCCGCCGTGCTGGATCGGCCCGTGGCCAAGCTGCTGATCCAGCCCATGATCGAAAACTGCTTTGTCCATGCCATGCCGGAGGAAGGCGAGCTCCATATCCTCCTGCGGGTTTCGCTGGAGGATGACGGATCCATCCGCATCACGCTGCGGGACGACGGGGTTGGCATGACGCCTGAGCAGCTGCGCCAGGTGACGGATCGCCTGGGCAACGACATGGCCTACCGCCACATCGGGCTGTATAACGTCAGCAAGCGTCTCAAGCTGCTGTACGGCCTGACGGACCCGATGCGGATCGACTCCGCCCCCGGCCAGGGCACCGTCATTTCCATCTGCCTGCCGGAAAAACCCACGGAGGCCATGATCCTCCGGGAAAGGATGATGTGAACATGTCTACTCTGCGTTCCCATTTTCTGACCCATCTGACCAACGACGAGATCGAGGACTATCTGCGGCGCAGCAGCGTGATCCTGGTGCCCGTGGGAGTGACCGAAATGCATGGCGGCTTTCCTGTGGACTGCGAAACGGTGATCAGCGAGGCCTTTACCCTGCGAATCGCCCAGGCAACGGATACGCTGACCCTCTCGGGGCTGAATTTCTTTTATGCCGGGGCCACCGCCACCGGCCGCGGGACCATTCAGGTCAGCATCCGCCAGGGCATCGATTACCTGGGGGCCGTGGCCCGGGATCTGCGCCGCCAGGGCTTTACAAAACAAGTTTATTTCAGCATGCACGCCCCTGCCCATCTGACCATCGGCCCCATGCTGCGTGATTTCTGCGACGAGACGGACGTCACGGCCATCCAGATCGATCCCCTCAAATACCTGGGCGCCAAATGCCGGGATCTTCTGGCAGACGCGGGCCCGGACTGGTTCCATGATATCGCCGTGGGCGCGTATCAGATCCTGGGCCGGCTGGCGGACGTGCCGCTAACCGACGCCTATGCCCGGCCCGTTCCCCAGAGCCACGCCCATTTGGAGGATCTGTTCTCCCTCTCCTGGCCCAGCGAGAGCGCCGGGTTCCATTGTCTGGAAAAGAGCGATCATATGCCCACCCCGGCCATCCTGACCGAAGCGGATCGCGACATCCGCGCCCAGCGCGGCGCCGCCCTCATCGACGAACTTGTAAACCGGATCGATATGCCGCATCTCCTGGCAAAAATGGATGAGCTGGAAGCCTATAACCGGGCGCTAAGGGAAAGATATCCCCATGCACCAGGAGCCTGACCCAAAAGAGAACAGAAAAGCTACAATTCCCAATTAAAACAATACAAACGAAAATGTAATACTATTCGCGTTCTAAAATCTTATCAGATTTGGGATGGATTTATCGTTCTGGCTAAGCTGAACGAAAGGAGGCGCAGCAGCGCTACGTTGACCGGAGTAGCGCCGAACGTAGTGAGACTGAGGGCGGGCAATCCTTGGATTTCCGCCCAAAACCCGCGCTTCCGCGCAGCGGAACAGCACGGAGCGTCCGAAGCAACGCCAGAACGGAAAAGACGCCCAAAGATGTTATGATTTTAGAAGAAGAATAGTATTACATCAAAATAATTGACACCAACAATGCAACGATGTAAAATAGCGTTGAAAAAATATTTCCGCGATGCAACTTTTGGCAAAAGCGTTGCAATTGTATCAAAGTTGACGTTCTTTGCCATCTTAGAACGCTGACTCTGATACAAAGTCAGCGTCTTTTCGTTGAATAAAAACCTTAGAAATCATGGGCTTTTCTGTATGTTCCCGTTTTATGATGAAGCCTGAAAAACCTAGAACAGACGTCAATTAAGCCCCTATTCGTAAACGGGAACTTTTTCCCGTTTATGAATAGGGGCTTTCCGTTTGCGAATAGGCTGTTCCCGTTTATGAATAGCCTCTTTGTCTGTATATGACTATCATTCTGGAGCGTTGCTGCAGCAATAACGTGGGATTTAATTGCGATCTAAAGCAGTCAGCAGGGGAGTATCTATCTCACTTTGTCTTCAGATACAAAAGGCTGGCATCGTATGCATCCTTGAGATAAGGATGCTTTTTTAGTTCATCGCTCAGTGTTTGGAGATTGTTATAATCCTCCGGATCTGCGTTGTTCATATACATCTTGAGCATCCCAATCGAATACATCCCGCTGGGGTTGGCAAGATAGGCTTGGTTGTTGTCAAAATTCGGAGCCAGCCGCAGCACTTCGCCGGTAATCGCGGATCGGATCACGCCAAAGTTTCTCATATGTCGGTCCGTGTTGACAAAAAGCGCATCTGCCAGCAGTATCCGCTTCCACGCTGCTTCAAATGCAGGCCCGAGAGAAGCAAGGTTTCTGTAAATCACATCATCCTCATCGCTGCGATCGTCAAAGAAAAAGCGGAATGAATCATAAGGTTCAAAAAACTCATGGGGAGCAAGGAAATTACAGGTCTTGACGCGCTTTCTGAACCTACCAACATAGGCATATTCTGCTGCATCCCAATTGCAATTACGCAAAACACGGCTAATCTCCACTTCTGCCTCTGTGGCAGCGCTGGATTGGATCTTATACAGCCACCACGCATTCTCTTCGTACTTCCATGTCTTGGTAAAGCTCCCGTCCGTAGAGGCATTCGGTGTGGCGACTTTCAGCTTTCGCAGGCTGGTATCGCTGGATACCAGGATAAAGTTGCTAACCTCATTCTGATCTTCCGGGCGACAAAGCTGAAGCCGAGGCACAAATGCGCCTTCTTCAAAGCATGTGAATGTATCCGAAATGCTGAACATGTGTGTGCGCAGCGCAAGTGTGATCTTATCACGGCTTCCAACAAGCTCACTCATCAGGTTTCGATGCTGAACGCTGTTCAAGTCAACTGCGCGCTCGCGAATCCATGACGAGAATCCATCCGCCGAGGTATTCCTGATCTGCATGGGCAGAAGTTCAGGCTTGAGCGGTTGATAATCGGTGATCAGGGAATGTTCGACCTGAAAAGTCGCCACTTTCACATCATCATTGTAAAAAACAAAGTAAGACATTCTGATCACCTCCTTGAATTCGCTACCAGTATACCATTGTTTTTAAGAATTATCCAGTCATTTCAACAAGGTTCGGGCAAACAGTTTATTATGCATTGATAATGATCTGGAGAAAATTGGGTGCTCTAATATTTCTTCCATTGGCTTTCTTGACTGAAATAAAAGGTGTATTATAATATGGACAGACCTCTTGATGAAGAGCAACGCAAAACAGCAGAAAGAATTGCCATTAATCTGACAGGGCAAGACCTACTGAGCACTTCTGATATTGCCGAAGCTATGAATCGACTATGATATTGAGGCAGAATTGATCCTTGATCGGAGAAGGATTCCTGGTTTTTGGTCAGAGAATGATGAAGTGCTAATGAGGTTTGAGATAGATAGCAAGTAACACTGTCATTAAGGATGGATTATATGTTGGTATTAATGGATCTGGAGTGGGTACAAAGCGAGGGTTCTTTTTTCCACCCCACACAAATCGCAGGTCTCAGGGTCGATGATCAATGGAATATCCTTGACCGCTTTTCTGCATTAATCCAGCCAATAGATGCTTTCTCAATAGAATCAGACCACATAGCCTATACAGGAGCTTCAATAGAGTGTTTTCTAGAGGCCAACGAAGCAACAACAGTCTTCGGCCAACTGTCTGGATGGCTGCAAGCAGATGATATTCTCTGCTGGTGGGGAGATCAGCCTGCGCTGGTTTTCAAGAGGATCTATCGAACTCTTTACGGAAAAGATCCAAAGCAGGGGATGCGCGTGATATCTCCTGTTTTTACGCAATCAGTGCATGACAAACAATCTATTGCCGGAACGCCTTATGTGCTTGCCAGGCTTCGCAACATCCCCATCCACGGACAAGAGCACTGTGCTGCCAGCGATGTTGCTGTATTACAGCAATTGCTGCAGAAGGTTCATCTGTCACAGAAAAAAGTGCTGAAATCCAAACTCGATCCAGATGCCAGCATCAAGCCAGGCAAAGCGTACAAAAAGACAAAAGAACAAAAAGAATATCGGTCCTTCCCATATCTTCTTGATCAGAAAACGGGCTTTCTTCATAGCAACAGCTGCTGCAGGGTGCAGAATCTTCAGAATGTCATAGGGTATACCCTGAAAAGCGCTATACAGCAAAGATATAAGCCCTGCTCTTGTTGCCAAGACGAATACTGGTCGTTATCTGCCCAATTGACTGAAGAAGTTATTCAAAGAAGTGAGTATAACTATATATACACCTGGGACAGCAAACTTATCCATCGGCCTTCCTGCATTCATGTTAAGCGGATTCCGTATGTGGATCTTCGAGGGAGTGTTTACTACAGTAAATGCATCAGGATTGGGAAAAAGCCATGTGGCTGGTGCAAACCATCTCCAAATGATCAAGTGCTGCCGGATCATGTCATTATTCCACCGGAAGCGCAGGGAATAAAAGACCCTCTCAAGAACGCACGGACATGTCTCGTGATCCGGAAGATGAACAAAGCAGAAGCAACAGCATATAAGCGATATAAAATTGCCAGAAAAGAGAGGGCCCTGGCAAAGACAAATAAAGACCTGACACCGGAAGAGCGACACGATCTGATGACGCTGACCAATCCAGGCTTTGCTTTCTGGGCAGTCCCTGGCTATCAATCCTTCCATACTCGCTCTTGCCCTAATCTGAGCAGGCTTTCAGGCTTTCGTGGGTTTTCTTCTTTTGCGGCAGCAGAAATGGCAGGCTTTAGCCCGTGCCGCTTCTGCAAACCCAGCGCAAAGGAAGATATCAAGCAATCTGTTCCAATCTATAGCGAGGAACGAAAAGGAGAGCGCCTGGAACTTCTGGATGCGCTCTGTAAAGCAAAAGGATATGCGCACTCTTTTGAAGCTCCGTTCTATCTGATCTCCACTCCTGTTGGAGAATGGAAGCTGAATGTTCAGATGCGACCGATTGATGTATATCATATCAATAAGGTGCTCGATCAAGACAACAGCGGAGACTATCATAAGCAGCACCGGCTATTCATTTCTCTCCAGGATACGTTCCGGTATATCAACAGGCATGACAGAATGCTGATGAGTAAGCAAAAGAAGGAAAACAAATGAAACTGCAATTCTATTGGAATGATTTAACTCTTGAAAAGCAAAAACAGATCCTCTCCCTGCTGGGGGACAATCAGAATTGGGATATTATTCCTTTTTGCACGATTGATTTGGGTGACGACTCTATCGAAATGAAAAGCCCAAAACAGT
>CACZLE010000021.1:33618-43458 GCA_902781945.1 uncultured Eubacteriales bacterium | reverse complement strand
AGTCATGTCGCCGGAAACCAAAATGAAGCAAAAAGACCGGGAGCTTGTGGCGGACTGGTTTATGCGAGCCGCCAACACGCTGAAAAAGCGGGCCAAGTCAATTCTTGAAAAAGTCATAGAAGCGCTTCGTTTGCCTGCCACCCGGGATGCGGCTAAAGCTAAGATCAAGGAACAGGCCAGGCCGTCGATTATTGAGCTGCTGCAAAACTACAAGCAGAAATCCCAGGAGCTGCAGGCACAGAAGCCCAGGCAGCATCGCCGGGAAGAGAGATAAGCAAATTGTAAAGCCCAGATTTATAAAATTGAATATCACAACAGGGCCGCTTTCGCACACCGAAAGATGGTTGCGGGCCCAGTTGACAGAGCCAGTTGACACGTCGGTGAGAAAGTGTAAATCCATCGGCGTGTTTTTTTATTTCAAGGGAGCTGCCCATGCAAGGCAGTTCCCTTCCATTATATATAATTCATCAAAGGAGAAACTGCATGTATTATATCTCGAACCCCTATCAGCATATCAGGATCGTCATTCCGCGCTTTCCTGACAATCTTATCCAGCGCCGCTTTCGATGTATGAAAGCTGGTAAAAATGTAAACTCTGTTACCAGGAGGTATATTGAGGAATGAATAGAGCAGCAAGAACCTTCTGGAGCATGTACTATATCAACTTATTAAAACGGGAAAACATGATTTCTCAGGAAGAATATGTCGAATTAACGCGAAATGCTGACAATTTTCCTCTTTACAATAACAGTATTACAGAATATAATAATTGTGAAACAGCACATATGCAGAGAGGAGGTGCTACATGAATCTGTTTCAAATCCGGGAGTGTTTGAAGACGCAGACGATTTACGATTTGCCGCTTCGCGTCACCTATTACGCCCGCGTGTCCACCGATAGTGACGAACAGATCAATTCCCTGGGAAATCAGGAGCAATACTATGAGGAATTCATCAAAGGAAAGCCTGCGTGGACCTATGTGCCCGGCTACATAGATGAAGGAAAAAGCGGAACCTCCACCCGGAAACGGGAACGCTTCAACGATATGGTGCGGGATGGGAAATTGGGGCTGTTTGACTTGATCCTGACCAAGGAGGTGTCCCGTTTTGCCAGGAACACGTTGGATTCCCTGCAGAACGCCAGGGACCTCCTGCGCTGCGGAGTGGGCATCTACTTCACCAACGACAATATCAACACCCTGGAAGCGGACAGCGAACTGCGTCTGACCATTATGAGCGGTATTGCCCAGGATGAGAGCCGGAAGATTTCCGACCGCGTAAAGTTCGGAGACCGCCAGGCTATCAAAAACGGGCGGATCTTTGGAAACAGCCGGATCTATGGGTATGACTATGTGAATAAAAAGTTGGTGATCAATCCCAAAGAAGCAGCTTTTGTGAAGGAAATGTTTACGCTTTTCGCCACGGGGGAGTACAGCTTGAATCAGCTTGAAAAGCTGTTTTATGAAAAAGGCCTGCGCAGCAGCAACGGCAACGCCATCAATCACGCCACCATGGCACAGATGATCCGCAACCCCAAATACAAGGGCTGGTTCTGCGGTGGCAAGACCACCGTATCCGATCCCTTTGACGGGAAGCAGGTGCGCATCCCCGCTGAGCAATGGGTGCTGTACCGGGATGAAAGCGGCGATGTGCCCGCCATCGTATCAGAGGAAGTCTGGGAGCAGGCCAACGCCATCCTGGCAAAGCGGAGCAGGGATGTGAAGCAGCACCGGGGTCAATACAATCACGGAAACCTGCTGTCCTGCAAAATGTACTGTACCCACTGCGGGGTGCTGTATCATCGGCTGGCATCTGTGCGGCATACCAAGGAAAAGCAGCTGAACAGCTGCTGGATTTGTTCCAATAAGAAAAAGAACGGCGCGGACAAGTGCCCGTCCAAGCATCTGTACGAAAGCGAAATCAAGCAGGCGATCTTCTCGATGTTTCAGGAGTTCAAGGAGGACGCGGGCGACTCGCTGGAAGGTCTGATGGAGCAACTGGAAGATTTGCGCCAGGGAAGCGACTTGAAACGAGAAGTCACAAAGCTGGAAGCACAGATCGAAAAAGAAAAGCAAAAGCGCACCAAGCTGCTGCAGTTCAATCTGGACGGGAAGATCAGCGATGAGGATTTTCTGACCATGAGCGCAGAAATCAAAGGGGAAATCGCTTTCCTCACGGATCAGATTGAGCAGCTCAATCAAAAAATCCAGGATAACTCCGAATTGAAAAATCGGCTGGACACCATGCGGAAGATGATGGAGGCTGGATCAAGCCTGGTCAGCCCCGACGATATCACACCGGCCATGATGCGAAACCCACATACAGCTGGATGTGTACCTGAATGACGGCACGGAAAAAAGCATGGAGCTTTACCAGGAAAAAAGGGGCAGGGGGAGACCGAAAAAACAAGTTCCGTTGGTTGCAGAAGCTTGACCATGTAGCCGCCCACATAGCCGTTTTCACGGCTGGTGAGGTCGCCGTTGTAGCCGGGCCCCAGGTTGATGCCCAGTTCGCGGGCGATTTCAAACTTCATGTTGTCCAACGCCGCGCGCGCCTCGGGCACGTTGACCCGCTGCTGAGAGGAATTCTGGTTCATCGCTCTTCACCTCCTCGTTTCGATTCACGGGTATTTTGGCCGGACGCGGGCAAAATACACTGGCATTTTGTGCCGTCAGACGGTTGCAAAGCCCGGGAGAATCATGTACAATAAGAAAGAAATTTTCAAAAAATGTTCGGATCGGGGAGGGCGAGGTATGGAGGCGCTGCGCAAGGCAATCCTGGAACAGGGCAAGGGCATCGGCGATAATATCGTCAAGGTGGATATGTTTTTGAACCATCGGCTGGATACCGGGCTGATCTTTGATATGGGCCGGGAGCTGGCGGACTATTTCCGCAAGGACGCCCCCGATCTGGTATTGACCGTGGAGGCCAGCGGCATCGCCATCGCGCTGACGGCGGCCCATTTCCTGGGGGATATCCCGGTGGTGTTCGCCAAAAAAGCTGGCACGTCCACCCAGTCCGCCGATATGTATACCGCCGTGGCCCATTCCTTCACCCACGGCAACGACAATACCCTGCGCGTGGACCGGCGCTATCTGCCCGCGGGCAGCCGGGTGCTGGTGGTGGATGATTTCCTGGCGGACGGTCAGGCCAGCCACGCGCTGATCAGCATTGCGGAGCAGGCGAAATGCGTGCTGGCGGGCGTGGGTATCGCCGTGGAAAAGGGTTTTCAGCCCGGCGGCAGGCAGCTGCGGGAGGCGGGGGTCAACCTCAAGTCCCTGGCCATCGTGGAAAGCATCGAGGATGGAAAAATCAAATTGGCGGAGGATTGAATCCTTCGCTTGCAGCAATCAAAAAACCGCTCATCGGTCAAGCCGGTGAACGGTTTATTTTTTTGTCTCTTTTTGCTGTTTGTACAGCATGAATTCTTCAAAGAGCTGAACCATTTCTTTATTTTGTGGCGTTAGTTTATCCTGCTGCTCTTTTCTAAACCATGGATCGTTGTCTGTAATACCCAAAAGAAAGTCTGCAGACACATGGTACAGCTTACATATTTCAACAAGCATTTCATGGCTGGGAGCGCTGTTTTCACGCTCCCAGGATTTTATTGTGCTGACAGAGACGTTCAGCTTTCTTGCTAAATCCGCCTGCGTATCATTGAAATCCTTGCGTCTTTCTTGCAAACGTTCGCCGATCATTTATCTCACCCAACAAAAGTATAAGAAGCATCCCTGAAAATATTATAAAAGTTCAAAATACTTGACTGCAAAGATTAAAAAGTATAAGATAATAATACTTTTAATATGAAAAGTCGAAGTTTCTTGTCAGCAAGCAAGAGCAAAAGGAGAAACATCAACATGCCCGACAATGCCAGCTTAGGCGCTGCCAAAACAGCGAAGAACGACGAATTCTACACCCAATACAGCGATATCGAGGCGGAGATGAACGCCTATGTGGAATTCAATCCGGACGTATTCCGGGAGAAAACCATTCTGCTGCCCTGCGATGATCCCGAGTGGAGCAACTTTACAAAGTATTTTGCGGCCAACTTTGAGCGCTTCGGCCTCAAAAAGCTGATCTCCACCTCCTATGCCAAGGGCGCGGGAAACCATCAGATCACCATGTTTGAAATGCTGTCCCCGCTCTATGACGAGACGAAGCATCAGGCCCACGGCAAGCTGTTCACCCTGACCCGGGATAAGGACGGCTCGGGTAATATCGACACGGACGATATCGAGTTTTCCGGCTATCTGGAGGGGGGCGGGGATTTTCGCTCCGAGGAAGTGACCAAGCTGCGGGATGAGGCGGATATCATCATTACCAATCCGCCGTTTTCGCTGTTTCGGGAATTCTTGTCGTGGATCATGGAGGGGAAGAAGCAGTTTATCATTATTGGAAGCAAAAACGTAATTACTTATAAAGAGGTATTTCCGTTGTTGAAAGATAATGTCATTTGGCTTGGCCCCGGTTTTCCTGCCGGAAATGCTTATTTTCGCATATCACCGGAAGATGCAAGGGAATTTGCCTCAGGCGTATATAACGAAGATACTGGTCTTGTTAAATTTCGGAATGTTGGTTGGTTTACAAATGTTGATCACGGGCAACGCCATGAAATACTTCAACTGGACACAATGGCACATAATTTAAAATATAACCGACAACTGAAAAAGAAAGTAGCCGGGAGGAATGGCGTGGTTACTTATCCTGTTTATGATAATTGCGAGGCCATAGAAGTCCCATTTGTTGAGTGCATTCCTTCTGACTATGCAGGACTTATGGGGGTGCCCATAACTTTTTTGGACAGATATAATCCAGATCAATTTATGATATTGGGCCTCAGCCGTGATATGGATATACCAACAAAAACGGGAATGAAAAAAGAATTTCTTGATCTTTATTTTAGTCAAGGCGGAACAGGAACCATGCAGCCTGGCCATCCTGATTTGTGCTATTACGATGCAGATGGAAATGCTGTGGTTCCATATAGGCGAATCATCATACGTCATAAGAAGGGGGAAAGCGGACAATGAAAACCACCCTCCACACGGATTGGACCGTCGGCGACGTCTGCAAGGGCTTTATCTACGATAAAAACGAGGGCAAGGGCCTGTTTGGCCTGGGCGGCAAGCTGATCATCCAGCCGGAATACCAGCGAAATTATATCTATGGCGACGGGAAAAAGGACGTGGCCGTGGTGGAATCCCTGCTGAAAGGCTATCCGCTGGGGCTGATCTACTTTGTGCTCAACAAGGACGGCATGCTGGAGGTGCTGGACGGACAGCAGCGCATCACCTCCTTTGCCCGGTTCGTCAATCAATCCTGGCCCTTCGCCGTGGAGCGCAACGGAAAACCAAGATATTTTAACAGCCTGGATGCCGACGAGCAGAAGAAGATCACCGACGCCAAATTGACGATCTATGTCTGCGAAGGCGATCCTTCCGAAATACAGGAATGGTTTGAAACCATCAACATCGCGGGCGTCCCGCTGGTGAAGCAGGAGCTGCGCAACGCGGCCTATCACGGGCCCTTTGTCAACCGGGCGCGCGCCGTTTTTTCCAATACGGCAAACGCCAATATGAACCGCTGGCAAACCTATGTGAAGGGCGATCCCAAACGGCAGGCCATCCTGGAAACGGCGCTGGACTGGGTGAGCCATGGGGACATAGACGGCTATATGGCGCTGCACCGCAATGACGCGGGGATAGACGAACTGAAAAATCATTTTGAGACGGTGATCGATTGGATCGATTCCGTTTTTGAGTATACCGGGAGCGAAGTGTGCGGCCTGGAATGGGGACGGCTGTACCGGCAATATCATGGCAACGCATATGATAAAGACGCCGTTACAAAACGGGTGGATGAGCTGATGGCGGACACGCAGGTGAGCAGCAGAGGGATATTTGAATATATCCTTGGAGGCGAACAGGACCCGTCCTTGCTGAACGTGCGCGTCTTTGACGAAAAGACAAAGCGCGCCGTGTATGCGCGTCAGACCAACGACGCTGCCGCAAAGGGGATCTCCAACTGCCCGCTGTGCGCCATCGGCCATGACAGCAACAGCAAACGGATCTATAAAATGACGGAGATGGACGCCGACCATGTGACTGCGTGGAGCCGGGGCGGCGCTACGGATGAGGCCAATTGCCAAATGCTTTGCAAAACCCATAACAGGGCGAAAGGGAACAGGTGAAGGAAGCAAGGGAGTAATTGATTTCCCGTTTGGTAAAAATTCCATGAACTTTGGGCGGCGCAGGTTGCACGGACCTGCGCCTTTGTTGTATAATCAAAATGGTTTTTTATATGCAATTCATTTTGCCTGATTATTTTGGGAGGGAAAAAATGAAGTTTGTAAAATTGCTGGTGTTCTGCCTGCTGGTCCTGCTGCCTTTCGCCGTGGGTCAGGGCGAGATATCCACCAACCTGTATGCGCAGAAGGAATATAACGAGAATAAAAAAATCGCCTCGCTCACCTATGTGGATGAGTTCGGCACGCCGACGGTGGCGGAGGACCTGGGCTATGCCACGATCCGGTATAACTACCGCTATAACCGCCAGGTGGGGTATACCTATTACGACCTGGAGGGCAACAAGGTCAATTCCACCGGCGGGTGGGCGGAGTGCCGGATCACCCACAGCAGCCGGGGCTATGTGATCGAGCGCGGCTATTATGACGCGGACGGCAACCTGGTGATCGGCCCCGAAGGCTATGCCCGCCAGACCAACGACTATGAGCTGAAATATCTGCTGAAAACCACCAATTATGGCCCGGATAACAAGCTGCTGCGCTCGGACAAGCTGTTCGCCGTAATGGAGACCAAATTTGTGCTGGATAACGGCGTCCATCGCCCGGTGGAACAGAAATGGCTGAACGCCGACGGCGAGGTCGTCCCCGGGCCGGACGGCTATGCCATCGTGCGGTATACGTATCAGGATAATCACTATCTGCTGTCCAAGACCTACTATGATGAAACGGACGCCCCCTATTTTTATAATAAAGCCGGGTATGCCCGGGTGGAATATGAAATCAAGAACGGCAAGACCGTAAAGGAAAGCTATTTTGACGCTGATTTGCAGCTGAACCCCGGTCCCGAGGGTTATGCGTATGTGCAGTATGCCTATGAGGCGGGGCAGACCTCGCCCACGCTGATTCAGTATTTCAGCGTGGAGGGGACCCCCTACCTGACGGATAAGGGATACGCGGCCATTGAACGCTCCTATGGCAAAATGGGCTGGCTGGCCAGCGAAAGCTATCTGGGCACGGACGGCGAGCGCGTGCGGTCGACGGATGGCTGGTCCAAGGTGAATTATTTCTATAACAGCAAAAAGAAGCCCACGGAAATCACCTATTATAATGAAAACAACGAGCGGATGATCGTCGAAAAGCTGGGCTATTTCAAAGTGGTGAACACCTACCTCAAGGGCACCTACCTGGAAATGCAGGAGTATTTTGACGTGAATGGCGAGCCTGTCAACTGCGCTGAGGGCTACCAGAAGATCGTATACGACCTGGACAGCAAGGGCCGCGTGCTGGAGCAGATTTACGCGGACGCAGAGGGGGTCTACGCAGCCGGCAAGAACGGCTATGCCCGGGTGACCTATGAAAACGACGCCAACGGAAAGCATATCGTTTCCCGCTATTACGATATCTATGGCGAGCCCTATGTGGACGCCAATGGCGCCAACGAGCTGCATCAGGAATGGGATGCCGACGGACGGGAGATCGTGGCCGCCTATTATCTGGACGGTCAGCCGATCCTGAGCCCCAAGGGATATCACCTGGTGCGGACCGAATACAACGCCAACGGCAAAGTGACGGCCAAGGGATATTATGATCTGAACGACGACCTGGTGATGACCACGGACGGTTACGCGTTCTTCATGAACGAGTACGACGCCGCGGGCACGGTGTGCGCCGTGCGGTATTATGACCGGGCAGGCAGCCTGGTGACCCTGCCGGGCAAGGCTTACGCGTACAGCCTTCGGCAGACCAGCAGCGACGGCACCGTGGTGACGACCACGACCTATGACGAGAAAAACAATCCCGTTAACGATACGGCGGGCTTCGCGGTGAAGCAGCAGATCAAAAACGCCGAGGGCCGCGTGATCCGGGAAAGCTGGTTTGATGTGGACGGGCGAGCCGTGCCCAACGGGAATACCTATGTGGCCGTCCTCAAGGAGTATGACGCCGCCGGAAATGTGATCCGGGAGCAATACCTGGATGCGAATGATCAGCCCATTGCCAACAAGAGCGGCGCCGCCGAGATCCGCCAGGTATATAACGAGCAGAAGAAGGCGATCCGCGAGAGCTGGTTCGGCGTGGACGGCGCGCCTGTGACCACGGGAAATACCTACGTGACGATCCTGCGGGATTATGACGCGGCGGGCAACGCGGTCAAAGAGCGGTATTTAGATGAAAACGACCAGCCCATCAACAATAGTAAGGGCGTAGCCGAGATTCGCCGGGTTTACAACGAGAAAAACAAGGCTGTGCGCATTGCGTGGTTTGATGCGGAAGAAAATCCCGCGAAGAACGGGGATACCTACGTTGCCTATTTGCTGGATTACGACGCGGCGGGCAATACGATCTGGGAAAAGTATCTGGACGAAAATGATCAGCCCATCGCCAACAGTAAGGGATACGCAGAAATCAAGCGCGAATACAACGCACAGAAAAAGGTGACTCGCGAAAGCTGGTTCGGCGTGGACGGTCAGCCTGTTACTTCGGGAAACACCTATGTGACCGTGATCCGGGAGTATGACGAAGCGGGCAATGCGATCCGGGAAAGGTATTTAGATGTTAATGATCAGCCCATCAACAATAGTAAGGGCGTAGCCGAGATTCGCCGGGTTTACAACGAGAAGAACAAGGCCGTGCGCATTGCGTGGTTTGACGCGGACGGCAATCCCGCGAAGAACGGGGATACCTACGTAGCCTATTTGCTGGGTATGCCGAGATCAAGCGCGAATACAATGCGCTGAAAAAGGTGACTCGCGAAAGCTGGTTCGGCGTGGACGGTCAGCCTGTTACTTCGGGAAACACCTATGTAACCGTGATCCGGGAATATGACGAGGCGGGCAATGCGATCCGGGAGCAGTACCTCGACGCGGCGGACCAGCCCATTGAAAACGCGAAAGGGATTGCGGAGATCCATCGGTACTACAATGAAAACAATAAGGCCGTCCGCGAGGGATGGTTTGACAGCAAGGGAGTTCCGACAACTAACGGTGATACCTACGTGGCAGTGCTGCGGGATTATGATGCAGCCGGGAATGTGACGTGGGAACAGTATCTGAACGAAGAGGACCAGCTTGTCAATAATAACAAGGGCTATGCGGACGTTCGCCGGGTATACAACGAGAATAAAAAAGTAGTCCGGGAAAGCTGGTTCGATGCGAATTGGCAGCCCGCGACCAACGGCGATACCTATGTGGCGGTGCTGCGGGATTACGACGCGGCGGGCAATGCAATTCGTGAGCAGTATCTGGATGGAAACGACCAGCCCATCAATAATAGCAAGGGCGTAGCCGAGATTCGCCGGGTCTACAACGAGAAGAACAAGGCTGTGCGCATTGCCTGGTTTGACGCGGAAGGCAATCCCGCGAAGAATGGGGATGCCTACGTAGCCTATTTGCTGGATTATGACGCGGCAGGCAATACGATCTGGGAAAAATATCTGGACGAAAATGATCAGCCCATTGCCAACAGCAAAGGCTATGCCGAGATCAAGCGCGAATACAATGTGCTGAAAAAGGTGACTCGCGAAAGCTGGTTCGGCGTGGACGGTCAGCCTGTTACTTCGGGAAACACCTACGTAACCGTGATCCGGGAGTATGACGAAGC
>CACZLE010000021.1:1720-33612 GCA_902781945.1 uncultured Eubacteriales bacterium | reverse complement strand
TTCGGGAAACACCTACGTAACCGTGATCCGGGAGTATGACGAAGCGGGCAATGCAATTCGTGAGCAGTATCTGGATGGAAACGACCAGCCCATCAACAATAGCAAGGGCGTAGCCGAGATTCGCCGGGTTTACAACGAGAAAAACAAGGCCGTGCGCATTGCGTGGTTTGATGAGGAAGGCAATCCCGCGAAGAATGGGGATGCCTACGTAGCCTATTTGCTGGATTATGACGCGGCAGGCAACACGATCTGGGAAAAGTATCTGGACGAAAATGATCAGCCCGTCGTCAACATTCGGGAAACACCTACGTAACCGTGATCCGGGAGTATGACGAAGCGGGCAATGCAATTCGTGAGCAGTATCTGGATGGAAACGACCAGCCCATCAACAACAGCAAGGGCATCGCTGAAATCCACCGGGTCTATAATGAGAAAAACAAGGCCGTGCGCATTGCCTGGTTTGACGCGGAAGGCAATCCCGCGAAGAACGGGGATACCTATGTGGCCTATGAGCTGGATTATGACGCGGCGGGCAATACGATCTGGGAAAAGTATCTGGATGAAAACGACCAGCCTATTGCCAACGGCAAGGGTTATGTGCAGGTCCGCCGGGAGTATAACGAGAACAAGAAGGTCATGCGGGAAAGCTGGTTTGACGCCGAGGACGATCCCGTGACAAGCGGCGATACCTATGTGACGATCCTGCGGGACTATGATGAAGCCGGAAACGTGAATTGGGAGCAGTACCTGGACGCGGAAGACCTGCCCATCGCCAACGGCAAGGGCTATGCGGAGGTGCGCCGCGAATATAACGACAAGAAAAAGGTCGTTCGGGAGAGCTGGTTTGACGAGGACGGCCAGCCTGCCACCACGGGAAATACCTATGTAACGATCCTGCGGGAATACAACGACGCCGGCAAGGTGACCCGGGAAAGCTATCTGGACGCCGCGGATCTGCCCGTGGCCAACAAGGACGGCGCGGCGGTCATCGTTTTCGAGTATGACGGGGACGGCAAGGTCAGCGCCACACTGAAATACGATCCGGAAGGCAACCTGCTGGAGGAAGCAAAGTAAAACTGGAGGGGTGCAAAATGAATTACGCGGAAGAGGCGCTGCGCCTGCATGGGGAATGGCAGGGGAAGATCGAGGTGATCTCCCGGGTGCCGGTGACCAACAAGGATGAGCTTTCTGTGGCTTACACGCCCGGCGTGGCCCAGCCCTGCCTGGAGATCCAGAAGGATTATGACCGCTCCTTTGACCTGACCCGGCGGCACAACCTGGTGGCCGTCATCACCGACGGCACGGCGGTACTGGGTCTGGGGGATATCGGCCCGGAGGCGGGCATGCCCGTCATGGAGGGAAAATGCGCCCTGTTCAAGGCCTTTGGCGGGGTGGACGCCTTCCCCATCTGCATCCGCAGCAAGGATGTGGACGAGATCGTGCGCACCATTTATCTGATTTCCGGCAGCTTTGGCGGCATCAACCTGGAGGATATCGCCGCGCCCCGGTGCTTTGAGATCGAGCGCAGGCTCAAGGAGATTTGCGATATCCCCGTGTTCCATGACGACCAGCACGGCACCGCCATTGTGGTGGGTGCGGCCCTGCTCAACGCCCTGCGGGTGGTGGGCAAGGAGATCGGCCAGGCCCATGTGGTGATCAACGGCGCGGGCAGCGCGGGCATCGCCATCGGCAAGCACCTGATGAACCTGGGCGTTCGGCATCTCAAAATGGTGGATCGCTTCGGGATCCTCTGCGAAGGGGTGCAGATGAATTCCGCCCAGGAGGAAATGGCGAGGATCACCAACCCGGAGAAGGTCTCCGGCCTTCTGGCGGACGCCATGCGGGGCGCGGACGTATTTATCGGCGTCAGCGCGCCGCACATCGTCACGCCCGATATGATCCGCAGCATGAACGCGGGGGCCATCGTGTTCCCCATGGCCAATCCGGTGCCCGAGATCGAGCCCGACGAGGCTCTGGCCGCCGGAGCAGCCGTGGTGGGCACGGGCCGCAGCGACCATCCCAACCAGATCAACAACGTACTGGCCTTCCCCGGCCTGTTCCGCGGGGCGCTGGACGTGCGCGCCCGGGACATCAACGAGGCCATGAAGCAGGCCGCCTCCCACGCCCTGGCGGACCTGGTGTCTCCGGAGGAGCTCAGTGACAAGTATATCCTGCCCCTGGCCTTTGACAAGCGCGTGGGCCCCGCCGTGGCGGAGGCTGTGGCGCAGGCTGCCCGGGACAGCGGAGTGGCGAGGCTGTAAGCGCAGATTGTTTGCTGGTTTCAAACAGTTTCCGCCCGTTGATTGGAAAGGGCTTGATTTGTACCCTGCTCCAGAAATACGACCAAAAGGAAAAACGCCCGGAACTGAGCAAGCTCATCCGGGCGGTTTCCTTTTTTGGCTATGACGGATGCCTTTACAGTTTCCAAATATTCTTGACGTACTGCCGCACGGAACGGTCCGCGCTGAAATTGCCCGCGTTGGCGATATTTTTGAGGCTCTTGAGGGCAAAGCCGCGGGGATCATTTTTGTAATCGGCGTAGGCGCGCAGGCGGGCTTCCTGATAGCTGGCGAAATCCTTGAGCACGAAATGATGGTCGGGACGATGCCAGCTGGCGCCCACGGTGAGGGCGGCGTGCAATTCCCGCAGGCCGTCGTCGGCGGGGCAGATGGTGCCGTCCACCAGGGAATCCACGGCCCGGCGCAGGCGCTCGTCGCTGTGGTAGAGGACCATGGGATCGTAGGTGTCGCGGATGGCCTCCAGCTCCTCGGCCAGAGCGCCAAAGATGTATTCGTTCTCCGCGCCGGCCTTTTCGGTGATCTCGATGTTCGCGCCGTCCATGGTGCCCAATGTCACCGCGCCGTTGAGCATCAGCTTCATGTTGCCCGTGCCGCTGGCCTCGGTGCCTGCGGGGGAAATCTGCTGGCTGATGTTGGCGGCGGGGATGATGCGCTCGGCGTAGGAGCAATTGTAATTGTGCACGAATACCACCCGCAGCAGATCCGCCATGTCGGGATCGCCGTTGATCTTATCGGCCACCTTGTTGCAGAAGTAAATGATGCTCTTGGCCCGGGCGTAGCCCGCCGCGGCCTTCGCGCCGAAGATGACGGCGGTGGGGGTGAAGGCGGCGCGGAAGTTCGCGTCCTCCTTGAGACGGTGATAGATGTCCACCAGGCTCAGGGCGTTCATCAGCTGGCGCTTGTATTCGTGCAGGCGCTTGACCTGCACATCGAACAGGAAGTCGGGGTTCAGCTTCACGCCCTCGTGCTTTTCGATGTAGGCGGAAAGCTGGCGCTTCTTTTCCTTCTTGACGGCCATGAACTGGTCGATGAGCTCCTGATCAATGGTCAGGCCGGACAGCAGGTCCAGATGGCGCAGAAAGTCCGCGTCGCCCAGGTTGTCGGCCAGGATGCGGGTCAGTTCAGGATTGCACACCTGCAGCCAGCGCCGGGGGGTGACGCCGTTGGTCACGTTCTGGATGCGGTCCGGATAGGCTTGGTGCCAGTCGGCGAATACACGATCCTTGAGGATCTGGGTATGCAATTCGGCCACGCCGTTGGTGCAATGGGTACAGGCGATGGCCAGGTTGGCCATGTGGATGATGCCATCCCGGACGATGAACAGCTTTTCATGGCCCTGGGCCCGCAGGCGGTCGTCCAGGGCGCGGATGATGGGCACCAGCTCCGGGGCCACGTCCAGCATCAGGCTTTCGCTCCAGCATTCCAGGGCCTCAGGCATGACGGTGTGGTTGGTGAAGGCGAAGGCGTCAAAGGCCAATTGCGCCGCCTCGTCAAAGGACATGCCTTCCTTGAGCATCAGACGGATGAACTCGGGAATGGACATGACGGGATGGGTGTCGTTGAGCTGCACCGCGTAGGTCTTGGCAAATTCGTGCCGGTCCGGGCAATGGCGCAAAAGATCCTGCATGGTGGCGCTGCACAGCAGATACTGCTGGCGCAGGCGCAGCGTCTTGCCCGCGCGCTTGCTGTCGCCGGGATAGAGCAGGGTGGTGAAGTCCGCCGCCCGCACGGCGTCCGCGCTGGCCTGGGTGTAATCCTGGTCGTTGAAGGCAGGCATATCGATGGGGTTGATGGGCTCGGCCTTCCACAGCCGCAGGGTGCGGATGCAGCCCTCCAGGCCGATGACGGGCATATCGTAGGGCACGGCCTTGACGGAAAACTCGGCAAAGTCCACCTGCACGGCCTCATCCTCCCGGCGCATGCTCCAGGGGTCGCCGTGGTTGGTCCAGTCGTCGGGGGATTCCACCTGGCGACCATCGATGAAGCTCTGCTTGAACAGGCCGAAGCGGTAATACAGGCCGTAGCCGGTGAGGGGCGTGCCGTGGGTGGCGGCAGCGTCCAGGTAGCAGGCGGCCAGACGGCCCAGGCCGCCGTTGCCCAGGGCCGCGTCCTCGATATCCTCCATATCGCTCAGGTGGGCGCCCTGGGCGGAAAGCAGCTTTTCCATCTGGTCATAGATGCCCAGGCAGAAAAGGTTGTTGTGCCACAGGCGGCCCATGAGCCATTCGGCGCTGATGTAGCAGGCCCGGCGCTGGGTGAGCAATTCCTGCTCGTCCTCCATCCAGCGGGGAGCGATGGCGAGGTTCACAGCCTGAGCCACGGCGTCATGGAGCTGAAAATCCTTGGCGTTTTGCGGGTCCGTATGGTAGCGGGATTGCAGGAAGCGCTTGGCGTCAAACATGATCTGTTCCGGGTCCAGGTTGTAATGCTTTTTCATGGAATCCTCCTTCTATCGTAATGCTGATCATTTTTTTGATTGATACAATCAGCTCATTATATCATATTTACGAAAGTTTGAAAATGCCCTGATCAAACTTTTTCGGGAAAAAATTCGGAATTTTCGGCTTTTCCCATTTTAAGACCGCGGGGACCGAAATCCCCGCGGCTTCTCGTTTTTTTTGTTTGAAAGGATCACAGGCGCATGGTCTTTTCGTTCAACTGGTACATACGCTGAGCCAATTTTTCGGTCAAAGCGTCCCCATCCAGCCGGTAGCGCCAGTTGCTGCCGCCCACGGAGCCGGGAAGGTTCATGCGGGCGTCGGTGTCCAGGCTGAGAAAATCCTGCATGGGGGCCACGGCGGTGTTGGCCGGACTCTTGAACACGGTCTCCAGCATGGCCCAGACCACGGTGCCGTCGTCCACTTTGCCCAGGGTCTTCATGGCCTCGGCCTTGACTTCCTTGTCCCGGGTCTTCCACCAGCCCAGGGTGGTGTCGTTGTCGTGGGTGCCGGTGTAGGCCACGCAGTTCTCCTTGAAGTTGCGCAGGTCGTGGGGGTTCTCCAGCCCGCCGCCGTCAAAGCTGAATTGCAGCACTTTCATGCCGGGATAGCCGCAGTAATCCAGCAGGTCAAAGACGCGCTCGTTCACCGCGCCCAGGTCCTCGGCCACGATGTCGATCTCCGGCACCTTCTTTTTCACCTGGGCGAAGAAAGCCTTGCCCGGGCCGGGCACCCAGTGGCCCCGGCGGGCGGTCTTTTCGCCGTATTTGACGGAATAATAGTTGGCAAAGCCGATGAAGTGGTCGATACGCACGCTGTCATAGAGCTGGCCCATGGCCCGCAGGCGATCCATCCAGAAAGCGTAGCCGTGGGCGCGGAGCTTGGACCAATGGTACAGGGGATTGCCCCACAGCTGGCCGTCCTCGCTGAAATAATCCGGCGGCACGCCCGCCACCCGGCGGGGATGACGGGTTTCATCCAATTGGAAATACTCCGCGTTGGCCCACACGTCGCTGCTGTCCTCGGCCACGTAGATGGGCATATCGCCCAGGATGCTGATGCCGTGCAGGTGGGCGTAATCCCGCAGGCGCTGCCACTGCTCCCGGAAGAGGAATTGCAGGAACATGTAATATTCGATATCCTCCTGCAGCAGCTTGCGGTATTTGGCCATGGCCCGGGGCTTGCGCAGGCGGATGTCCTGATCGGGCCACTCCATCCAGGAGATCTGGTCAAAGTGCTGCTTGATAGCCATGAACAGGGCGTAGTCCTGCAGCCAGGGCCATTTTTCGGCCCATTGGGCAAAGGCCTTTTTGCGTTTCAGCGCGGGCCGGCTGGCGGCGAAGGCCGCGCGGAGCCATTTATCCTTTTCGGGGCGCACGGTTTCAAAATCCACCTGCGGGGCGCAGGGCGCGGGCGTGGGAGCATATTCCGGCAGCCAGCCGTCCTCGTGCAGCAGTTGCAGGTCGATCATGTAGGGATTGCCCGCCAGGGCGCAGGTGCTCTGATAGGGGGATTCGCCGTAGCCCGTGGGGCCTACGGGCAGCACCTGCCACAGCTTCATGCCGCACTTTTGCAGGTAATCGATCCAATTGTAAGCGCCTTGCCCCAGGGTGCCGATGCCCTCCGGGCCGGGCAAAGAGGTGACATGCAGCAGCACGCCGCTGCGGCGTTTATTGCTTTCGCTCATAAGGATGCTCCTTTTCGCCTTTTGTTTCCTATATTTTACCTGATCCCACAGCATCTGTAAATAAAAAATTTGTAAAATATATTACAAAAGTAGTGCAATTTTGAAAGATATGCGTTATAATATTGTAAAACATCAAGGAGGTATTCCGCTGTGAAGAAATTATTTGCCCTTTTGCTGGTTTTGATGCTGATGACCCTGCCCGCTTTGGCTGAAACGAAAATCGAGGCCCAGGTGCTGGGCACCCAGGTGATCAACGGGAGCGACCTCTCCATCCTGCGGATCGATTTCAGCGGGGACAAGGAGATCCCCAGCCTTTACGCCCTGACCGAGAGCCCCTGGCTGCTGGAGCAGGACCCCAGCGCCATCGAGCTGCAGGACGTGAACTTTGACGGCCACGACGACCTGGTGCTGGTCACCATGGCCGGGGCCAGCAACACCGTGTATACGTTCTATCTGTGGGACGAGGAAGCGGGCGCCTTTAAAACCGAAAGCGGGTATGAGGTGTGGAATTATCAGCTGTTCCCCGCCCAAGGCCTGGTGGAAAGCTACGGCACCAGCGGCTACGCGGGGCTGCTGCACCAGATCGATATCTTCGGCTGGGACGGCGCTGAAATGAAGCGGCTGCGCTCCGTCACCTGGGATACCCTGACGGAATCCGACGTGAACATGGACGGCGAATACATGCAGTGGACCGAGCGCCACGACGAGGGCGTCATCGTGGAGACCTACCGGGACTACGAGAACGATACCGAAGTGGTGGAGAGTTTCCCCATCGGCGATTACGAGGACGACACCTTCCTGGCCCAGCGCTTCCTGTACGAGGACGAGTTCCTGGGCCTGGACGCCCTGACGGAGAACAACGACGACGGCACCAACGGCTAAATAAATACAGACGTCTTCAGATCCTGCTGACCGGCAGGATCTTTTTTTCTCATTATTTAGAATGTTGCATATGCGACTTTCTCGTTAGTTTTCACTAAAAAGCCCTCCGGATTTCTGCGCTAAACGGCGAAAATGATCAAAGACCATTTAAAAAACATAGAAAATATGGTATGATATAACACAAATAAGGGGGTGCTTTTGTGTATCAGGCGGGAGAATACGTGGTATATGCGGACAACGGACTGTGCCTGGTAGAGCAGGTGGGCGTGCCGGATTTCAACGCGGGCGAGCGGGACAGGACTTACTATTTTTTGCGAACCAACACCGATAAAAGCAGGATCTACGTGCCCACGGACACCCAATTGCCCCTGCGGCCTCCCATGACGGCCCAGGAGGCGGAGGCTTTCCTCGGCAGCGTGGGGGAGATCCCGGTAAGCCTGCCCCAGCGGCGGGACCGCAAGACCGTGGTGCAGCATTATCAGAACATGCTGAGCAGCCACACAAAGGAGGCCCTGGCCCAGGCCATCAAGAGCATCCGCTATGCCCACCGGGGCGCGGCGGGCCGCATGAGCGGGGCGGAGGAGAGCGTGCTGCGCCGGGCGGAAAGACAACTGTGCAGCGAGCTTTCCGGCGTGCTGAACATCAGCATGGAGGACGCGGGGGAAAGGCTGACCCGGGCCCTGACGGCGCAGTAATGGATATAGGATGAAGAAATCGCATCCGCTTTTTTGCCGGATGCGATTCTTTTTTGCCAATTTGTATATGTTTTCTATTGCATTTTTAATATTGTACTGATATAATAATCAAGTACCCCAAGTGTCAGGGGTTATTCTTTAACCCTTTAAAGCGTTTTCAATCATCTGCCAAGGATGGTCGAAATAAATAAAAATGGAGGAAAGAACCATGAAGAACGTATCCAAGTTCCTGTCGATGCTTCTGGCTGTCGTCATGGTGCTGGGCATTGCCTGCGCCAGCGCTGAGAGCGTAGCTTATGTGCGCGCTGATGACGAAGACATCTACGAAGAAGTGCTGGGCGATTTTGAAGCCCTGATGGAAGCCGCCGAGGCTGCCGAGACCATCGACGAGCGCTTCATCCTGGAAGCCCAGGCCGAAGCCTATCTGCTGGACAGCGCCGTGATGATCCCCAACACCACCCAGGGTGGTCAGTACGGCTTGACCCGCATCGCTTATCGTACCTCTCCCTATGCCAACTGGGGCAACGACTATGACCGCTGGGGCGCCCGCGTTGTGACCAACGAGATCATCAGCACCGAAGACTATGAAGAACTGAAAGAAGCCTGGGCCAAGGCTGTTGCCGGCGAAGCTGAGTATGACGCCGCTAAGATCCTGACCGACAAGGGTTACACCTTGGCTACCAACTATCGCACCTTTTTCCCTACGGCTCCCGTTACTCTGGACTGGCTGAATACCTCCTCCCAGAGCGACACCGAGATCACCGTGCAGACCGTGGACGGCCTGGTGCAGTATGACAACCTGGGCGTGATGCAGCCCAAGCTGGCCACCTCCTTCGACGTGTCCGAGGACGGCCTGACCTACACCTTCCACATCCGTGATGACGCCAAGTGGTTCACCTCTGAAGGCGCCGAGTATGCTCCCGTGACCGCCCGTGACTTCGTCGCCGGCTTCCGTCACATGCTGGATGCTCAGGCTGGTCTGGAATGGCTGGTGGATGGCGTTGTGGTCGGCGCTACCGATTACTATGCCAACGGCGGCGCCTGGGAAGACGTCGGCTATGTGGCCGCGGATGACCAGACTCTGGTTGTGACCCTGGAAAAGCCCATCTCCTACTTCCCCACCATGCTGACCTACAGCTGCTTCCTGCCCATCTGCGAAGACTGGTATCTGAGCCATGGCGGCGTGTTTGGCGTGGAAGAGTATGCTGCTGCCTCCGCTGACACCAACACCTACACCTATGGTCAGAACACCGACGTGGCTTCTCAGGTTTACTGTGGCCCTTACCTGCTGCAGAAGCTGGTTGCCGACTCTGAAATCACCGCTGTCAAGAATCCCGGTTACTATGATGCTGATAAGTATGTGCAGAACAGCATCACCTGGATCTATGACGCAGGCGAGAATCCCACCCAGTACTACAATGATTTTGTTGCTGGTGTTTATGTCAGCGCTGGCTTGTCTGAGTCTAATGGTACTCTGGCTCTGGCCAAGGCGGACGGTAACTTCGACAAGAATGTTATCGTGACTGACACCACCTCCACCTCTTACTTCGGCGGCCTGAACGTGAACCGCGGCACCTTCGCTCTGGAGAGCGGCGCCTGCGCTTCCGTCAAGACCGAGCAGGAGAAGATTGACACCCAGACCGCCCTGCTGAACAAGAACTTCCGCAAGGCCATGCAGCACGCCTTCGACAAGGGCACCGTGAATGCGGTTACCCGCGGCGAAGATCTGAAGTATGCTTGCCTGCGCAACATGTATACTCACCCCGAGTTCGTGCAGCTGGAGAACGCTACTGCTGATCAGAACGGCCATGAGTTCCCTGCCGGCACTATGTATGGCGAAATGGTGCAGTATTATCTGGATCAGCTGGGCGCCAAGGTCATCGTGAAGGATGGCGTTGATGGTTGGTACAATGCTGAGGCTGCTCAGGAATACCTGGCTGCTGCCAAGGAAGAGCTGGGCGACACCGTGACCTGGCCCATCAAGATCGACGTGGTGTACTACGGCGCGAACGCCAACATCACAGGACAGGCTCAGGCCTACAAGCAGGTCATCGAGAGCACCCTGGGCGCTGAGAACGTGGTTGTGAACCTGATCGAAGCCACCACCTCTCAGGATTACTACGCCTGCGGCTATCGCGCCTCCAACGGCGAAGCCGGCAACTTCGATATGTTCTACGGCTCCGGCTGGGGCCCCGACTACGGCGATCCCAACACCTATCTGAACACCTTCCTGGGTGGCGGCGCCGGTTACATGACCAAGGTTATCGGTCTGTTCTAATTGAACGATACCCTTGCTTCCTGTAAGCAAGTCCATGGGGAAGCGGCCCTCGGGCCGCTTCCCCACATGTCAATTTATCCCCTTTGCGAATAATGATAATTAAGTTGGTGTATTCATGAAAAGATACATGGGAAAACGCATCCTGTTCTCCATCTTTTCGCTGCTGGTGGTGGTGGCCACGGTGATGCTGCTGGTCTTCTCCCTGATCAAGCGCAGCGTGATTTTCCAGATGGACGACACATGGAACAAAAAAAGCAGCAACGATCGTTCGATATACGAGTATACCATGTACTCCAAGTACGGGTATCTTGACTATGTCGATTATACGACGTTCCTGAAAAACAAGTATGAGCCGCTGTATGGCAGTGAATACACCAAAAACGCCGACTACAAGGCGGATAAGGACGCGATCCAGAATGAGAACACTTATCTGGAGAACGCCTCTGTTCAGGAATTTATTGAGCAGTCCGAAAAGAAGGGCTATGATATCAATTATCTGACCCCGGCCCGCTCCAAATCCGGCAAGGTCAAGAGCGGCGGCAACGGCTATTTGATCGCCGTGCATGAAAAAAGCGTGTTCCTGCGCCTGTGGGATTATATCACCCACCTCTTTACTGTGGAAACCACCCGCGACGTCACCGATCCCGCGCTGACGGAGCGTTATATTCGCGTGGAAAAAGACCCCTACAGCGGCTTCTATGCCGTGGTGGGGTCGGGCACCACGCATAAATACCTATTATATGTCAACGGGCGCTTCCCGTTCATTCATCAGAACTTCATCCATCTGAACCTGGGCACCAGCTACACCAAGTACCGCGGCCAGGAGATCACCCAGGTGATCAATCGCCCCACCGGCGACCAAAAAAAGACCCGGTCCCAGTATCCCGCCCAGATCGGCACGGATCAGTATGTGGATACGGCCATCGATTTCCATACCCTGACCTACAACTACAATCCCCGCACCAATACGGAGATGAAGCAGTTCCCGGATCAGTACACCAGCTATACCTATCAGTACAGCGGCCTCTCTATGCTGGAGAACAGCTTTGTTACGGGCCTGATCGCCACCCTGATCGCCTATCTGCTGGGCCTGCCCCTGGGCATTCTGATGGCCCGGCACAAGGACGGCATCCTGGACAAGATCGGCAACGGCTACATCATCTTTATCATGGCCGTGCCTTCCCTGGCCTACATCTTCCTGTTCGCCACCATCGGTACCACGCTGTTTGGCCTGCCCTATAAGTTCGCCAACGCCCAGGTGAAGGTGCTGGCCTACTTCCTGCCGGTCATCTCCCTGAGCTTGCCCCAGGTGGGCAGCCTGATGAAGTGGATGCGCCGGTACATGATCGACCAGATGAACAGCGATTATGTCAAGTTTGCCCGGGCCGAGGGCCTGAGCGAAAGCGAGATCTTCCGCAAGCACATCAGCCCCAACGCCATGATCTACCTGGTGCACGGCATCCCGGCCAACATCCTGGGCTGCCTGACGGGCGCCATCATCACCGAGCGCGTGTACGCCCTGCCCGGCGTGGGCAATCTGCTGACCACCGCCATCAACGGCCATGACAACGGCATCATCGTGGCCATGACCATGTTCTATACCTTACTGTCCATCATTTCCATCATCCTGGGCGACCTGCTGCTGGCCAAGTACGATCCGCGCATTTCGCTTATATCCAGCAAAGGAGGCGGCCGGTAATGAGCGATATCACCAACAAGGATTTCCAGTTTATCGATATCAACACCATCCAGGCGGAAAAGATCACCGCGCCCCGCTATTCCTATTGGGCCAGCGTGTTCCGCGTGTTCTTCCGCAAGCGGATCAATATTATCCTGATCGCCCTGTTCGTGCTGCTTATCGCCAGCAGCTTCATCATCCCCATCTTCGCGCCCTACAATTCCTATGAGAACGTCACCGACGCCAAATCTTACAACCTGAGCCCCAAGGCCGCCATGGAATACTTCGGCGGGTTCAGCTTCAAGTGGATCTTCGGCACCGGCGGCCAGGGCAACAGCATCTTCTATGGCATTATGTCCTCCGCCCGCACCAGCCTGATCCTGGCCGTCATCTGCGCGGCCATCAATATGACCATCGGCATCATCCTGGGCGCCGTGTGGGGATACAGCAAGCGGTTTGACCAGGTGATGCTGGTGATCTACAACATCATCGCCAACGTGCCTTATATCCTGATGATCTCCGTGCTGGTGTACATCATCGGCTCCGGCTTCTGGAGCTTCGTGTTCGCCCTGACGGTCACCGGCTGGCTGGGCATCGCCTACTTCTTCCGCACCCAGGTGCTGATCATCCGCGACCGCGAATACAGCCTGGCCTCCCGCTGCCTGGGCACCCCCATCCCGCGCATGATCAGCAAGAACATTCTGCCCTTCCTGACCAGCGTTACTGTGACCCTGCTGGCCACCGAGCTGCCCAGCTACATCAGCATGGAGGTGTTCCTGAGCTATATCGGCGTGGGCCTGAGCGCGGACGTGCCCTCCCTGGGCCGCATGATCTCGGAAGCGCAGAGCGCCTTCCTGACCTATCCCTGGGAATTCTGGCCGCCGGTGGCCATTGCCGCCGCCATCACCATCATTCTGTACGTTCTGGGGCAGAACCTGGCCGACGCCAGCGATCCCCGGACGCATATGTAAGGAGGCGCCGACATGGCTGAGAATAAAAAGGTCCTCCTGTCCCTGCGGAACGTCAGCGTCAAGTTCAACGTGCGCGGCCGCATCCTGACCGCCATCCGCAACGTGTCCCTGGACATCTTTGAAAACGAATCCATCGCCATCGTGGGCGAGAGCGGCTCCGGCAAATCCGTGCTGACCAAGACCTTCGCGGGCATGCTGGACAGCAACGGCTTTATCCCCGAGGGCAGCATCATCTTTTCTGACGACGAATTGTCCATCACCAAGGTCAAATTGACCCCGGCCCGCCGCCGCATCCTGGCCTATGCCAACAATATGCTCAACAAGCTGTCTCCCCTGGAGCGCGGCGCGGAGGAATACAAGCAGATTTTGGCCAAGGAAGCCGAGATCAAGCATAAAAAGAGCCTGTCCGTGGCGGAGGAAGAGCAGTATGCAGCCGACCTCAAGCAGCTGCGGGACAGCATGGTGGACACCAACAACTACGTCCAGACCCTGGACAAGCACAACGCCGAGGATCAGCAGGAGATCGCCCGCTGCCAGCAGAAGCTGACGGAGCTGAGCGAAAAGGAAAAGGCGCTGATCGCCAAGCGCGACGAGACCATCAAGAGCCGCGCCGCGGCCTACGCGGCGGACGCCAGCCATGCCAAGGACGAGCAGGCACTGGCCGAGCTCAAAGCCCGCCGGGAGCAGAAGATCGCCCAGGAGGACAAGCCCGGCAATCCCTGCGGCCTGAGCGACGCAACTCTGGAGCGCAACAAGATATTGGCCTATGAGATCCTTTTGTCCATTGGCCGCTATCCGCTGACCTCCCAGGTCAAATTCCTGGGCACCCTGAAAAAGGCCTTCCGCGACGCCATGCTGGCGGGGGAGGACCTGCGGAGCGTGGCCGTCCTCAACCGCATTTTCCAGACCTGCGTGTTCTATGTGGAATACCGCAGCTTTGACGAGGCCAACCAGGTGGTGAACGGCTACGCCATCATCGACTGCGCCCACGTGAAGTATACCAACGACTGGCAGCAGATCCGCGGCTGCCGCATCGCCACGGTGTTCCAGGACCCCATGACCAGCCTGAACCCGGTCATCACCATCGGCAAGCAGATCATGACCGTGATCCTCAAGCACCAGAAGTGCAGCCAGGCCGAGGCCCGCAAGCGCACCATCGAAATCATGGGCAAGGTGGGCATCCCAGACCCTGAGACCCGCTTTGACGATTATCCCTTCCAGTATTCCGGCGGCATGCGCCAGCGCATCGTCATCGCCATCGCCCTGTCCTGCCAGCCCAAGATCCTGATTTGCGACGAGCCCACCACGGCCCTGGATGTGACTATCCAGGCGCAGATCATCCGCCTGATCAAGGATCTGCAGCATGAATTGGGCTTCACCACCGTCTACATCACCCATGACCTGGGCGTGGTGGCCAATGTGGCCGAGCGCGTGGCCGTGCTGTATGCAGGTCAGATCGTGGAATTGGGCACGGTGGAGGATATCTTCTATGATCCCAAGCACCCCTACACCTGGGCGCTGCTGTCCTCCCTGCCGCAGCTGACGGACAAGGGCACGGATTTGTTCTCCATCCCCGGCACGCCGCCTTCCCTGTACAACAAGATCGTGGGCGATGCCTTCGCTCCCCGCAATCAGTACGCCATGGCCATTGACCTGAAGGAAGAACCGCCCATGATCCAGGTGAGCGATACCCACTACGCCAAGACCTGGCTGCTGGATCCCCGGGCCCCCAAGACCGAGGCCCCCAAGAACATCCAGAACCTGCACGAAAAGATGGTTCGCATCTACGGCGACTTTGAGGAGGACGAGTAAGCATGGAAAACAACAATCGGGAAGTCCTGCTTTCCGTCCAGAATCTGGACGTGGTTTTCAAGCAAGGCAAAAACAGCTTCAAGGCCGTCAGCGACGTGAGCTTCGATATCTACAAGGGCGAGACCCTGTCCCTGGTGGGCGAGAGCGGCTCCGGCAAGACCACCATTGGCCGCGCCATCGTGCGCATCAACCCGTGCAGCAACGGCGCCATCTACTTTAAGGGCGAAAAGATCAGCGGCAAGCTGTCCCGGGCCAAGGACCGCGAGGTGATCCGCAAGATCCAGATGGTCTTCCAGGATCCCGCCGCCTCCCTGAACGAGCGCGCCACCATCGAATATATCATCTCCGAGGGCCTGTACAACTTCCGTCTGTTCAAGGATGAGAAGGACCGCATGGCCAAGGTGGAAAAGGCCATCAACGAGGTGGGTCTGCTGCCCGAGCATCTGACCCGCTATCCCCATGAGTTCAGCGGCGGCCAGCGCCAGCGCGTGGGCCTGGCCCGCTCCATCGTCATGGAGCCGGAATTGATCGTGGCCGACGAGCCCATCAGCGCCCTGGACGTGTCCATTCGCGCCCAGGTGCTGAACCTGCTCAAAAAGTTCCAGCGGGAGCGCGGCCTCACCTATTTGTTCATCGCCCATGACCTGAGTATCGTGCGCTTCATCAGCGACCGCATCGTGGTCATTTACAAGGGCCGCATCATGGAGGTGGCAGAGACCGAGGAGCTGTTCAAGTATCCGCTGCATCCCTACACCCATTCCCTCATGAGCGCTATCCCCATTCCCGATCCCATCCTGGAGAAAAAGAAGAAGCTGTTCATCTATAATCCCCGGGTGTACGACGAGAAGGGCGAACAGCCCCAGCTGGTGGATATCGGCAACGGCCACTTCGTCTACGGCGACAGCGAGGAAATCGAGCAGTACAAAAAAATTCGTTTCGGCGAATAACAAAATAGAGGGCTGCCCCACGGCGGCCCTTTTTTGAAAGGCGGGAATCCTTTGTTCAAGGATAAAAAGCTGGTCTGGCGGCTGGTGGGCTTCATCGCCGCGGTGATCGTGGCGGTGTATGCCTTTACCAACGGCGTATTACAGCTGGGCCACAAGGACAGCGGATACTACGACGTGGGCCTGACGGCGGAGGGCGGCGCGGTGCTCTTTGGCAGCGGCGCGCACCTGCTGCATTACGCGGAGGGCAGCAGCAGCGATATCCGCCAGGAGCTGAGCGCCGTGCAAAAGACGTTCACCGACGCGCTGCTGCGGGCCTATCAGCTGCTGGACGCGGAGCACACCTACACGGGCCTGGTCAATATCGCTTCCCTCAACGCGTCCCCCGGCGAAAAACTGCAAGTACCCTCGGCGCTCTACGCCGTATTGCAGGACGCCTCCGCCCGGATGGCGCGGGGCGAGGGCTATCATCTGTTTGCCGGGGCGCTGTATCGGGAATGGCAGACCCTGCGCTACCTGGAGGAACCCCAGGAGGCCGACCCGCTGAATGACCCCGACGAGGCGGAGCGGCTGGCGGCCATCACGGAGGCCGTGAACCGGCCCGGTGCGATCACGCTGGAGCTGTCGGAAGAGAACGCGGCGGCGCTGATCGTTTCGCCGGAATACGCGGCCTTTGCGGAGGAGCTGGAAATCGAAGGGCCGATACTGGATCTGAACCTGCTCCACGACGCCTACCTGCTGGATATGACCGCGGCGGTGCTGCAAAACCAGGGGATCACGGGCTATCTGTATACCGACAGCGGGTGCTCCATTTGGATGGAGAGCGGCGACACTCGTTATACCCTGTACGGCGCGGATGGCGCGGCGGGCACGGTCAAATGGCCTTCGCCCTCCGCCTTCTGCCAGTTCACCGCCTATTCCCTGGAGGATAACCCATACGGCTATTACCGGGTGGGGGATACCCTGCGCCATCCCTTCATCGATCCCGCCCTGGGCGCGCCCCGGGACGTGCTGCTCACCGCCGCCCTGGCGGGCGGCTTCCGGGATCTGCCGGACCTGGCCTATGAGCTGGCCATCCTGTGCATGCAGCCCGATCAGGCCGGTGTGGAAACGCGGCTGGCAGCCCTGCCGGATCGCGTGTTCTATGCGTACTTGTATCAGGGAGAGGACGCGGAACTGACGGTAAAGCCGGGGGCTGAGGTCAGCATATAGGAGGAATCTCTTGTTTAAGACAACGAAAAACAGAAGTTTGATAGGGAGAGCGAACAGAGGCGTTCTCTTCCGATGCGCGAAAGAGAAACAGAAAGGGCTGCATTTATCGCCGTAAAAAGCTGCAAACGCAACGAGAAACAAAGTCGCAGTCCACCAATTCAGGGTAGGACCTGTAACACTCGAGAAATGATCCTGTATATTCTTTCTTGGATAAGTGATTCGCCTCCTGAGTGTTTTCTCGTCAATTACACTTTACCAGTTTGCGAATCATTTGTCTTTCTTTTTTTGAGTGCTATCCCAACTTTTATTATAGAGCCGATTTTGCAGTGAATATTCATTTTAATGGAGTATCGTGCTATGGAAGAAAAAACTGATTCAATATGCATCAAATTAGCTGAAACAGATGAGGAACTGTGTGGGAGAGGATATGTGCACTGCACTTCATGGCAGGAAGCATACAGAGGGATTGTAAGTGACAGATATCTTGACTCAATGACTGTGGAGGCAACAACGGCGCGGGCGCGGCAGTTCCCCGATAACACCCTTGTAGCTAAGGATAAAGAAAAAGTTGTAGGATTTGCAGTATATGGCCCATCGAGAGATGAAGATCTGAAGAATGCGGGAGAGGTTGTAGCTATTTATGTCCTTTCAGCGTATTATGGACGTAAAATAGGATACAGATTGATGAATGAAGCATTTTCCAGGCTTAAAGAATACGATACTGTATTCTTGTGGGTGCTTGAAAAGAATGAGCGAGCCATTCGGTTTTATCACAAATATGGTTTTGAGTTTGATGGATGCAAAAAGCAATGG
This sequence comes from uncultured Eubacteriales bacterium, assembly GCA_902781945.1. Lineage (GTDB taxonomy): Bacteria > Bacillota > Clostridia > Christensenellales > Aristaeellaceae > SFMI01. Next base: position 15,902 of record CACZLE010000021.1, on the reverse strand, counting down.
AATCTTGGCACGCCGGTTTCAATCGTCAGAATGATAAAGAAAAGGGAGTAAGCCTCCAGTATGTATATGAAAAGGCGCACTTCCCCACCTTGCCAGATGGTCAAAGCGCGCCTTTTTTATAGGTGAAAGGTATTCTTGATCAGCTGCGCCGCGTCCGCCGCGGACATGCTGCTGTTATCGATCCGCAGGTAGTTTTCAAAGGGTACTTCGCCGGGGTTGCTCACCAGGCGGCAGGCGTCGTCCTCCATTTTCAGGCGCATTTCGGAGATCGCGGTATCGCGTTTGGAGGCCTTGTTTTTCAGCCGGTTTTCCGTTTTGTTGCGTTCCAGGCGGATTTCCTGCGGGGCTACCAGCTCCACACAGTAAAATTCCGTGTCATAGGGGGCAAAGATGCTCTTGACGTGCTCGATATAATCCCAGTCGGATTGCATGTCGAAGGCCCACATGTAGGTGAAGATCATGCCATATTGACCGGAGGCGGCGAACCGGCGGAAGATGCTTTCCCGCAGTTCCAGGATCAGCGGGCCGTCAAAATACCCCATAATGTCGATGACCGGCTCGATGGTCATGTGGTTGTGGAACAGCCGCAGGTCGGTGATTTTCATCAGCTCCTGGCCCACCGTCATTTTGCCCACGGCGCCGCTGCCGATGATCAGGACGAATTTCATGGGTTCACCTCCCGTTTCTTATTGTGCCCAAGCATATCATATTTTCGACTGTAATACAACCAGGAGGGATGCGGAATGACAAAAGATGAACTGATGGCGCTGATCAATCGCTCCCATACCGCCGATCTGGGCTATCTGGTGAATGGCGCGCCCACGATCCGTCGGGTGTTTTGCACTTGGCACAAGGGCTTGGGGCGTCACCTGATTTCCACCAATACCAGCTCCGGCCATGTGCGGGCACTGCAAAAGGAAAGCGCCGCCTGCCTTTACTTTGCCGATAATGAAACCTTCGAGGGGCTTTGCCTTTCGGGCCATGTGGTTCTGCATTTTGAACGCGTATGGAAGCAGCTGCTTTGGCATCCCCAGGATGTGAAATATTACCCCAAGGGCGTGGAAGATCCCGATTACTGCGTCATGGAATTCGTGGCTGAATCCGGCGCTTATTATCGGTTTGACGGTAAGGAGACACTGTCCCGGGAGGAGCTGGCTGCGTATGACCAGAGGAAAGAATTTGTCAGCGCTTTATAAGCGCCTGCTTTTCTTTGTAACTGGTTACGGCATATAATAGAGGCCGCAGAGACTTCTTTTCATCCATGTTCTACAAAAAAATTTATCCTGTCGCCGTATTTTGCATTGATCAATTTTGCTGAATATGATACAATCCGGACAACAAGGCAAGTTTTTTTGCGATTGTTGAGCCTGCGAAAACAAAGGGGAAGAAAGCATAGGAGAAAATGATCCGCCCCTTTGACCAAGGCTCTGTGCCGATTCGGGTCAACGGGCCCCGGACGAAAGCTATTCTGTCAAACAATCTGAGGAGAATCACCAAATCATGAAAACCATTATCGCGCTGATCCTGACCCTGGCGACTGTTCTGTCCCTGTGCGCCCCTGCTCTGGGCGAGGAGCTCTATGCTTCCCAGCAGCAGACGGTGGAATCCCCGGCCTGGGTGGCCGCGCTGCCCGCCGCCCAGGAGGCCGACCAGCTCTTTGTGGTGGCGGCCCTGGGCATGGACAAGACCACGGCCTATATTTCCATGCATCGGAAGGATGAAAACGGCCAGTGGAAGCAGCTGCTGTCCACTCCCGGCTTTGTGGGCAAAAACGGCCTGTGCCTGGACGCCGATCACGTGGAAGGCTGCGGCCAGACGCCCATCGGCGTGTATCATTTCAACAAGGCCTTCGGCATCGCCGCCGATCCCGGCTGCGTTATGCCCTACTATCAGGTGACGGAGGATACCTACTGGTCCGGCGACCAGCGGGAGGGCATGCGCTATAACGAGATGGTGGATATCAAGGATTATCCCGATCTGATGATGGACGACAGCGAACACATCGTGGATTATGATTTCCAGTATCAGTACTGCCTCAATATCAGCTTCAATGAAGAGGGCACCCCGGGCCGGGGTTCCGCCATCTTCCTGCATTGCCTGGGCCCCATCAAGCCCTATACCGGCGGCTGCGTGGCCGTGCCCGAAAATATCATGAAGCTCATCATGCGGCAGGCGCGGCCCTCCTGCGTGGTGGTCATCGATCTGTTGGAGAATCTCGGCATTACCCTGTAACAAAGGAGGAATTGCCATGATCCAAGCCGAAGCGCGCATTCCCCGGAGCGACATGATCCGCTGTGTCCTGTGCGCCGATGCGCCCTGCAATCAGGCCTGCGGCAAGCTGGCCCCTGCCGGGCTGCTGCGCAGCGTGTGGTTCCACAACGAGCAGGGCGCGGCGCTGTCGCTGCCCGCGGACAATCCCTGCCTTACCTGCGAGGCGCCCTGCGAGCGGGCCTGCGTCCGCCCGGGAGAGGTGCCCATCCGCGATCTGGTCAACCGCCTGTATTATCAGGTGAAGCCGGAGTGCGAAACGCCCCAGCCGGAAAATGAGGATCGGCTGAAATGCGATCTGTGCGGCATCCCGCTGGAGAATCCCTTCCTGCTGTCCTCCTCCGTGGTGGCCAGCACCTACGATATGTGCGCCCGGGCCTTTGAGGCCGGGTGGGCGGGGGTCTGCTTCAAGACCATCTGCACCCTGGATATCCATGAGGCCTCGCCCCGTTTTTCCGCCATCACGGGGGATAACGGCGGCATCATCGGCTTCAAGAACATCGAGCAGCTGTCTGACCACAGCGTGGCGGAAAACATGGAGATCTTCCGCCGCCTCAAGGAAAAATATCCCACCAAGTTCATCCTGGCCTCCATCATGGGCCAGAATGAGGCGGAATGGGGCGAGCTGGCCCGGCTGTGCCAGGAGAACGGCGCGGACGCGGTGGAGCTCAATTTCTCCTGCCCCAACATGGCCGAGGGCGGCCTGGGCAGCGATATCGGCCAGGTGCCCGAGCTGGTGGAGCGGTTCACCGCCGCCGCCAAGCGTGCCTGTACCATCCCGGTTCTGGCCAAGCTGACCCCCAACGTGGCAACCATGAGCCCGGCGGCAGAGGCTGCCCTGCGGGGCGGCGCGGATGGCATTGCCGCCATCAACACCATCAAATCCGTGGTGGACATCAATCCGCACACCTACGTTTCCGCGCCCGCCGTGCACGGCCACAGCGCCGTGGGCGGCTACAGCGGCAACGCCGTCAAGCCCATCGCCCTGCGGTTCATTGCGGAGCTGGGGCAGAATCCCGCCCTTGCCGGCATGCATATCAGCGCCATGGGCGGCGTGGAAAACTGGCTGGACGCCCTGGAATTCATCCTGCTGGGCGGCGGCTCCATCCAGGTGACCACCGCCGTGATGCAGTACGGCTACCGCATCATCGACGATCTCAAGGCGGGCCTCAACCTGTACCTGGCGGAAAAGGGCTTTTCCAGCGTAAAGGAGGCCATGGGCCTGGGCCTGGATGCCCTGAGCAGCACCACCGACACCCTGGAACGGGACACCGTGATCTTTCCCCGGTTTGATCGGGACCGCTGCATGGGCTGCGGGCGCTGCGTGATCTCCTGCATGGACGGCGGCCATCAGGCCATCCGCCTGGATGAAAACCGCCATCCCGTACTCAACGGCAAAAAGTGCGTCGGCTGCCATCTGTGCCTGCTGGTTTGCCCCCAGCGGGCCATCACCCGGGGCAGCAAGCGCATTTCGCATACCAAATAATCAAGGAGGAAAACAAAAATGACCATCGACAAAAAGCAAAACGGCAATGCCCTGGAAATCGCCCTGGAGGGCCGGCTGGACACCATGACCTCCCCCGAACTGGAAGCGGCGCTGAAGGATTCCCTGGCCGCCGCCGACAGCCTGACGCTGGATTTTGCCAAGCTGGACTACATTTCTTCCGCCGGCCTGCGCGTGCTGCTGGCTGCCCATAAGACCATGAGCGGCAAGGGCGGCATGAAGGTCAAGAACGTCAACGAGGTCGTGCGCGAGGTGTTCGATGTCACCGGCTTTGCGGATATCCTGACCATCGAGTGAGGCTGGCCTATGAGAACAGATGTGATTGAGGTCACCAGCACGGGAACCCAAATGGAAATCGCGCTGAGCCAGGTGGACAAGGTGGCGGCCTACAAGGGCCTGACGGGCAAAAACGCCCTGCACCTGCGCCTGCTGGCCGAGGAAATGCTGGGCATGATGCGCTCCATCACCGGCGAGACCAAGGGCGATTTCTGGATCGAGGACGACGAGGCGGGCGTCTATCAGCTGCATTTGCAGGTAACGACCCGCATGAACAGCGAAAAGCGGGATTCCCTGCTGGCCGCCTCCTCCACCGGCAAAAATGAGTCCGCCAAGGGTCTCATGGGCCGTCTGCGGGATTTCTTTGACCGCGGCGCGGACGAGGATATCGCCGCCGCCCATTCCTCCCTGCTGATGCCCGGGGTCCTGGAGCAGTCCTCGCTGCCCACCCTGGATTGGGAATGGTCCATGACGCGCTATGAAAACGCCCTGAACGCCCAGATGAAAAACAATGACGCCGCCGCCCGGGAAGCCTGGGACGAACTGGAAAAATCCGTGGTGGCCCACGTGGCCGACGACGTGCGCGTCGCCATCCGCGGACGCCAGGTGGAAATGATCATCGTCAAAAAGATGGCGTAAAGCGCTGGTTTTTAAAAGGCCTTTTCGGAGGCCTTTTTTTCTTGAAAATATTTATTTGATCGCGTAAAATTTCTTCCTCCTCCCGCGTCTAATAGGTGTATCGATACAAGAGGTGATCGCATGACCCGGGATGAATTTGGCGCCGCCGTGGTGGCGCAGACGGACCGCATGTACCGCATTGCTTACACGCTGCTGCGCAGCGACGCGGATTGCCGCGACGCCATGCAGGAGGCGGCGCTGCGAGCGTGGGAAAAGCAGCATACGCTGAAGGATGAGCGATATTTCGCCACCTGGCTCACCCGCATATTGATCAACGCCTGCCATGACATCGGGCGCAGGCGGCAGCGCGTGGCGGCCCTGGAGGATCTGCCGGAACCATCCGTTCCGCCGCCGGACCCGACCCTGTCCATGGCCCTGGCGGCGCTGCCGGAAAAGCTGCGCCTGCCCCTGGTGCTGCACGAAATGGAAGGCATGCCCTATGCGGAGATCGCCCGGACGCTGCGAGTGCCCCAGACCACCGTGGTGGGACGCATCCACAGAGCCAAAGTACAATTGAGAAAGGAGCTGACGGTATGAAGAAGCAGGATGAAGCCCTGGATCTCGCGGGCGCGTTTCCGGAAACGCCGGACCTGTGCCGCCGGGCGGTGCTGAACGCCGTTGGCTCCTATCGGGAGGAAAAAAAGATGAAACGGCCTTTGGTGATGGCAATTGCCATCGTTTTGATCCTTGCGCTGCTGGGCGGCACGGCCCTGGCGCTGGTCAACTATTACAGCGTGCGGGACGCCGTGGCCAACGGCACGCCCAGCAAGGAATTTGAGCAAAACATCATCCCCATCGAGCAAAGCAAAACCGCCCAGGGCATCACCGTGAGCCTGGGGGACGCGGTTTTTGACGGCAGCACGCTGGCCGCTGCCTTGGAGCTGAACCATGAAGAGAATGCCGCCCCGCAATACCTGATCTCCTGGCTCAAGGCGGAATGCGATGGGGAACCGCTGACGATCAGCGTAACGGGCAGCAGCGGCGATAACGATGGTATGAGCACCAATTTCTTCTATCCCAGCGCCGATGTCCGCTATCCAGCGACAGAAAAGATGACGATTCTGGGGGATATATATGACCAGGGAGCTTATGGGATGGGCTGGAGGGAGCTGACTGCCCCGGTGGACTGGCGGCTGGAGGTGCAGATTTACAAGCCCAATTGGGAGATCGTTTTGGCGGATGAAATCCGGGATTGGGACGCCTATGAGGCCCAATTCGCGCAGACATATGAACAAGGCAAGATCATGGCCGAGCATGGTGTCAGCCTGGAGGAATACGTGAGCGGCATGCCCAATTTCAGCGATTACAGCAATGAAAATTGGTTTGCAGACCAGCTGGTCAAGTCCGGGGCTTTCACGCTGGCAGATACCCTGACCTTCGATTTCACCACGCCCCTGCCCGAAACCCAGGAATACGGCGCGGATCAGGTTTTTGCCTTCGACGATTACACCCTTACCATCCGGAAGCTGACGCGCAGCTTCATGCGGGTCAAGTACCAGTATGACGTGGTGTTCGCTCAGCCCCAGTCTAAGGAATACAAGTATACCGACCTGGATTTCGGCTACGCCCTCTACGATCAGAACGGTCGGGAGATGACCTTCAAATCCACCACCTTTGATTTTGAGGACGACCAGCGCACGGCCCATTTCTGGGGCGAGGTGGAGTACATCGAGGACTCTCCTCTGACGGCGATCCAGTTCCGGCCCGACGCGCGCTTCCTGATGACCAAGGAAAAAGCCCAGGATGAAGGGCTGTGGTTTACGGTGGAGCTGAAATAAGCGGATCAAAATAGAAATTGGCAGATGAATCAACGAGATCCTGCTGGCCGAAGGCCAGGGCAAAGCGAACGACTTCGCTTACGCTCCGCTCAGGATGACATCGATAGGAATTGTTTCCCTGTTTGCAGGCTGTTTCACAGCAGATTCAGCCAATAAACAAGGGAAAAATCTTCTTCCAATGTCATCCTGAGCGAAGCGCAGCGAAGTCGAAGGATCTTTTGCAGACTATATATCCTCATCCAATTATTGCTTCCCGGCAATCGCGCATCCCATCGACCTGCAAATCATCAAGCAGATAACCGATACTGCATGAACATGTACAAAAATGTCCAATTGTTTATTGACAGGCAGGCGCTTCCCATGGTAGAGTATATAATAGGAAAGGATGGGATTCGGTGAAGGTTCAGTCCGCTGTCAAAAAGGAAACCGCGAAGATCGCCGTGGGCGTGGGGCTCATGGCCGTGCTGATGCTGGCGGTGTATCTGATCATCGGGCAATTCCGCTTATCCGTGCTGCTGGGCACGCTGCTGGGCGCGGCGTTTGCCATTGGCAATTTCTTTTTGATGGCGTATTCCGTGCAGCAGGCCGCCGAAAAGATGAACGGCGTGCAGCTGCCGCCGGAGGAAGAGCCCGAGGAGGGCGCGGAGCCGCAGAAGACGGAGCTCAGCCCCCAGGCCAAGGCGGGCCGCAGGCTGATGCAGCTTTCCTATACCGGGCGGCTTTTCCTGCTGGTTGTCATGGCCGGGGCGGCCTATCTGATCCCCGGCATTGATCCCGTGCCCGCCCTTTTGTGCCAGCTGTTTCCCCGGATCACCATTTTTATTGAAGGTATATTGCTGAAGAAGGAGAACCAAGCGCAATGAATGAAAAGACCAAGGCCAGGCTGCTTGATATCCTGTATCTGGCCATGATCATCCTGCCCTTTGTGGCGGCCATTGCCCTCAAGGTATGCTTAAAGCCTGTGGAGGAGGGCATCTCCATCACCGGCGCCATGGTGTATTTGACCATCCCCATGCCGCTGCAAAACCTGTATATCACCGAATCCCAGGTCAATTCCCTGGCGGTGATGATCGCGCTGCTGGGACTGTGCCTGTATCTGACCCACGGTATCAAGGTGGTGTCCGATTCCAAGCGCCAGATCCTGGCCGAGTGGATCGTGGAGAAGGTCAACGACCTGGTGGCGGACAATATGGGCAAGCGCTTCATGGGCTTCGCGCCCTTCGTGTGCGCCATCCTGGGCCTCTCCGCGTTCTCCAGCCTCTCCAGCCTCCTGGGCCTGTTCCCGCCCACCAGTGATATGAATATCGTGGCCGGCTGGGCCATCCTGGTGTTCATCCTGATCACCCACTATAAGCTCAAGGGCGGCCTGTGGCCCTACATCAAGGGCTTCTTTGAGCCCATCCCCGTGTTCATGCCCTTCAACGTCATCGGCGAGTTTGCCACCCCCGTGTCCATGAGCTTCCGTCACTACGGCAACGTGCTCTCCGGCGTGGTCATCGCCACCCTGGTGCATTACGCCCTGGGCAACCTCAGCCACATGATCCTGGGCTGGCTGCCGGGGTTCCTGGGCAATATCCCCTGGCTGCGGGTGGGCATTCCCGCGGTGCTCAGTCTCTACTTTGACATTTTCAGCGGCTGCATGCAGGCCTTCATCTTCGCCATGCTGACCATGCTGTACATCGCCACCGGCGCGCCGGAGGAAGAATAACCAGGCTTTACGCGGGCCAGCCCGCATAACGCAATATACACACGCACTAAATTAAGGAGGTTCCCTTGTCATGATCGAACTTGCTATTGGTATCATCCTCGCCGGCTGCGCCATCGGCGCCGGTCTCGCCCTGATCGCCGGTATCGGCCCTGGTATTGGTGAAGGCAACGCCGTCGCCCGTGCCTGCGAAGCCATCGGCCGCCAGCCCGAATCCAAGGGCGCTGTGACCAGCACCATGATCATGGGCTGCGCCATCGCGGAAACCACCGGTCTGTACGGCCTGGTCATCGGCATCCTGCTGATCTTCGTGGCTCCCAACCTGTTCATCAACGCCTTCAAGACTGCTCTGGAATCCATGGGCAAGCTGTAAGAGCAACCCATCCCATCCTTGCTTGCAGAAAGGGCAACATCAATGCAGTTTTTGGATATCATATCTGTCAATATCTGGGATATCCTCATCTCCTTCGCCAATCTGCTGGTCATGTTCCTGATCCTCAAGCGCGTTCTGTTCAAGCCCGTGCAAAAGATGTTTGACACCCGCAAGCAGCAGGTGGAAGGGATCTATGCCGAGGCGAATGAGAACCGCAATGAAGCGGCCAGCATGAAAAAGGAGTATGAGACCAGGATGGCCTCCGCCCGGGAAGAGGCGGACGGCCTGGTTCGGTCTGCCGTGCAGACCGCCCAGAAGCGCGGCGACGCCATCGTGGCGGAGGCTTCCAGCCAGGCCAGCCATCTCAAGCAGAAGGCCGAGCAGGAAATCGCCCAGGAAAAGCGCCAGATGCTGCTGGACGTGCGGGAGGAGATCTCCGATATCGCCGTCAGCATCGCCTCCAAGGTGGTGGAGCGGGAGATCAACCCCAAGGATCATCAGGCCTTCGTGGACGAATTTATCCGGAACGTGGGTGATCAGCAGTGACAGACCTGGCCAGAGAATACGGCGAGGGCCTGTACGCCCTGTGCGCCGAGGAAAAGCTGACGGAGGACATGCTTGCGGAATTGCAGGTCCTCAAAAGCCTCTTCCGCCAGGAGCCGGATTTTTGCCGCCTGCTGTCCAACATGTCCCTGCCCAAGCAGGAGCGGGTCCAGATATTGGACAGCGCCCTGCGGGGCCAGGTGCATCCCTACATGCTCAATTTCTTAAAGCTCCTGTGCGAGCGGGGGATTTTGCATGAGTTTGAGGGCTGCGAGGCCGCCTTCCGGGAGAGCTTCAACCGCGACCATGCGGTGGTGGAGGCCACCGTCACCACCGTGACGGCCCTTACCGACGCCCAGCGGCTCAAGCTCAAGAGCCGCCTGCGCGATATGACGGGCAAAACCGTCCACCTGACCGAAAAGACCGATCCCGCCGTCATGGGCGGCGTGCTGCTGGAGATGAACGGCCAGCGCTATGACAACACCGTGCGCCATCGCCTGGAGGAGATCCACCGGGCCATGATCGACAATGAGTAGGTGATACGATGCAGTTAAAACCTGAGGAGATCAGTAAGCTCATTAAAGAGCAAATAAAAAACTACGAAAATAAAATTTCCGAGAGCGATACCGGCACCATCATCATGATCGGCGACGGCATCGCCCGCGTCAGCGGCCTGGATAATTGCATGGCCAACGAGCTGGTGCGCTTCCCCAACGGCGAGTACGGCATGGCCCTGAACCTGGAGGAAAACAGCGTGGCCATCGTTATGCTGGGCTCCGACGAGGGCATCAAGGAAGGCGATACCGTCTCCCGCACCGGCCAGGTGGTGTCCGTGCCCGTGGGCGAGGGGCTCATAGGCCGCGTGGTCAACGCCCTGGGTCAGCCCGTGGACGGCAAGGGCGCGGTGGACGCCAAGGAGCATCGCCCCATCGAGCGTCCGGCCCCCGGCATCATCCAGCGCAAGAGCGTGTCCGTGCCTTTGCAGACCGGCATCAAGGCCATCGACAGCATGATCCCCATTGGCCGCGGCCAGCGCGAATTGATCATCGGCGACCGCCAGACCGGCAAGACCGTCATCGCCCTGGATACCATCATCAACCAGAAGGGCAAGGATGTCATCTGCATTTACGTGGCCATCGGCCAGAAGCGCTCCACCGTGGCCCAGCTGGTGGATACCCTGTCCGCCGCGGGCGCCATGGATTACACCATCGTGGTGGCCGCCACGGCCTCTGAATTGGCCCCCCTCCAGTATATCGCCCCCTATTCCGGCTGCGCCATGGGCGAATACTTCATGGATCAGGGCAAGGACGTGCTGATCATCTACGACGATCTGAGCAAGCACGCGGTGGCCTACCGCGCCCTGTCCCTGCTGATCCGCCGTCCTCCGGGACGCGAGGCTTATCCCGGCGACGTGTTCTATCTGCATTCCCGCCTGCTGGAGCGTGCGGCGCGCGTGGCTCCCGAATACGGCGGCGGCTCCATCACCGCCCTGCCCATCATCGAGACCCAGGCGGGCGACGTATCCGCCTACATTCCCACCAATGTCATTTCCATCACCGACGGCCAGATCTTCCTGGAAACCGAGCTGTTCCACAGCGGCATCATGCCCGCCGTGAACCCCGGCATCTCCGTCAGCCGCGTGGGCGGCAACGCCCAGATCAAGGCCATGAAGAAGGTGGCCGGCAGCTTGAAGCTCCTCTACTCCCAGTATCGCGAGCTCCAGTCCTTCGCCCAGTTCGGCTCCGATCTGGACGCGGACACCAAGGCCCGTCTGGCCCAGGGCGAGCGCATCGTGGAGGTGCTCAAGCAGAACCGCAGCCATCCCATCGCCGTGGAGGATCAGGTTTGCATCTTCTACGCCGTCACCCACGACTTCCTCAAGGAGGTGGAGGTGCGCCACGTGGCCGAGTATGAGGAAGGCCTCTATGAGCGCATGGCGGCCCAGCACGGCGACGTGCTGGGGGAGATCCGCACCACCGGCCAGCTTTCCAAGGAGACCGAGGAAAAACTCAAAATGGCCCTCGAAGCCTATACCCGCGATTTTCTCAAAACCAAGTAAGTAAGGAGGCGGCACCATGGCAGGAGCGTCCATGAAGGACATCAAGCTGCGCATCAAAAGCGTGGAAAGCACCATGCAGATCACCAAAGCCATGCAGCTGGTGGCCACCTCCAAACTTCGCCGCGCCAAGGAGCGCATGGAAAACAGCAAGCCCTACGCGCAGATCAGCAGCCAGGCCCTCAGGGCCGCGGTGCAGCGCTGCGCCGGGCAAAGCGTGCCCTTCGTGCAGGAACGGCCCGTCAAAAACCGGCTGTATATCGTCATCGCGGGGGAGCGCGGCCTGGCGGGCGGCTATAACGCCAATGTGTTCAAGGCCCTGGCCGCCCATTGCGGGGATACGCCCTACTGCGTGCTGCCCCTGGGCCGCAAGGCCATTGAAAAATATCACCACGCGGGCGTGGAATTGCTGGACGATCAGTATGGCCGGGTGGAAAGCCTGGGCGTCAAGGCCTGCTACCGCCTGTCCAGAATGGTCGCGGCGGGCTATTTGCAGGAGCGCTACGACGAGGTGTGGCTGGTGTACACCAGCTTCCGCTCCATGATGAGCCAGGAGGTGCAGGTGGAAAAGCTGCTGCCCGTGCCTCCCGCCGAGGAAGCGCCCCAACGCAACGTGGATACCGTATACGAAATGGAACCCGCGGAGACGCTGGAGCGGTTCGTGCCGGATTTCCTGGCCGGGCGGCTGTACAGCGCCCTGTGCGATTCCTTTGTCAGCGAGGTGGCGTCCCGCCGCATGGCCATGGACAGCGCCACCAAGAACGCGGGAGCCATGATCAGCGATCTGACGCTGCGCTACAACCGCGCGCGCCAGGGCGCCATCACCCAGGAGATCACCGAGATCGTGGCCGGAGCGGAGGAATGATCCATGGGAAAGGAGACTACAAACGTGACCAAGCAAAACGTAGGCAAGGTGGTGCAGGTCATCGGCCCTGTGCTGGACATCCGCTTTGAGGACGGCCACCTGCCGGAATTGCTGAACGCCATCGAGATTCAGAACGGCGATAAAAAGGTGGTGGCCGAGGTGGCGCAGCACGTGGGCGACAACGTGGCCCGCTGCGTCAGCATGAACGCCACTGACGGCATGGTGCGCGGCCTGGACGCCCTGGATACCGGCGGCCCCATCACCGTGCCCGTGGGCGAAAAGTGCCTGGGCCGTATCTTTAACCTGCTGGGCCAGGCCGTGGACGATCAGCCCGATCCCACCGACGTGGAGCGCTGGCCCATCCATCGTCCCGCCCCCTCCTTTGAGGAGCAGGAGACCAGCACCGAGATCCTGGAAACGGGCATCAAGGTGGTGGACCTCATCGCCCCCTATGCCAAGGGCGGCAAGATCGGCCTGTTCGGCGGCGCGGGCGTGGGCAAAACCGTGCTGATCATGGAGCTGATCAACAACGTGGCCAAGCAGCACGGCGGCCTGTCCGTATTCGCGGGCGTGGGCGAGCGTACCCGCGAGGGCAACGACCTGTATAACGAAATGAAGGAGAGCGGCGTCATCAGCAAGACCGCCCTGGTCTACGGCCAGATGAACGAGCCCCCGGGAGCCCGTATGCGCGTGGGCCTTTCCGGCCTGACCATGGCGGAATACTTCCGTGACCGGGAAAACCAGGACGTGCTGCTCTTTATCGACAACATCTTCCGCTTCACCCAGGCGGGCTCTGAGGTGTCTGCATTGCTGGGCCGCATGCCCAGCGCCGTGGGCTATCAGCCCACCCTGGCCACCGAGATGGGCGCCCTGCAGGAGCGCATCACCTCCACCAAGAAGGGTTCCATCACCTCCGTGCAGGCCGTTTACGTGCCTGCGGACGACCTGACGGACCCGGCCCCCGCCACCACCTTCGCCCATCTGGACGCCACCACCGTGCTGGACCGCGGCATCGCCTCCCTGGGCATTTATCCCGCCGTGGACCCCTTGGGCTCCACCAGCCGCATCCTGTCGCCCGAGATCGTGGGTCATGAGCATTACGAGGTGGCCCGCGCCGTGCAGAGCATCCTGCAGCGCTACAAGGAATTACAGGACATCATCGCCATCATGGGTATGGACGAGCTGAGCGACGAGGACAAGCTGATCGTCAGCCGCGCCCGTAAGGTGCAGCGCTTCCTCAGTCAGCCCTTCTCCGTGGCCGAGCAGTTCACCGGCATGGAGGGCAAATATGTGCCCCTGAAAGAAACCATCCGCGGCTTCAAGGAGATCATCGAGGGCAAGCACGACGACCTGCCCGAGTCCGCCTTCCTGTTTGTGGGCAGCATCGACGAAGCCGTCGCCAAGGCCAAAAAGGGTGAGCAGTAATGGCAGTGTTTCATTTGCAGATCGTAACGCCGGACCGCATGGTGTATGACGGGGACGCCGAGCGCGTCATCCTGCGCACCGCAAATGGCGACGTGTGCATCCTGGCGCGGCATATCGACTACGCCGCGCCCCTGGGCATCGGCGAGGCCCGCGTCACGGACGCCCAGGGCCATACCCGTTCCGCCGCGTGCAGCGGCGGTCTGCTCAGCGTGTCAAACGGTGAGGCGCGGGTCATCGCCACCACCTTCGAGTGGGCGGACGAGATCGACGCCGCCCGCGCCGCCGCCGCCCAGCAGGCAGCGGAGGAAAAGCTGCGCACCATGCAGCGGGACGACGTGGATTACGCCCTGGCTGAAGCCAAGCTCAAACGCGCCCTGATCCGTCAGCAGGTGAAAGGGTAAGCGCATATATCAAAGCGTCCGGCTCCCAATGGGGCCGGGCGATTTTTGTGGGGGAAGGGAAACGCGAGAAACAGAAATTTGACGGGGAGGGGTACGCTTCTCTTTTGCGTCAAAAGAGAAGCAGAAAACCTGCGTTTGTCGCCGTAAAAGCAGCTGACGCAGCAAGAAACAAAGTCGCAGTCCACCGCTTCCGGGCAGCCAGCGTTGCTGACGTGCTGTGCTGCACGGCGCACAGCGAAAACCGGCGTCAGGCCGGAGAAAATGAGTAAACTCATTTTTCCGGACTGCCGCCGGTTTTCTTCTGCCCGGA
>CACZLE010000021.1:0-1701 GCA_902781945.1 uncultured Eubacteriales bacterium | reverse complement strand
CAGAGCAAGAGGGCTCGAAGCGCCCGGAAAGGCTGCCGGTGGCAGGCTTTCAGCGTAGAGCGGGCCGAAAGGCCCCGGGCGCGGAGGCCTCGAACGTACCCCTATCCAATTTCCGTTTTCCATCGAATGCAAGAAAAGTTTTTTTCTTTAACCTTCCTTTAAGGTTCGCGGGTTATACTGTGCCCGTAAACAAAGAAAGGAGGGATTTCACCATGAAGTCCATTTTGAAAAAGTTTTTTGCAGCGCTGACCGTTTTGATCCTGATGACCGCAATTTCCTTTTCCGGCGCGATGGCCGCCACCACGGCTGCGATATACAGCGCGGCGGATCTCTTTACCAACCGGGATCTGACTCAAACGGCGGACCTCAGCGGCGCGACCTATTACACCGTGGCCGACGGCCAGGAGATCCACATCACCGCCGCGGGCGTCTATGTGCTGAGTGGCACCGCCAGCAACTTTACCGCCTATGTGGAGGCGGGCGAGGATGACAAGGTGCAGATCGTGCTGGACGGCGCGAACATCACCAACAGCAATTTCCCCGTGATCTACGCCAAGACAGCGGACAAGGTGTTCGTCACCGTGAGCGGCGACAGCCAGCTGGCCGTCACCGGGACCTTCGCTGCGGACGGCAGCACCAACACCGACGGCGTGATCTTCTCCAAGTGCGACCTGGTGCTGGGCGGCACCGCGACCCTGACCATCACCTCCGCCGCCAACGGCATCGTGGGCAAGGACGACCTGAAAATCACCGGCGGCACCTATAACATTTCTGCCTCCTCCAAGGCCATCCAGGCCAACGACTCCATCCGCATCGCGGATGGCAATCTGAACCTGGCGGCGGGCACCGACGGCCTGCATGCCGAAAACGAGGACGATACCTCCCTGGGCTATATCTATATTGGCGGCGGCGTCCTGAACATCCAGGCGGGGGACGACGGCATCCATGCCACCTCCGTGGTGCAGATCGATGACGGCAGCGTCACCGTCCGGGCCGCCGAGGGCATCGAGGGCACCTACATCCAGCTGAACGGCGGCGTTATCAGCATCCAGGCCAGCGATGACGGCATCAACGCCGCCCAGAAGTCCCGGGCGTATACCGCCACTATTGAGATCAACGGCGGCGATATCACCGTGGTCATGGGCGCGGGGGATACCGACGGTATCGATTCCAACGGCAATATCATCGTCAACGGCGGCACCCTCAACGTGACCGGCAGCAGCACCTTCGATTATGACGGTTCCGCCCAGTATAACGGCGGCACCATCATCGTCAATGGCCAGCAGGTCAGCAGCATTCCCAATCAGATGATGGGCGGCGGCATGATGAACAGCGGCTGGGGCGGCGGCCAGTATGGCAACGGCGGCTTTGGCGGCTTCGGCGGAGGCCGGGGCGGACGCGGCTGGTGATAACAATAGAAAAAAAGGGGAGACGCGCTCGGGAAAAGCGCGCCTTCCTTTTTTATCCTGATATTTTGAGAGGGAGACATCATAAAACAGAAATTTGACGGGGAAGGAGTACGCTTCTCTTTTGAGTCAAAAGAGAAGCAGAAAACCTGCGTTTATCGCCGTAAAAGCTGCGAACGCAACGATAAACAAAACCGCAGCCCACCGCTTCCGGGCAGCCAGCTTCGCTGGCGCGCTGTGCTGCACGGCGCACAGCGAAAACCGGCGTCAGGCCGGAGAAAATGAGTAAACTCAT
>CACZLE010000020.1 GCA_902781945.1 uncultured Eubacteriales bacterium | reverse complement strand
AGCCGGTTCGCCCGCTGAGGTCCAGGAGAAGAATTCTCCTGGCGCAGAGGTTTGGAGGCCGCGGAGGCCTCCAACGTTTCCCCTTGCCAATTTCTGTTTTTAGTGTCTTGTTTGAATCTGGGAATAGTATGAAATCACACGCTGATGTCCCTGCGGCCCGTCAGCTTGAAGAACAGCAGCAGCGACAGCACGCTGGTGACGGTCAACACGGTGGAGTAGGCCGCGGCGTTGCCGAAGCAGTCGCGGATGACCTCGGTGTACACCGCCACGGTCAAGGTCTGGGTGCTGGCGCGGTACAGCATGATGGAGGAGCTCAGTTCGCTGATCACCGTCACCCAGCTCATGATGGCGCCGCTGATGACGCCGGGCATCATCATGGGCAGCATGATCTCGCCGAAGGAGCGCACCTCGGACGCGCCCAGGGACACGGCTGCCTCCTCGATGGAGGGGCTGATCTGGCTGATGATGGCCGTGCTGGAGCGGATGGTGTAAGGCATGCGGCGCACGGTGAGGGACACGATGATGATGGCCGCGGTGCCCGTCAGCGCCAGGGGCGGCTTGGCAAAGGCGTACAGGAAGCAGATACCAAGCACCGAGCCGGGAATGATGTAGGGCAGCATGGTCAGGGTATCCACGGTGCTGGTGATGATGGACTTGCGCCGCACCGCCAGATAAGAGATCAGCACGCCCAGGAACACCACCAGCGCGATGGCCGCCAGACCGAACAGATAGGTGTTGGGGATCACGCGGGGGTTCTTGGAAAAGATGGTCTCATAGTTGATCAGGCTGAACTGGTTGGTAAAGATGCCTGGGGTGCTTTCCTTGAGGAAAGAGGTCACGATGACCGTGATCTGGGGCAGCAAAGCGATGAGCACCACCAGATATACAAACAGATGGCACAGGATCTTGGGACCGATCCGCTGGGGACGGGGCAGCATGGGCTTGAGCGCCGACATAGCGTAGCTGTGCTTGGCGGCGATCCAGCGCTGCAGGAAGAAGAACACCAGCGTGATGGCCATGATGATCACGCACAGGGCGGCGGCAAAGTAGCTGTCGTTGGTCACCTCGCCCATGAACTGGTTATACAGCACCACCGGGAAGGTGCGGTAGCCCTCGCCGATCAGCATGGGCGTGCCGAAGTCGGAGAACACGCGCATGAACACCAGCAGGCTCGACGCCAGCACCGTGGGCAGCACCAGGGGCAATATGATCCCCGTTACCCGCTGAAAGTTGTTGGCGCCCAGGCTTTCGGCCGCCTCATTCAGGGAATTGTCCAGGTTTTGCAGCGCGCCGCTGACGTACATGTACACCAGCGGGAAGGATTGCAGGGAGAATACCAGCACGATGCCCGCAAAGCCGTATATGCCGTCAAAATTGGCGCCGAACACGCCGTTGATGAACCGGGTGAACAGGCCGTTGCGGCCCAGCAGCTGAATCCAGGCATAAGCGCCGATAAAGGGCGGGGACAGATAGCTGACCACGATGCAGATGTTCAGCCACTTGCTGCCGATGATTTTGTATTGCCTGGTGATGTAGGCGATCAGCAGGCCCAAGGTGGCGCTGATCAGCGTGGACATGATGGTGACCTTAAAGGAATTGATCAGCGTATTGGTATAGTATTTACGGGTGAAAAAGCGGGTAAAATTCTCCATGGTGAAGCTGTTGTCGGCGGGGTTCACCACGCTCTTGTACAGGATCAGCACCAGCGGATACACCACAAAGATGATGAACATGGCCAATATGGCCAGGGCCAGGAAGGTCCATATGGGGGAATATCTGCGTTTTTTCATGGCGCTCACACTCCCTCGCGGATCAAAGTGCTGCGCTTTTCGGCATCAAATACATTCACCTTGTCCGGCACGATCTGCAGCTTCACCTGCGCGCCGTCGGGAATGATGTCGGTCAGGTCGCTGTTCTCCACCACCTCGATCTCCTTGCCGTTTTGCAGGGACATAAAGTAGTGCTGGGTCATGCCCAGGAACACGCTGCTGTTCACCGTGGCGGGGATGCCGGGCTCGTCGCCCTTGCAGATGATAAATTCCTCGGGCCGCACGGCCACGTGCACCTTGCCCTTCACGCCCTGCCGCAGCGTGCGCAGGGATACCCGGTATCCGCAGCCAAAGTCCAGCGTGTCGTCCACGCAGTCGGCGTCCAGCAGGTTGCTAAGACCGATGAACGTGGATACGAATTCATTGGCCGGCCGCTGATAGATATACTTGGGCGTGCCGATCTGCTGGATCACGCCGTCGTGCATCACCGCGATGCGGTCGGAGATGGCCAGGGCCTCCTCCTGGTCGTGGGTCACATATACGGTGGTGATGCCGATCTGGTGCTGGATCTGCTTGATCACGTTGCGCATCTCCACTCGCAGCTTGGCGTCCAGGTTGCTTAGCGGCTCGTCCATCAGCAACACCTCGGGCTCGATCACGATGGCGCGGGCCAGGGCCACGCGCTGCTGCTGGCCGCCGGACAGCTGGGTGGGCATGCGGTCGGCGTATTGATCAATCTTGACCAGCTTCAATATCTCGTCCGCCCGGCGATAGCGCTCCGCCTTGGGGATGCGACGGGTCTTGAGGCCGTAGGCCACGTTGTCCCGCACGCTCATGTGGGGGAACACGGCGTAATTCTGAAACACCATGCCCATGTTGCGCTTGTTTGTTGGGATCTTGTTGATCACCTTGTCGTCAACGCGGATCTCGCCGCCCTCAATGGTGTTAAAGCCGATGATCATGCGCAGCAGCGTGGTTTTGCCGCAGCCGCTGGGGCCCAGCAGGGTAAAGAACTCACCGGGCTTGATTTCGGCGGACAGCCCCTGGATGACGATGTTTTTTCCGTAGGCTTTGGTAACGTTATCCACATGAATCGCAACGCCCATACTGTTTATCTCCCTTGCTTTTTAAAAATCGGGAAGCTTTGCGGCAGGCGCAAAGCTTCCCGGCTTATGGTGTCGGTATTTTATTCGATGAAGCTTATTCCATGTTCATTTCCACGTGATCCAGGTACATCTTGACGATCTCCGCCTTGTGCTCGGCCACGAAGGAGGTCTTGTAGGTTTCAAACTGCTTGATCTCGCTGTCGGGGATCATCTTTTCGTTGACGGGCACGCCGGCGCGCAGGGGACGCAGGTTCAGGGCCGCGGCCACGGCGGTCTGGCTCTCCTCGCTCAGCACGAAGTCCACAAACTTCTTGGCATTCTCCATATGAGGAGCGCCCTTGATGATCTGCACGGATTCGCCGGGATACACGGTGCCTTCCACAGCGTAGACCACCTTGACGGGCTTTTCGCCCTGGGCCTGCAGCTCCACGCAGGGATCCTCGTAGCTCAGACCCACGGCATATTCACCGTTGGCCACGCCGTTGTACACCTGAGAGGAGGAGTTGGCGGCGATGTCGCCCTTAATCTTGAGGAATTCATCAATGTAATCCCAGGCTTCCTTGCTCAGGGGATCGCCGTTGCCCATGCCGTACAGCATGCCGATCAGGCACTGGAAGGCGGAGGAGGAGTTGGCGGGGTCGGCGCTGATGATCTTGCCCTTCAGCTGGGGCTGGAGCAGATCGGCATAGCCGTTTACCTCGACGCCCAGCTCCTTGAGCACGTCGGTGTTCACGATCATCACGTTGGGCTCGGCATAGGCGTTGTTGAACACGTTGGTGCCGTCGTTCTGGAACTGGGGATACAGGGCGTCGTTCTCGGTGGACACATAGACCTCAAACAGGTCGCGGTTGGCGGCCAGCATGGTTTCGTCGGCGGCCCAGTGGATATCCACGGTCACCTTGCCGGTTTCCACTTCGCTCTTCACGCGCTGCAGAACCTCGCCGGAGGAGCCGGTGATCATTTCCACCTTGATGCCGGTCTTGGCTTCAAAGGCTGGGATTACGATGTTGTTCAGCCGCTCGTTGCGGGCGCTGTAAATCACCAGCACGTCGTCCTCGGCCAGGGCCACGCCGCACAGGCCCAGCATCATGGCCAGCGCCAGCATCCATGCCAAAATCTTCTTCATGATATGTACCACCTTTCGATTGATGATTTTTTGCAGGGCTTTCCTTTGCCCTTCTTGGCTCATAGTTTACCGTAAATATGGTAAAATGTCAACAAGAATTTTCCATCAAATGTTTATTTTTGTTATATAACAATGCGCGGAACAACCATATAAAAAAGGCCCCGCAGGGGAGCCTTTACAGCCATTTTTTCCGTTTGAACCACCACAGACAGACCACCACGATCACCACAGAAATCAATATCACCGCGGGATAGCTGTACTTCCATTCCAATTCCGGCATGTATTTGAAGTTCATGCCGTACCAGCCCGCGATGAGGGTCAGGGGCAGAAAGATGCTGGTGATCACCGTCAGCACGGTCATGATCTTGTTTTGCTTCACATCCAATCGGGCCTGGATCAGGTCCCGCAGCTGGGCCACATATTCCCGCAGACTGGTCACGCGGTCCTGGAGGCGCATAACCCGCTGGGTGAACAGGCGGAAATACCGCAGGTTTTCCTCCTGAAAGAAGTCGTTTTCGTTTTCCTCCAGCTCCTGGCCCAGGTCGATCAGCTGCTCGTAATGCATCCGCAGATCCAGCAGATCGCCCCGGATGTCGTTCAGTTCCGGAGGATAGCTTTCCACCTCGCCCCGCAATATGGATTCCTCCATGCGGTTCATCCGGCTTTCATAGCCCTCCAGCAGCGCCAGGTCGCCCTGGATGACGCTTTCCAGCAGATCGTAGAGGAACCGCTCCAGCCCGGGCAGCCGCCATTTTTTGCTGCGGCTGATGGCTTCGGCCAGCTCCTTGGCATATCCGGTATCGTCCACCAGCACCACGCCCTTTTCATCCAGGGCGAAGGCAAAGCTGTGCCGCTTTCCGCAGATGTCGCCGCGGTCCGGAATGGAAAAGCTGCCAGTCAGGGAATCCAGATTGACCACGGCCTTGGTTTCCAGGGGCCGGGCCGTGTCCATCTCCATGTCGATGCCCATGTCGAAGAACGCTGCCTGTTCCTTCCATTCCGCGGAGGACAATACGGCCACGAAGGGACTGTCAGATGACTTGATATTTTCCTTCGCGCAGGGGACCAGGCTTTCCCGGATCAGATAATACATGCTGCCTCCCGATCAGGCCCACACCAGCCAGATCACCAGCGCGCCGGTGACGGCGGCTACAAGGGTGAAGGGGATACCGATGCGGATAAAGTCTTTGGTGGATACCTTGTAGCCTTCCTTTTGCAGGATGCCGATGCCCGCGATGTTGGCGCTGGCCCCGATGGGGGTGATGTTGCCGCCCAGGGTGGCGCCGATCAGCAGGCCGAAATCAAACAGATAGGGCTCGATGCCAAGCAACGCGGAAATGCCCGTCACCACGGGCAGCATGGTGGCCACGTAGGGGATGTTGTCGATAAAGGCGCTCAGCAGCACCGATACGCCCACGATCATCACGTACATCAGCGCCACACTGCCGCCGCCGGCCTTGACAAACAGGTTCGCGATGGCGTCGATGACGCCCGCTTCGGTCATGCCCTCGATCACCATGAACAGGCCCGCCAGCAGCAGCAGGGTCTTGAAGTCGATGGATTTGATCACGCTGACGGCCACGTCGGAGCCCTTCTGCCGGATCGCTTCATAGATGATGCCGATGGCCGCCAGGCCGCAGCAGATGATGCCGTTGGTCAGCTCCGGCTTGCTCGGGAACTGGCTGGCCACGATCAAGAGGATGATGGTGCCAAGCAGCAGCACCGTGGGCACATAATCATGCACTTCAGTGGTCACTTCGCCGTGTACCTTGGCCTTTTCCTTGCGGAACAGCCACAGCAGCACCGGTACCGTCATCAGCGCGCCTGCCTCCACGGCAAAGCAGATGCCCAGCTTTCCATGGAACCAGAAGAAATCGTTGAAGCCCATCACCGCGTAGTTGCCCAGCAGGATGCTGGTGGTGTCGCCCACCAAGGTGGCCGCGCCCTGCAGGTTGCTGGACACGGCGATGGCGATGATCACGGGGATGGGGTTGGTCTTGATCTTCTTGGCCACCGCCAGGCCCACCGGGGCCACCATCAGCACCGTGGCCACGTTGTCCACAAAGGCGGAGATCAGACCGCTGAACAGGCTCAGGGCCACGATGGCCCATTTGACGTTGGGGGTGATTTTCAGCAGCCCCTCCGCCATGCGGGCGGGCATTTTGCTCTGGATGAACAGTTCCACCGTGGCCATGGTGCCCGCCAGCATCATCAGCACGTTCCAGTTGATGGCCCCCGCCGCGCTTTTCAGGGGCAGGATGCCCACGGCCAGAAAGACCGCCGCCGCCGCCAGGGCGATGATCCACCGCTTTTCGGAAAAGATCAGCAGCAGCACATACATGATGGCGAACAGGATCAGCGCCAGTACCATTTGACTCATTTCTTCCACTCCTTCAAAAAAATAAAACAGGCATAGCCTGCGCTATGCCTGACACAAGGCCCACGCATAGCAAGGCTACCGTGAGTCTCACAATAAAAAGCATCACCGGGATTGCTCCGTGCTGTCGGCAAGGCTCCGCATCGCTGCGGCTGTTACTCCCTCATGGCCGCTATTATAGCATAAGGCAGAGCCCTCCGGCAACCCATAGAACGTCCAAATTACGGAAAGAAGTTTACTCATGCATTTTATTTTTGCTGGAAGGCAATGTAAAATTCAGCAAATCACCCGGCAGAATATCCAAAGCGTCAGCAATGTTGTACAGCACATCCAGCGAGAAAGCGCGAACGGTATTCGGCGCTTCAATGGAGCTCAGATGAGAACGGCTGATACCCGCTTTTTCGGCCAGCTGTTCCTGCGACATACCGTGCATTTTTCTCAGGGCAGCGATTGTGAGGCCAAGCTCAATGAATCTGTCACGGTTTTTAAACACGACGTCTTTGCTCACAGATCCATCATCCTTTCCTCATTGCTGTCATAATTATTATATGCTTCCTCCTTTCAATACTCCGCATTATATATTGAGCAATTGACTTTTTTATTGAGCATTTATATAATGAAAGTGGGTTTTTGATTGAAATGCAAATCAATATGAGGTGAAGGTATGAAACACGCGGCAATGGATCGGATCGTATATAGCAGATGCTTTTCAACGAAAAGCAATAACTGGAACGCTGTTTTGCAAAAAGAATTGAAACAAAAACTATGGAAGAAAAGCAAAAAAATAAAAAAAGAGAGCGCCTTATCCAATCATGCCGATAAGGCGCGAAGAGCAAAAAGATTATGTATTCAGGCTATCAAAACATCCCAGCGGCACAGAATAGATACCGAGGTGCGGTGGATGAAATCAGAAGCTGACATAACGATGTTCTTTGATAACAATTATTTTTTGGAGAGCACAAAAATAATCGTGGAACAAATGATCCGAAGCTGCGATGATTATGCTGTGATTACCAAAGAACTGCCAAAGTATTTGCTGGCTATTACGTTTTATTGCCATTTTTAATTTTTATCACAGCATCACCGTAAACGTCGTCCCTTCGCCCTCCCGGCTGGCCACGGCGATCTTGCCCTTGTGTTCCTTCACGATGCTCTGGGCGATGGCCAGGCCCAGGCCGTTGCCCTCGATCTCCCGGTTATGGCTGCTGTCCACCCGGTAAAAGCGGTCAAAGATCTTTTGCTGCGCCTCCTCGGGGATGGCGGGGCCGGTGTTGTGCACCTTCAATATCCGCCTGTCGCCCCTGGCCTCCAGGGACAGGGTAATGATCCCATGGGCGTCGCTGTATTTCTGGGCGTTGCTCAACAGGATCACGCACAGCTGCTTGATCATTTCCGGGTCGCCGGTATAGGCGATGCCGTCGGGCACCTCGGTATTCAGCTGCTTGCCCGCCTCAAAGATGGCGCTTTCAAAGGGCAGGGCCACGCTGAGCACCGTGTGGCTCAGGTCAAAGGGAACGTGCTGGGCCTGCACGCTGCCCTTTTCCATGCGGGCCAGGGTCAGCAGGCTCTGCACCAGCTGATCGGTGCGCCGCACCTCGGATTGAATGTATTCCAGGGGCTTGCTGGGGCCCACCTCGCTCTCCAGCACCTCCGCGTTGGCGGAGATCACCGCCAGGGGCGTTTTCAGCTCGTGGCTGGCATCCCAAACGAATTGCTTCTGCTTTTCCATGGCTTCGTCCACAGGCTTCACCATGCGGCGGATCAGCCAGATGGCCCCCAGGCTCAATAGGGCGTCCTCCGCCACGGCCAGGAGCAGCGTCAGCCGCAGCACCCGCCGGGCATCCTGCAGGGCCAGGCTTTGATCCACCACGATCAGCAGCTTGCCCGTTTCCCGATCAGCCAGGCGGTAAAACTGGGTGTCGATGCGCCCGCTGTCCTTCCCGGCGGACACGATCTGATCGGCCAGGTCGGCGATCCCCTCGTCGGTATACAGCTCCGCCCGGTCGCTGAACCAGGCGCACACCGCGCCGTTTTCATCCAGCTCCGCCGTAAAATAGCTGGACAGGCTGGTGGCGCTGCGCAGATCGCCCCGGTTTTTGCGATCCCGGAAAAAGGCGTTCCGGTCCCGCTCCTCATCCAGGGGCGCGGGCGGCTCCTGGCCGTCAAAATCCTTGCGCTCCATGTCCAGCGTCAAGGGCCGCTGTCCGTCGTTTTCCGCCAGCAGGTCCAATATGCCGTGGGCCTGGGTCTCCAGGCTGTTCCAGTTGATCCAGTTGATGGCGGCCACCATCCCGGCGGAGGCCAGCAGCAGCCCGCACAGCACCACCAGGATCATGCGCCTTTGCAGTCTTTTGATCATGGGTTTTCCTCCAGGGCATAGCCGATGCCGCGGGTGGCCTTGATCTTGACGGCGGAGCCGATAAAGGTCAGCTTTTTGCGCAGGAAGGAAAGATACACCTCCACCGCGCTGACGTCCGCCTCGCTGTCATAGCCCCACACCCGGTCATAGAGGGTCTCCTTGGGCAGGGTCTGGCCGCTGTTGCGCAAAAAGAGCTCCATCAGCTGGTATTCCTTGGCCCCCAGCTTCACTTCCTGGCCGGTTTTTTTGCAGATCAGCCGGGCGTCCTGGCCCAACTCAATGTCGCCAAAGCCCAGCGACATCACGGGCGCGTCCTCCTTGCGCCGGGTGATGGCCCGCACGCAGGCCACCAGCTCGGCCATCTGGAAGGGCTTGGGCAGATAATAGTCCGCCCCGCTTTCCAGCCCCCGCACCCGATCCTCCAGGCCCGAGCGGGCCGTCAGCATGCACACCGGGGTCTTGATGCCCTTCCTTCGCATCTGCTCCAGCACGTGAAAGCCGTCCATGCCGGGCAGCATCACGTCCAGTATCACCGCGTCGTATATATCGCTCAGGGCGTAATCCAGCCCGTCCGTGCCGGTATACACCGGGTCCACGGAAAACTGTTCCTTTTTCAGCATCTGGCAGATGGCCGAGGACAGGGGCTTTTCGTCCTCCACAAGCAAAATGCGCATAGGTACCTCCAATGACTTCGATCTTTTAAATATTCTGTGTTTCCCCATGAAATCCTGCCCAAATGCGCCCTTGTCTTTTGTTTTATTTGATGTTACACTGATACGGCAGGGAGGTGACAGGATGTGAACGCGCGGATTTTCCCGGGAAAACTGGCGGGCCGGGTCTCTCCTGTCATCGCCTCCAAATCCCAGACCCACCGGGCGCTGATCTGCGCTGCCCTGGCGGATGGGCCCACGGAGCTGCGGGGCGCAGCCCTGTCCCAGGATATCGAGGCCACCCTCCGCTGTCTGCGGGCGCTGGGGGCAGAGATCAAAATACAAAAGGACGCCTTTTGCGTTTCTCCCATCCAAAACCTCCAAAAGAACAGGCTGCTGGACTGCGGAGAAAGCGGCTCCACCCTGCGCTTTATGCTGCCGGTGGCCGCCGCGCTGAACGCCAACTGCGATTTTACCGGCCAGGGGCGGCTGGCCTCCCGGCCTTTATCTCCCTTGTATGAAGCGATGCGGGCCCATGGGGCCGCGCTGTCGGCCCAGGGACGCTTTCCGCTTTCCTGCCGGGGACAATTGCTCCCGGGGGAGTATTGCATTGCGGGCAACGTGTCCTCCCAGTTCGTCACCGGCCTGCTGCTGGCTCTGCCGCTATTGCCCGGCGACAGCCGCGTCATGATTGAAGGCCCCCTGGCCTCCCGGCCCTATGTGGAATTGACCTTGGACACGCTGAAATGCTTTGGAATCAGGATTGGTAAGGATTTCGCCGTTCCGGGGAATCAGCGTTATATCAGTCCCGGCAGCCTGACGCTGGAGGGGGATTGGTCGGCGGCGGCCTTTTGGCTGGCCGCCGGGGCCCTCAGCGAGACGGGGGTGCTCTGCGGCCCCCTGCGCCGGGATTCCCGCCAGGGAGACCGCGCCGTCGTGGACCTGCTGCAAGCCTTCGGCGCGGAGGCGCAATGGCGGGAGGACGGTGTTTTCGTCCGTCGGGGAGCCCTGCGCGGCATCGAATTCGACGCGGAGGATATCCCCGATCTGGTTCCGGTTCTGGCCGTGGTGGCGGGCATGGCGCAGGGACAGACCCGCATCCGGCGGATCAGCCGCCTGCGCTATAAGGAATCGGACCGGGTCGCGGCTATTCTGCAATTACTCCACGGGCTGGCTGTGGAGGCCGAGGCGGAGGACAATACGCTGACCATCCGGGGGCGCGGCGGCTTCCGGGGCGGCACGGTGGATGGCTGCCGCGATCATCGCGTCGTCATGGCGGCGGCGGTGGCCGCCACGGCGGCGGAGGGCCCGGTCACTATTCTGGGCGCGGAGGCGGCGGATAAATCCTATCCGGGCTTTTTCAGCCAGTTTGCGGCGCTGGGCGGACATTGGGAGAATACGGACGATGGAATATAAAGGAAAAAAACTGACGGTCACGGTCTATGGCCATCCCCATGGTTCCGCGGTGGGCCTGGTGATGACAGGTCTGCCCGCCGGCTTCCCGGTGGATACGCAGGCCCTGCAGGCTTTCCTGGCCCGCCGCGCCCCGGGACAAAGCAGCCATACTACCGCCCGCAGGGAGGCAGATATTCCGGAATTTCTTTGCGGTCTGTCGAATGGGATCACCACCGGCGAGCCGCTCCGGGCGGAGATCCCTAACCGGGACACCCGCAGCCGGGATTACGCCCCCTTCCGGGACGTGCCCCGGCCCTCCCACGCGGATTATCCCGCGATCATGCGGTACGGCGCGGACTATGACATTCGCGGCGGCGGCCCCTTTTCCGCCCGGATGACGGCCCCGGTGTGCGTGGCCGGGGGCATCGCCCTGCAATGGCTGGCAAAGCGCGGGGTCCGCGCGGGCGCGCACATCGCCGCTATCGGCGGGATAGCGGACGATCCTTTCGATCCCGTGAGCGTATGCGCCCATGACTTTGATCGGATCCTGCGCCACGAAATTCCCGTGCTCAACGAAAAAACCGGGACCGCCATGCTGGAGGCGGTGGACGCGGTTCGCCGGGCGGGGGATTCCCTGGGCGGCATCGTGGAATGCGCCGCCGTCGGCCTGCCCGTGGGGCTGGGCGGCCCCCTGTTCGAGGGTCTGGAGAGCAGCCTTGCCGCGGCCCTCTTCGCCATTCCCGCCGTCAAGGGCGTGGACTTTGGCAGCGGGTTCGGGGCGGCTGGCATGCGGGGCTCGGAGCATAACGACCCCTATCGGATACAGAATGGCCGCGTCGTCACCGAAACGAATCACGCGGGCGGGCTGCTGGGCGGCATGACCACCGGCATGCCCCTGATCCTGCGGGCGGCCTTCAAGCCCACGCCCTCCATCGCCCTGCCCCAGAAAAGCGTCAGCCTGAGCCGCCGCGAGGACGCGGAGCTGACGATCACCGGGCGTCACGACCCCTGCGTGGTCCTGCGGGCCGCGCCCATCGTGGAGGCCATGACGGCGCTGGTGCTCATGGATCAATTGCTGTAAAGGAAGAACGAAAATGACGGATTTGACGGATCTCCGCAAGGAGATGGACGAGATCGATGCGCAGTTGGTGGCGCTGTATCTGCATCGCATGGACACGGCGGCGAAGATTGGGGAATACAAGCGGCAGCATGGTCTGCCGGTCTATGTGCCGGATCGGGAGCAGCAGCTTTTGCAGCGGGTGAGCGAGCAGGCCGGTCCCGAGCATGGGGAAAGGGCGCAGGAATTGTTCCGCCTGCTCATGGCCCATTCCAAGGCCTGGCAGCGGCAGCTTCGGGCCAATATCGTCCTCATCGGCATGCCGGGCTGCGGAAAATCCACCGTGGGGGAGCAGGTGGCCCGGACGCTGGGCCGTCCGCTGATCAATACGGACGTAAAGATTGAGGAACGTGCCGGAATCTCCTGCGGCGAATACATCCGCAGATACGGCGAAGCGGCTTTCCGCGATCTGGAGACGGAGACCGTGGGGGAGGCCGCCGCAAACACGGGCTGCGTCATCGCCACCGGCGGCGGCGTGGTCACCCGGCCCCGGAACATGGAGATGCTGCGTCAGCATGGGGTGGTGTTCCACATCCTGCGCCCCCTGGAAGAGCTGGAGATCACCCCGGAGCGCCCCCTGTCCGATACGCCCCAGAAGCTCCGCGCCCTGTGGGAGACCCGCGGACCGCTGTACGCGGCCTGCCGGGATTACGCTGTGGAGGGCCGCGACGCCGGGGAGCGCGCCCAAAATGTCGTCGCTCTTTTCAGAAAACATTTTCAGTAATCAAAAAAATCCTCCATATCCGGAGGATTTTTTACATGGCCGCCAGCGTTACCGTGAACGTGGTGCCCTGCCCGACGGCGCTTTGACATTGGATCTTGCCGTGACTCAGCTCCACGATGCGCTTCACCAGCGCCATGCCCAGGCCGTTGCCCTCAAAGTGATGGGAGGGGTCCGCCTGGAAAAACTTGTCAAACACATGCTCCCGGGCGTTTTCGTCCATGCCGATGCCCGTATCCGCGATGCACACCACGGCGCAGCCATTTTCCCTGCGCAGCGTCACGGTCACCTGGCCGTTTTCCGGGGTGAATTTGATGGCGTTGCCGATCAGGTTCAGCCACACCTGGGACAAAAGATCGGCGTTTCCCAGCCAGTCCATGTCCTCAAGCTCCACATTCAGCTGCAATTGCTTGGCCTCCCAGGCCTTTTCCAGCAGAAGGATGCTGGTGCGCAGCTGCTCGTCCAGCCGGAAGGTGGTCAGGTCCGTCAATATCTCCCGGTTTTCCAGACTGCTGAGCCGCAGAATGTTGGTGGCCAGGTTGGATAGCCTTTCCGATTCCGCCGCGATGATGGTGGCATATTCCCTGCGCTGTTCCTCTGTCAGGTCGTCCCGCAGAAGCTGCCGGGCGAAGCCCCGGATGGACACGATGGGCGTGCGGAACTCATGGGAAAAATTGTTGATAAAATCGCTGCGGAAGATCTCCATGCTGCCCAATTGCTGGGTCATGCTGTTGAAGGACCGCATCAGGCTGTTCACTTCATCGCCGCTGTTCTCCACCTCCAGCCGCACGGAAAAATCGCCCTTGGCCACCTGGGCTGTGGCGTCGATGAGGCGGGTGATGGGGCTCAGGTATTTTTTGCCCAGCCAGGCGGAGAGAAAAAGGCCAATGAATACTGCCAGCACCAGGGCCCAGGCGGTGGAGAGCACCTGCCGGGGGATGCCTGTGCGCACCACGCCCAGGGCATGGAGCAGCATCAGGGAAAGACCGGCAAGAAAATTGCTGGCCACCAGGATGCAAAAGGAATAGAGGATCAGCCTGGCGTATAAGGAACGGTGCTTTCTCATCGCAGCAGTATGGCCTTGTAGCCCAGGCCGCGCACGGTCTGGATCTCAAAATCCTTGCTGTCCCGGAAACGGTCCCGCAGCCGGTTGATGTGCACGTCCACCGTGCGCTCGTCCGATTCGGTGTCCAGATCCCAGATTTCGTCCATCAGCTGCCGCCGGGTGAAGATGCGCCCCGGGCTGGACAGGAGCTTGAACAGCAGCAAAAATTCTTTTTTGGGCAGCGATTCATTTTTGCCGTTCACGGCAATGGACAGGGAGGTGAAATTCAGCTCCGTCGCGCCGATCTGCAGCTTTCTGTCCGCCGCGATATGGGAGCGGCGCAGCAGCGCGGCGATGCGCAGCATCAGCTCTTCCTCGTCCACGGGCTTTACCATATAGTCGTCCGTCCCGGCCAGGAAGCCCAGCCGCTTGTCCTGCAGGCTTTCTTTGGCGGTCACCATCAGGATGGGCACGTCGTTGCCGCTTTCCCGCAGGGTGCGGGTGAAGGCGAAGCCGTCCACCTGCGGCAGCATCACATCCAGGACGATCAGATCGATGTGGCGGCTTTCCATCAGCTTGGCGCCTTCCATGGCGTCGCGGGCTACGATGGGCTGATAGCCGTACTGGGATATGACGGCCTCCATCAGCTTGCGGGCGTTCACATCGTCTTCCACGATCAAAATCTGAAACACGGGCGCGCCTCCTTTCATTTGCGCATATTATAACAAAAAATGATAGAATGTGCACGCTTTTTTTTAAGTTTACAATTAATTCATAAATAATTTTTTCAAAGGGGGATGAAATGCGGGGCATAAAGCGTTATTATGTTGTATGGCAGGATTTGCCTGCCGCGCATCACACTGGAAAAGGAGAACGCTTCCTATGAAAAACATTCGCCGTTTGCTTGCGCTTGTCCTGGCGCTGATCCTGTGCCTGGCCTTTGCCCTCTCCGCCCTGGCGGAGGGCAAGCTGCGCCCGCTATATCAGGCGGGGGTGCAATTGCTTTTTGATACCGACAACGTGACCATCGACGCCCAGGCGGAGTTTGCCTATAACGGCATGCTCTTCAAGACCCTGGAAGGGGTGCTCAAGCAGGATGGCTTCAATTCCCTGATGGACATCAAGCTCAAAACCCCTTGGCCGGACGGCACCGTCCGGGATTCCGGCTTCACCGTGGTGGCCAACGGCGATATCGCCTATTCCATCGACCCGGTGGACAACCCTTACGTATACAGCACCAGCGCCTATAATCCCAGCGATTCCGTCATTTCCGACACTCTGCTGCGCCGCACCCTGACGGGCCTGGGCGGGGCCGTGGTGAGCGCGGCGGAGGGCGCCTTCGCGGATAAGATCGAGGTGTCCGGTCAGGCGGACGGCAGCCGCGCCTATCGCATCCGCCTGGGGTCGGGCGACGCTCCCGAACTGCTCAACCAGGCGGGCACGCTGGCGGCCCAGCTGGCCGCGGAGCGCTATTTCTACGTGGATTACGATTGGATGTATCCCACCGACGAGGAAGCGCCGGATGACGCGGAGCCCGGCTATGTGGATATCAACTACGAAGATTATGACGCCACCTTCGCCGTCTATTATCAGAAGGTCATCGGCGAAAAGATGCCCGAAAACTTCTATGAGATCCTGTGGGGCGGCGAAAACGGCGTCGATCAGGACGCCTATGACAAGTACACCCGGATCTCCGACGCGCTGTACGCGGAGCTGGTGCAGCCCCTGCAGGAAAATTATCATTCCGGCGCGGCCATGATCCATGCCAACGGCAGCGTGGACTATTATGAGACCTACGACGAATATATGGTGGCCAACGGCCTGCAATATGTCAGCTATCTGAACAATGAATGCTTCCTGCGCTATTATGAGGAAAAGACCGGCGAGGAGCTGACGGAGGATGACCTGAACGCCATCTTTGCCAGCAACAATCCCGAGCTTTACGGCGCTTATGAGGCCATGTGGGACGAAATGAACCAGAAGTACCAGGATATCCTGGACGCGGACGGCAAGGCTTCCGTCCTGGAGGTGCGTCCGGACGGCAGCTATCGCATGATCTATGATTACAATAAGTATATGGAAGGCCTGTATATGTCCTATGGCGCCACTGTGACCAGCCAGATCGTGAGCGGCATGGATCAGCTGGCCCTGGGGGATACCGACGTGACCGTGACCCTGGATGGGCAGGACCGCCTGACCGGCGTGCAGGGCAGCGTCGCCCTGCTGGTGACGGATCAGTCTGGTTACACCGGCAAGCTGGAAATCACCTTCGGCGTGACCGTCTCTGATTACGGCGACAGCCATGTGGGGGATTTTGATCCCGCGGAATACGGCGTCATGTCCTGGACGGATTTCGCCAATTCCGGCATCAGCCTGTATCCCGAAGCCGTGGATCATCCCTTCCCCGAAACCGTCACCTTCGACGGCGTTCCCTATCAGGTCATGGTGGAGGAAACAGAAAAAAACTGAAAAGCGCCATAAAAAAACAGGCGGCCCGCAAACCGCCTGTTTTTTTATGGCCGCACGCCGCCGAGCAATTGCCGCAGCGTCCCCAGCCCTTCCGTTCCGCCGTAACTGAAAACCTCAAAATGCACCACGTAGCCCTGGATCAGCGCCGCGGCGCAGTAGCTCTGCCCGGTGGGGCCGCTCAGGGAGAGGATGACGAACGGCACGGGTCCGGCGCTGGTTTCCACCAGGCTGCCGTTCCACTTGGCGCACAGATAATCGGCCAATCGGCTGCCGTCCGCGGGCGCGTCGTCATAGCGGTCCGCCGCCAGCTCGATGGTGGCGCCGCCGTTGTAGAACATGGCCAGCCAGGTGTGCCCGCCCCGGCTGGAGGAAAGATAGCTGTCCGTATCCATGCGGAAGGCGGCCTCGTCATAGCTCACGGTCAGCAGCCTCGCGCCGCCTGCGCTGGCGGTAAAGCTGGCTTCGGCCAGGGCGGAGGAGAGACAAAGCAGCGTCAGGATACACAGCAGCGCCACAATTTTTTTCATGCGGAAAGGCGTCCTTTCACGGTGTTTTATTCAGTATAGCATGGCAAATGGCGGCTTTCAAGTAAATTCTGCGCGGAATGCCAGATAAAAACTGCTTCGTGTTCCTTTTTTGGGGCAAGCTACCCGCAGGAGGGCGATGCAGGATGCGCAGGCATGTGAAAAAGATGGAAAAACGGATGGAGCGGGAGGACCGGCAGGCCCTGCGGCGCCTGGAGGGACGGCCCAAACGGCATATCTTCCGCAGGCTGGCGCTGGCCTTGGCCGTCCTGACCCTGGGCGGACTGACGGCGGGCTGGTTCCTGTTTGACGTGCCCTCCTGGCAAAGGCTGGATCTTGCCAAGATCACCGCCGTTCAGCAGACCGGCGCGGTCTATGACCGCCACGATCAGCAGATCACGGCCCTCAAGGGCAGTCAGGACCGCACGGTGATCCCCCTGTCCACCCTGCCGGATTATGTCAAGAACGCCTTTCTGGCGGCGGAGGATCTGCGCTTTTATCAGCATTACGGCTTTGATCCCGTGCGGATCTTCGGGGCCATCGTCGCCAATCTACGCTCCCGTTCCTACAGCGAAGGGGCCAGCACCATCACCCAGCAACTGATCAAATTGACCCATCTGTCCGCCGATAAAACCATCGCCCGCAAGCTGGAGGAGGTCTATCTGGCGGTGCAGCTGGAGGCAGCCTGCACCAAGGACGAGATCCTGGAGATGTACCTGAATTATGTCTACTTTGGCCGGGGCGCATACGGCATCGAGGCGGCGGCCCGGTCTTATTTTGAGACGGGCGCTTCGGAGCTGACTCCCGCCCAGGCGGCGGCGCTGGCGGCCATCGTCAAAGCGCCCTCGGCCTATGCGCCCCATCTGAACCCCGGGGCCAATGCTTCCCGGCGGCGCTATATCCTGTCCACCATGCTGGAGCACGCGATGCTCACAAAGGATCAATATGATACCGCCGTGGCGGAGGAGCTTTCCATTGCTCCGGCGGCCAAAACCGAGAACGCCTACGGCTGGTTCACTGATGCCGTCATCGAGGAGGCGGGACGGCTGCTGGGCATCAGCGGCGACGCGCTGCTGGGCGGCGGCTATCATATCTATACCACCCTGGAGCCGGAATATCAGCAGATCGCGGACGCGGAATATGCCCAGAGCAAGTTCTTCGCCGCTGCGGCCTCGGATGGGGAAAAGCCCCAGAGCGCCATGGCCTGCCTGGACGCGGATACCGGCGCGGTGCTCTGCGTGGTGGGGGGCCGGGAATACACCGTGCAGCGGGGCCTCAACCGCGCCACCCAGCTGCGCCGTCAGCCCGGCTCCGCCATGAAGCCCCTGGCGGTGTACGCTCCCGCCATCGAAAGCTACGGAGCCACCACCGCCACCGTGCTCAACGATACCCCCACTACTTTCACCGGCGGCTACACGCCCCGCAACAGCGGCAACAGCTATCACGGCTTCGTCACCGTGCGGGAGGCCCTCAAATGGAGTATGAACGTGGCGGCGGTGCAGATGCTCAGCCGCATCGGCGTCTCCGCGGGCCGGGAGTACCTGCAAAAAGTGGGCATCCCGCTGACGGACGCCGACTGGGGCCTGTCCCTGGCCCTGGGGTCCCTGACCTATGGCGTCTCCCCGGTGCAGCTGGCGGCGGCCTACGCGGTGTTCGGCAACGGCGGCACCTACCATGAACCCTATTTCATCCGCGCCATCCAGGACGCGGCGGGCAACGTGATCTACGCCCACACCCGGCAAGGGACCCGGGTGCTCAGCCGGGAGACGGCCTATCTGATGAACAGCCTGCTGCAATCCGTCACCGCCAGCGGCACGGGGGCCAAGCTCTCCGCCGCTGGTACGCCGGTGGCGGGCAAAACGGGCACCAACAACATGACCGGCGGCGGCAACCGGGATATCTGGATGGCCGCCTACAACCGGGAGATCGCCACCGCCTTCTGGATGGGCTTTGACCGCCCGGACAGCAAGCACCGGCTGGCGGGCTGGGTCTCCGGCGGCGATTACACCGCCGCGCTGGCTGCGGAGTTCTTCAAAAACGCCTATCAGGGCAAGGACAAGCCCGCCTTCGATACGCCGGAGGGCATCGTGTGGCAGACGGTGGACCGGGCCAGCGTCGAATGGCTGGGGGAGGCCATGCTGGCCACCGACCTGACCCCCAAGAGCTATCGCTATTCCGAGGTTTTCACGGCGTCCAACAAGCTGTCCAAGAAGTCCACCGCCTGGAAGGCCCCCGCCGGCCCCAGCGCCTTCTATGTGACCCACAACGAAAAGGGCAATCCCGTGCTGTGCATCACGCCTGCGGAAAACGCCCTTTTGCGGGTGCAGCGGGACAGCGACGGCGAAAGCCTGATCCTGACCGAGCTCAACGCCGCCGCGGGCCAGGCTGTCTATTACGCCGACGCCACGGCCAAGCTGGGGGTGGTGTACACCTACCGGGTGACGCCCATCAACTATGAGCTGCTGCAAAACGGCGTGCTGCTGGAGGGCAACCAATTGGTGCAGATCGCCCAGGCGCGCTCGCCTTCCTCGGGCAGCGCCGGGCTGTGGCAGGACATCCTGGGCTGGCTCACCGGTGAGGATACCGCCGAGGCCTCCATCTTTCAAACGGAATAATATTGCCGAATGAAAAATATTATATTTTGCAAAATACCTCTTGACACGATGTACTATGTGTGATATAGTATGCCGTGTTAAGAGGTATTATCTCAGGTCAGGAGGGATCGCATGGATGCTCAAATGAAACGGGGACTCATCGAGGCCTGCATCTTAAAGCTCTTGCTGCGGGGGGATTCCTACGGCTACCAGCTGGTGCGGGAGGCGGAGGAGGTGCTTTCCATCTCCGAGTCCACCCTATATCCCGTATTGCGCCGGCTGGAAACGGCGGGCGCGCTCAAGGTTTATTCCATGGAACATAACGGCAGGCTCCGCAAGTATTACGCCATCACCGACGCGGGCCGCAATCGCATCGACGAATTCCTGGTGGAATGGCAGGACGTCATGAAGGTTTATGACTTTATCAGGAGGGATGAACAATGACGAGAGAGCAGTTTTTGAACGATCTGAAAGCCGCCCTGGCGGACATGCAGGAGGAGGAGCGCGAAGGCGTCCTTTCCTATTATGCTGAAATGATCGACGATCGCATGGAGGCGGGCATGACCGAGGAAGCCGCCGTCAAGGCCATGGAGCCCGTGCAGGAGATCGCCAGCCGGGTGCTGGAGGAGGCGGGCGTGCCCGCGGGCAGCAAGCAGAAGGCCGCCGACGACAAGCGCCAGGAGATCCGCCGTCCCGCCAGCGCCGTGCGCGAGCTGCGCGTCCAGGCGGAAAACAAGCGCGTCACCGTGGCGGCGGGGGAAGAGGACGAGATCGTCCTGCGCTACATGATCGGCAGCAACGATATCTTCCAGCTCCACGAGGACGACGGCGTACTGACCCTGGAGCACAAGATGCGCCCCGTCAGCAGCTTCATCAACGAAAAGAGCGGCGAGGGCTTCAGCCTGGAAAGCATCCTGAGCGGCGTGGGCAAGTTCATCTCCAGCCTGGGGGAGCGCATCGTCTCCGACGGCGGCGTGTTCAGCTATGAAGCCCCCGAAAACGAGATTGAGATCACCCTGCCCAAGACCATGCTGGCCCAGTTGACCGTGTCCACCAGCAACAGCCGCATCGCCGTCAGCGATATCACCTTCGCCCAGCCCCTGCGTCTGTCCACCAGCAACGCCTACATCAAGCTGGACGACGTCAACTGCGCCCAGAAGATCACCTGCGCCACCAGCAACAGCCGCATCGCCCTGGACGACGTCAACGCCCATTCCGCGCGCCTCACCACCAGCAATGGCCGGGTCACCCTGTCCGATCTCTATATCCGGGAGGACCTGGAGGCCGTCAACAGCAACGGCAGCGTCACCGTCAAGGACAGCACCGTGGAGGGCCGCGTGAGCCTGTCTTCCAGCAACGGCAAGATCGAATTGGAGGGCGTATCGGCCCCCGATTACATCCTCAAGACCAGCAACGGGGCCGTCAGCGGCACCCTCAAGGGCGACGCGGCGGAGTATACCGTGTCCTCCTCCACCAGCAACGGCAGCAACCTGCTGGGCAACCGGGCGGGGGGCGACAAGCGCCTGAACGTCCGCACCAGCAACGCGCCCATCACGCTGAAATTTGAGGAATAATCCGTTTTCACAATAGATTTACATTTTGAGCGTTGCCCAAACCGTGAATCTATGCTAAAATAAGCGTGTACCTTTGCAATCGGGAGGTCGCGCATATGCGAAAAATATATGCGCTGCTGCTGATCCTGGCACTGCTGCTCGCAGCCCTGCCGGCGTCGGCGGACAGCTATCAGTTCGGCAAACTGTTCATGCTGGTGGATATCCCGCTGGATGAATACCTGGTGCAGATCACGCCCCAGACCGTCAATCAGTACGCTGATTTTCTGGCCACCATCGGCCATACGCCCGAAAGCATGCTGGATTACTTCAATCAGGACGGCGTGCTGGTGTGGGCCTATGACGAAGCCTATGGGCGCACCCTGGTGATCACCGCTGTGCAGGACGCGCCGGCGAAGGAGTATTACGACATCAACGAGCAGACGCCCGCCACCCGCGCCACCTACCGCGCCAGCCACACCAACGGCACCTTTTACAGCAAGACGGATTATTCCTTTGACAGCTGTGAATGGAAAAACTTTGGCGACGAGCAGGGCCGGTTCCTCATGGTCCGCTACGCCCGCAAGATCGACGGCAAGGTGGCCTGGCGCGGGGAATGGCGGCGCACCATCCGCAATGGCTATACCCTGACCATCGATATGCGGGTGGTGGGGCGCAACGTCACCTCCGGCGATATCAGCGCCCTCAACCGCATCCAGAATTCCATCTCCTTCGTCACCATGACCGAGGCCCCGGAAGCGCTGTTGACTTTGGCCTTCAGCGCTCCGCCCCCGGAAAGCACCAACAGCGACACCTTCACCATCAAGGGGACGACGCGCCCGGGCGCATCGGTCGTGGCCGCCTATGCCGCGCTGCAAAGCAGTAAAAGCAAGGTGTTTTCCACCACGGCGGATGCCAAGGGCGCGTTTTTGATTGACGTCACCCTGCCGGGCAAGGACCTGTATAACGTCATCGTCAGCGCCGCTTATGGCGAGGGCACGGAGAACGAGCAGGACACCAGCGAGACCTTTTCCGTGGAGTATGACCCCACCGCCCTGCCGGTGAGCTTCACTGCTCCCTTCCCGGAGGTCTTCACCACCGATTCCTTCAAGGTTTCCGGCACCACCATGACGGGCGTTACCATCCAGATGGTGGTCAACAACGAACTGCAAACCAAAAAGACCGGCAACAACCGCACCTTCTCCTTCACTGTGGATACCGCCCGGGAGGGAGAATACCAGATCCAGATGACCTTCACCAAAAAGGATTACGACACCAAGGTATTCAGCTACGTCATCCGCCGGGAGATGGACGACGGCCAGCGCCGCCAGACGGTGCGCGATACCTCCATCAGCCCCGATTACGCCAATATCAGCCGCTCGCCCGAGCGCTACGAGGGCCGCGTGCTGCGCTATAAGGGCTATGTGACGGACGTGCAGGAGAACGGAAGCGAGTGGGTGGTGACCTTCGCCACCGACAAAAGCGGCAGCAACTTCAAAAATCTGCTCATCGCCCTGAGCGACACCCCCGTCTCCGCCGATCCCGATACCCTGGTCACCCTGTACGGCACCATGAACGGCACATACACCTTCCTCTCCGAGCAGGGGCAGGAAGTGACCTATCCCCGCGTAAATTTGGCATTTATCGACTAAAAAAGCGAACAAAATTTGTGAGTTTGCAAAATTTGTTCTTAAATGCTGATAATATGCTTTTCTTGCGACTGGATTTTGTGTATAATAGAAGCCGACAGTAAGAATACGCCGTTACAGGGGAGGAAAAATCATGACCAGGTTGCTGACCACATGGGAAAAGGACCCGACCAGCGTACCAGTCGGCCCGCTTGGCATCATCGCCATGCCCGGCTGCGAGAAGATCGGCGAAAAGATCAATCAGTGGCTGCTCAAATGGCACAGCCTGCAGGAAATGCAGGATGAGGAGTATTACACCAGCCCGGGTGTAAACCGCGATACCTTCCTGATCAAGAGCGCCTGCCCGCGCTTTGGCACGGGTGAAGGCAAGGCCGTGCTGCGCGAGAGCGTCCGCGGTCTGGACGTGTACATCATCGTGGATGTGTGCGCCCATAACGTTACCTATAAAATGTACGGGCAGGAAGTGCCCATGTCTCCCGACGATCATTTCCAGGACCTCAAGCGCATCATCTCCGCCATCGCCGGCAAGGCCAAGCGCGTCACGGTGATCGAGCCCATGCTCTATGAAAGCCGTCAGCACCGCCGCACCACCCGCGAGAGCCTGGATTGCGCCCTGGGTCTCCAGGAGCTGGTCAATATGGGCATCCGGGACATCATCACCTTCGACGCCCACGATCCCCGCATGGTCAACGCCGTGCCCCTCATCGGCTTTGAAAACGTCATGCCCACCTACCAGATGCTCAAGGCCCTGTGCAAGTCTGAAAAGGATCTGCGCATGGACAAGCAGCATATGATGGTGGTCAGCCCCGACGAGGGCGCCATGCAGCGCAACATCTACTATTCTTCCGTTCTTTCCCTGGATATGGGCATGTTCTACAAGCGCCGCGATTACACCACCATCGTCAATGGCCGCAACCCCATCGTAGCCCACGAATACCTGGGCGCCGACGTGGAGGGCAAGGATATCCTGGTGGTGGACGACATGCTGGCCTCCGGCGATTCCATGCTGGACGTCTGCCGGGAGCTCAAGGCCCGCAAGGCCAATCGCATCTACGCCCTGCCCACCTTCGCCTTCTTCTCCTCCGGTCCGGAAATGTTCCGCAAGGCCTGGGAGGAAGGCCTGATCACCAAGGTGATCTCCACCAATCTGACCTACTGCGCGCCGGAGATCCAGGAGGAGCCCTGGTTCGTCCAGGCGGACATGAGCAAGTATATCTCCTATCTGATCGCCACGCTGAACCATGATCGGTCCCTGCACGGGCTTTTGAACCCCTACAACCGCATCAAGGCCCTGCTGGAGCGCTATCATGACGAGCAGGCGGCCATGGGGATTACTATGGTATAAGGAAAAATGACCGAAAAAGAAAATGAACTGATCCCGAGGGATCAGCATCTGCCCGCCGCGGAGGAGGCATCCGGCAAAAAGCCGGGCCTTGTTCGCGGCGCGCGCGATTTTATCGAGAATACCTTCGCCAGCCTCAAGGGCAAGGATATGAACCAGGCCGTGGAGGAATTCACCAGCGAAATGACGCTGGTGGTGGAGGGCCTGAGCGAGGATCAGAGCGCCCTGCGCCGGGACGTGGACAGCGCCAGCGCCCAGCTGACCATGCTGGAGGAAAAGGTGCTGCGCCAGGAAAAGGACCGCAAGGCGGAGGCGAGCGACAGCCAGGACGAAATCAAGCAGCTGAAAAAACGCCTGGAATCCCTGGAAAAGACCCTGAAAGAGGCCGAAAAGAAGCCGCAGAAAATGGGCCTGGGCCAGATCCTGCGCCAGGCCACCTGGATGGTGGGCATCCTGTGCGTGTCCTGGATCGTGGTCACTGTGCTCAAGCTCATCGGGAGGTGAAAACCATGCCGTCCTTTAAGGAATTGGTGGAACGATATAAAAAGCGCCGTCATGATACCGTGGTGGACGCCGTGTCCGCCGGGCTGTCCCTGGCGGATAACGTCAGCGTGGACCTGGGTCTGCTGGAGGATACCGGCATCGTCACCGATACCCTGGAGACCGTCAGCAGCGTGCTGCCCTTTTCCGTCATCGCGGTCACCGAGGGCTGCCGGGTGCTGATGGGCAAAAAGACCGGCGTGGCCGCCACCAGCGACGCGGCCTACCGCATGATCAAGACCGGCGCCGCCATGGGCGCGGGGGCCGCCGTCATCGCGGCGGGCGGCGGGGCCGTGGCTGCCCTGCCCGTGGCTGTGGGCTCCCGCATGCTGCTGGACCGCTACCGCAGCAAGGCCCTGACCGGCCATCGGGTCAGCCAGCGGGTCCAGCGCCTGCATGCCCTGCGGGTGGCCCGGGAGCGGAAAAGCGACCTGCCCGACGTGACGCTGATCGAGGAATAAAACATGCGTATCGTATATGGCGACCTGGAGATCCGCAACGCCGAGGCCTCAGACTGCGAACAGCTGGCGGCCTGGTGGAACGACGGCGCGGTGATGGCCCACGCGGGCTTTCCCCTTGGATTGGGGACAACGGAGGAAAAGATCGCCGCGCAGATCTCCACCGATACCGACGATACCCGCCGCCGTCTGGTCATCGCATATCAGGGCCGCCTGATCGGCGAATGCAGCTATCGGGTGCAGTCCCAAGGGGAAGCCGAGATCGGCATCAAGATCTGCGAAGCCGACATGCAGGAAAAGGGCCTGGGCAAGGTGATCCTTTCCCTGCTGATACGCGCCCTGTTTCATCGGGGCATGGCACGCATCACGCTGGATACCAACCTCAATAATACCCGCGCCCAGCACGTCTATGAGCGCCTGGGCTTTCGCCGCCTGGGCGTCCGGGAAAACAGCTGGCAGGATCAGCTGGGCCGGTGGCAGTCCGCGGTGGATTACGCCCTTATTCCAGAAGAATTTGTGGATTTTGCGAAATAATTGCTGGGATCGCCTCCGGTTTGAGCCGGAGGCGCTTGTGTTTACAATTATTTTACACAATCCCGACCATTGCGCTCGGCTTAAAAGGTTGACATCCTGGGATTCTGTGATAAAATACAGGATGAATAACGGATGAAGCCCGGAAAGGAGGAAAAAGCCATGCGGATCATGAGAAGAACCGTGGCGCTGCTTCTGTGCGCGCTGCTGATCATGTCGCTGCTGTTTTCTTCCGTCTGTATCGTCCGTGCGGCCAACCATGTGTGCACCGGCGAATGCTGCCTGATCTGCATCCTTCTGGCGCGGGTCGAGCGGGTGCTGCATGGCCTTGTGGCGTTGCTGCCCGCGTTGGCGGCTCTGTTTGCGCTGCGGCTTCTGGGGCAGCTTTGCCTGCCGCAGATCGCGCCCCGGCGCGCGGCCCACGGTACGTTGGTGGGGTGGAAGATTCGCCTGGACGATTGACTGAGGGGCAAGGGATGGCCGACCGGAAACGGGTCGGCGGCATCGCCTTGTATTTTTATGCCCATTTTCAGTTGATCGAAAAGGAGACAATTATGAAAAAAATCACAGCTTTATTGCTTCTGCTGGCCCTTTTGACCGCCAGCCTGTTTGCGCCTGCCCTGGCGGAAAAGAAAATCACCATCGTGGCCGCCACCTTCCCGCTCTACGATTGGACCCGGCAGGTGCTGGGGGATAACAGCGACGCGGAACTGATCCTGCTCATGGACAGCGGCGTGGATCTGCATTCCTTCAATCCCACCGCCCAGGATATCCTGCGGGTGGCCAGCTGCGACCTGTTTATCTATGTGGGCGGCGAATCCGACGAATGGGTGGAGGACGCCCAGAAACACCTGATCAATCAGGATCAGATCGCGCTCAGCCTGATGGAGATCCTGGGCGAGGCCGCCAAGGAAGAAGAATTGGTGGAAGGCATGCAAGCGGAGGGAGAAGAGTACGACCACGACGAGGACGAAATCGAATACGACGAGCACGTGTGGCTGTCCCTGCGCAACGCTCAGCTGTTCACCCAGGCCATCGCGGATGCTCTGTGCCAGCTGGACGCGGAGAATGCGGAGGCCTATCAGGCCAACGCAGCCGCCTATATTGCGCAGCTTCAGGAACTGGATGCCCGGTATGCCGATATGCGGGCCAAAGCTGCCTACGACACCATCCTGTTCGGGGATCGCTTCCCCTTCCGCTATCTGGCGGACGACTATGACCTGAACTATTACGCCGCTTTCTCCGGCTGCTCCGCCGAGACCGAAGCCAGCTTCCAGACCATCGTTTTTCTGGCGGGAAAGACCAACGAATTGCAGCTGCCCGCCGTGCTGACCATCGAGGGCACCGACCACCGCATTGCCGAGACCATCGTGCAGAGCACCGCGGACAAAAACCAGCAGGTGCTCACCGTGGACAGCATGCAGGGCACCACGGCCAAGGCCATCAGCGAGGGCGTCACCTATCTGGGCGTCATGGAAAAGAATCTGGCGGTCTTTGCGCAGGCCCTGGACGCGGAATGATGGAGGCGAGAACATGGCACAGTTGACAGTCAAGGATCTGGCCCTGGGCTATGAGGGCCACGTGATCCGTCAGAATGTGAATTTCAGCATCGATCAGGGAGATTATCTGTGCATCGTGGGCGAGAATGGCTCCGGCAAATCCACCCTGATGAAAACTATTTTAGGGCTGCAAAAGCCCCTGGGCGGCTCCATCACCTTCGGCGACGGCCTGCGCAATAACGAGGTGGGTTATCTGCCTCAGCAGACCCAGGTGCAGCGGGATTTTCCCGCCACCGTGTGGGAGATCGTGCTCAGCGGCTGCCAGGCCCGGGTGGGAAACCGTCCCTTCTACGGTCCGGCGGAAAAGGAGTTGGCCCGGAAGAATATGGAGCGCATGCGCGTCACCCAGTTCGCCAAGCGCTGCTATCGGGAATTGTCCGGCGGTCAGCAGCAGCGGGTCTTGCTGGCCCGTGCCCTGTGCGCCACCCAGAAGCTGCTGCTGCTGGATGAACCCGTGGCGGGCCTGGACCCCAAGGTGACGGCGGAAATGTACAGCCTTATCGAGCAGCTCAACCATGAGGGTGTCACCATCATCATGATCTCTCATGATATCGGCGCCGCCGTCCATTATGCCAACAAGATCCTCCACGTGGGCGCCACCATGTTCTTCGGTCCCACGGAGGAATACCGCCACAGCGCCATTGGCAGCCGCTTCCTGGCGGAGGAAGGGGATGAGGGCCATGCTTGAGACCATTCAGATGTATTTGCAGTTTCCCTTTGTGCGCTATGCGCTGATCGTGGGCGTGCTCATCGCCCTGTGCTCCTCGCTCCTGGGCGTCACCCTGGTGCTCAAGCGCTTTTCCTTCATCGGCGACGGCTTGTCCCACGTGGCCTTCGCGGCCATGGCTGTGGCGGGCGTGCTGCATCTGGCGGACGACATGCTTTTCACCATGCCCGTCACCATCCTGTGCGCCATCCTGCTGCTGCGGGCGGGCCAGAACAGCCGCATCAAGGGCGACGCCGCCATCGCGCTGATCTCGGTGAGCACCATGGCCATCGGCTATCTGCTGCTCAACCTTTTCAGCGCCTCGGCCAATCTGTCCGGCGACGTTTGCTCCACGCTGTTCGGCTCCACCTCCATTCTGACCCTGTCCCAGACGGAAGTGTGGCTCTGCATCGCCCTGTCCGTGGTGGTGGTGGCCATCTTCATCCTGTTTTACAACAAGATCTTTGCCGTCACCTTCGATGAAAACTTCGCCCGCTCCAGCGGCACCCGGGTGGAGGCCTACAACCTGCTCATCGCCGTGGTCATCGCCGTCATCATCGTGCTGGCCATGAACCTGGTAGGCAGCTTGCTGATCTCGGCCCTGATCATCTTCCCGGCCATGTCCGCCATGCGGGTGTTCAAGAGCTTCAAGTCCGTCACCATCTGCTCCGCGGTGCTTTCTGTGATTTGCGCCCTGACGGGCATCCTGGTGTCCATCGTGCAAAGCACCCCCGTGGGCTCCACCATCGTGGCCATCGACCTGGCCGCCTTCCTGCTGTTCTGCCTGTTTGACGCTGTTCG
Organism: uncultured Eubacteriales bacterium; assembly: GCA_902781945.1. GTDB lineage: Bacteria > Bacillota > Clostridia > Christensenellales > Aristaeellaceae > SFMI01. The sequence continues at coordinate 11,310 of CACZLE010000020.1, read as the reverse complement.
CGGCGCTGTCAGAAAATAAACCGAAAGGAAAAAACTCCATGAAGAAAAGAATCGCTCTTGTTTGCCTGCTGCTGGCGGCTGTGCTGCTGCTCAGCGCCTGCGGTGAAAAGAAGGAAGCCGCGCCCCTGGCGGAGACCACCAGCTCCATTCCCACGGTGATCAACCAGGCGGAATATACCCTCTATCAGAACATTTTCCAGAATGATTACGCCACCCAGTACGACGGAAAATCCGTCTCCAAGCGCGGCGTGTTCACCACCATCGAGGACGCTTACAGCGGGATCAACCGCTATTATGTGTGGGGCGTGCTGGATCAGACCAAGTGCTGCGACTGGCAGTGGGAGCTGAATATCGCGGATACCTCCAATCTGCCCGCCAACGGCTCCCTGGTGGAGGTCACCGGCGTTTTCCGGGGCAATGACGCCGCCCTGGACAAGTATTGGATCGACGAAGCCAAGGTCAATACCCTGACCAAGTACACCGGCCCCACCGCCGATATCGATATGCTCACCATGAGCCATACCCTGGAGTATGTGCAGCTGGCCAGCATCAACACCCATCCCGAGCAGTTTGAAGGCCGGGAAGCCACCGCCTATGGCCGCATCTACGATCTGGAAAACATCCAGGACCCCTACTATGACGGCTATTGGACCACGGGCTTCAGCAGCGAAGCCACCATGCCCGCCATCGGCACCTCGGTGAAGCTGCGGGGCGTGATCGCCAGCTCCGTCATCAGCAACGCCACCATTGAGATCACAGAATGAAAAGATTAAAGATTGTTTGTTTCGTTCTGCTGCTTGCCCTGCTGCCCCCGGCGGCCCTTTCGGAGCAGGTAATCGACGTGGATCTGTCGGGCCTCAGCGACGTGGTGGCCTATGCGCAGATCTACGATATGAACCTGTCCCCGGAAAACTATGTGGGCAAGATCGTCCGCGTCACCGGCTGGTTCGATTATTTTGAGGATATGACCCTGGATCGGGTCTATCAGTCGGTGCAGATCTCCGACAGCACGGGCTGCTGCTCCATGGGCGTGGAATTCGTGTGGGCGGGCGACCACCTGTGGCCCGTGGATTATCCCGATTTCGGCACGGAGATCACCGTATGCGGACGCTTTGAGATCTATCAGGAGGATGGCTACGATTACATTCACCTGATGGACGCGGAGCTCACCTGGAATGAGCAATAAAAAATGCTCCCAATCTTGGGAGCGTTTTTTAATACAGCTCAAAGCTCGTGCTGGCAGCGGCCATGCCGTTGAAGTAGCAGTCTATCGTGTAGGTGCCCGCGGGGATGCTGCCCGTCCATTCGTAGAGATATTCAAAGAACTCGTTGCCCAGGAAGGGCCAATACATTTTGATGGAGGGCGCGCCGCCGCTTTCATAGACGATCTGTCCCAGATAGTAGGAGCACGCAAAGCCGCCGGGCGCGCGGAACACCAGCAGCGTGTGATAGCCCCGCGGCTCTTTCAATTCGGGATATCCCAGAAAGAACCGGACGCCGTATTCCGTCATGCCCATGTTTTCCAGGATCTCGGAGGCATAGAGCCTGTTTTCGCTGCGGATGTCCTGGTTAGTCTGCCAATAGACGGGCCGGCTCCGCAGGGCCGCCCCGCAGGAAATATGGCGGGCGGTCAGCTTGCCATCCGCAAAGGGCTCGGCCTCGGGCAGTTCCAGCACCATTTCGTCGCTGTGTCCCGCCTGATCTGTCAGCACGATCCAATAGGCGCCGCCGGGGACCAGGTGATCCAGGGTGCAGCTGCGCTCCAGTATGCCCATCCGGCAGTATTCCGCCTGCCTGTCCGGCGTTTCGTCCATCAGGGTATAATACAGGGTATAGGGAGCGCCGTGGCCGCTGTCCAGCCAGTACAGGGTCGCCCGGCCCTGGGCCAGGGTGTAATCCGTCCGCAGGGTCAGCGGGTTTTCCTCCGCCATGCCGCCCGCGCAGAGCAGCAGGGCCGTCAGCAGCCAAAGGAACCTTTTCATTCTCTTCACCTCTTTTGCAGCTTGGTCTGCCTGTACTGTAAACCAAGCGCCGCGTCCGGTCAATGATCAGATGTTGGCAAAAGAGGCAAGAATTGGCGGTCCTTTACCGGATCACCGCGTCCCAGCGATCCCCGTCCACCAGATATTGGAATTCCGTCAGCTCCGGGTCGTTCATCACCCGCAGCAGGGCGTCAAAATCGTCCACGGTGCGCAGGCTCGGGAGCTCCTCCGGGGTGATCCATTCCATTTTCCCTTCCTCGGAGGAGATCACCTGGCCCGTGAATTCCTCCGCCTTGAACAGCAGCACCACGTAGCGCCCGTTCTTGATGGGAAACTGCTTGACGCCCACCAGCCGGGGATGCTGGATCTCCAGCCCGGTTTCCTCCCGCATTTCCCGCTTCACCGCGTCCACAAAGGATTCGCCCGGCTCCACGTGTCCGCCGGGCAGGGTATAGCCCTGCCAATCCCGCTTCACTCGGTTTTGCAGCAGCATCTTCTTCCCGTCCGTGATCAGGCACAGCACGGTCAATTCCACATTTTCCGTTCTTTGCATGGCTTTTTTACCTTATTGAGGCATAAAACAAGGATCCTTCACCGTCGTCGATAATGGCAGTGTGGGAGCCTTGGTTAGTCCTCATTTCAGCCTCTTCTCGAACCTAAACATTCCGTCGGGGAACTGTTCATCCGCCTGCTCTGACATATCCGGATCATTGGGATCAGGATGGTGGCTGTTGAAAAACTCCACGATGTGAAAGCCGCAGCGGTTCACGTAGAAATGAATGTTCCGCTTCTCAAAATACGGCGTGACGGTCTCCCAGACGGTAACCTCCGGGTGCAGCTTTTCCACCGCGCACCAAGCGGCATAGCCGATGCCCTTGCTGTGGACGTGCGGAGAAACAAACAACAGATCAAGATCGCCGCGCTCACCATCAACTTTTATCACAACACCGCCGACCGGCTTGCCGTCCTGCATGATGCGGTAAGCCTCCCCGCCGTCAATGGATTTCTCAATTGTCTCGCGGGAGATGATTTCTCCGTCTTCCTCGAAGTGATCGTCCCTGCGTCCAAACTCTTCCAGAGCGCCGTAGTTGAACGCTTCCTGATTGTCTTTGATAAACTGCTCCCGGTCGGTCTGCTCCAACGGAACCAACTCTATATTTGCCATGCAATACCTCTCATTGTTTCGATTCCTGCCGCTGGTGACGGCGGTGTGGAAGCCTCTGTGTGTCTTACTTTTCTACTTTAATTCGGTCGCCTTGATCGCACCAAAACAGTGGATTCTTACTACACGATTCTCGTCTATTTCCGATATTTGCCGCAGCTGCTCCAGATATGGTCTGACGAACTCAGGCCTGCGCTTGCCGAGCACCCGGAAGATCTCCGGCGCTTCCATCCGAACCTTGTCATCCGTATCATGCAGGAGCTTCTCAAACACCGGCATATGATTCTCATAAATGTCAGGCGCGTTAGTGGCAATATTTTCTGATGCCCAGATAAACGCCAACCGGACCTTCGATGCCTCATCCGAGGCGAAGCGGAATAGACCATCCCAATACGGCTCGATCACAGGATAGCAGCCCCGCCCGATCCTGCCGAGAGCGTTCACAGCACGCTCACGCAAAAGCGGCTCCGGGCTGTCAAGGAAGGAAGCGATGGGTGGAACAACGTCCTGCACGGACTGAGGGTAGATGAGGCCCATCTCACCCAGCAGCCAGAGGACCTTGGCCTGTATCTTTACGGAGTCATGGGTGAGGAGAGAGGAAACATAGGGGATGCTCTCCTGCCATCTGTCCTTGTCCTTTGTCAGGGCTCCAAGTTCTTTATAAAGTTCTGTTTCGGTCATATCACTGGCCTCTCAAAACTGGAAGTTGTTTATTTGCACAAATGAAGTTCATAGATACCGCCCTCGAATATGATGGCATTGCCCTCATCGTCCTTGTAGAATGAAACTTTCTCTGTTCCAGTCTGCCTAAACCCAAGAGATGTCAACAGCCTAACGGATGGAATGTTATTTAAGGCAGTTCCTGCTGTAATACTGATTGCGCCTCTGTCTTTCATTACATCAAGAATTGCGGAAATGCTCTCCCTTGCATATCCTTTTCCATGATGATCCGAATGGAAACAGTATCCCATCTCGTAACCGGTTTCCCTTATATTAAAAGCTACATATCCGATTACTACGTCTTGCAAACAAACCGCAACGAATATGTGCTCATCGCTATTCGCAAAGGAAGCCCACTTTGAAATTCTGAGGAAAACAGACTGGTCATCCAAATCATTAGGCTTGTCATATTGCGCATAAATGGATTTTGCTGCATCTGCCCATATATCTTGAATTGCTGTCCAGTCATCAGTGCGAACTCGTCTTATTGATAGTCGATCTGTCTTGATCATCATTATTTCTCCACAATCCTGCGTTGTCGCGCCGACATCCAATCTACAGCCACAAGCTTCTGTTATCTAAATCACTAACTCAACCCTGCCGCAAAAACATCTAAACCACTAACTCAACCTTATGACATCTAAACCGCCTGCTCAATTGCCCTTCGACTCTGACGGTCAAGTGCCCGGAAAGCCCGGAAATACGGCACTATTTCAGCGGTCAGTCCTTAACCCGTGACATCAATACCACCGTCTCCACATGATCCGTATACGGAAACAGATCATAGGGCTGCGCCTTTTCCATCCGGTATCCGGCCCTTTGCAGCAGGTCCACGTCCCGCCGCAGGGTTTGGGGATTGCAGCTGATATACACGATGCGGCCCGGCGCGGCCTGTATCACCTGCTGGAGAAATTCCTTGGAGCAGCCCGCCCGGGGCGGGTCCATGAACACCACGTCGGGCTTGATTTCCTTGCCGTTCAGGGCCTTCCCGGCGTCGCCGCACAGAAATTCGATATTGTCGATTTTGTTGACCTTCGCGGCCTTTTTCGCGCAGGCGATGGCGTCCGGCACGATCTCGATCCCGGTCACGCGGCCCGCTTTTTTTGCCGCCAGCAGACCGATGAGGCCCACGCCGCAGTAGGCGTCCAGCACCCTATCGGCAGGGGAAAGCCCCGCCCACTCGATGGCCCGGGCATAGAGCTTCTCCGCCTGGGCGGTGTTCACCTGATAAAAACTGCGGCTGGTCAGACACACCCGCAGGCCGCCTAACGTGTCCCAGATCTCGTCCCGGCCCGCCAGCACGTGGCTGTGATAACCCATCACGGCGCTGTCGCCCCGGGGATTGATGTTGTGGATCACGCCCTTCACGTCCGAGCAGCGCTCCATCAATTCCGCGGCGAATTCCTTCCCGCCGGGAAAGTCCTCGCCGCCGGTGATGATCGTCACCAGGGCCTGGCCGCTCCTGGTGGCCCTGCGGACCTGCATGTGCCGCAGCACACCCTTGTGAAAGTCCTCCCGGTAAGCGGGCAGACCGCGCTTTTCCAGCAGTTCCAGGGCCATATTGGCGATCTCGTTAGCCCGCTCGTCCTCGATCAGACACCGGCGGACGGATACGATCTGATGGGTGCCCGCCCGGTAAATGCCGTGGTATAGGCTGCTTTTGCCGTTGGCAAAGCTGCGCAGCACCTTGTTGCGGTAGCCCCGGGGATTCTCCGCCCCCACGATGGGCTCCGCGCCGGGAAACAGCCGCTGGAAGGCCGCGTTTTTCGCTTTCAGCAGGTCGCCGTAGCGCGCGCCGATGTCCCGGCAGCCGCCGCAGCCCTTGTCCGCAATGGGGCAGTTCATCCCTGTTCCTCCGTTTATTTCTTCTGTATTTCCTCAATCAGCCGCAGCACCGCCTGGGTGCCGTCCGCAGGGGGCGCGTCATGCAGGGCTTGCCGCAGGCTGTTTCCGTTTTTCAGCAGGTCCAGCAGGGCGTCCGCCAGGCTGTCGCTGGTCATGTTCTCCTGGGCCATCACCCGGGCCAGGCCGCGCTTTTCATAGGAGGCGGCGTTCAGGATCTGGTCGCCCCGGCTGGCTCCCTTGGGATAGGGGATCAGCAGCATGGGCTTGCCCAGGGCCTGGAATTCGCACAAGGCGTTGGCCCCGGCGCGGGAGAGGATCAGGTCGGCGGCGGCCATGGCGTCGGGCAGTTCTTTGCTGAGGAATTCCACCTGATAATAGCCCGCCAGGCCGTTCAAACTCTCGTCGATATTGCCCTTGCCGCACAGGTGGAACACCTGCATCACCGGCAAAAGCCTGGGCAGCGCGGCCCGCAGGGCCTCGTTGACGCTCTGGGCTCCCAGGCTGCCGCCCATCATGAGCAGCACGGGCTTATCCGCCGTAAAATGCGCCATCTGCAGGCCCTTTTCCCGGCTGCCGCTGAACAGCTCGGGCCGCAGCGGCGTGCCGGTGAACACGCCCTTGGGGGCCAGGGCTTCCGCGCATTCCGGGAAGGTGGTGGCGATCTTCTGGGCAAATTTGGAGCAGATCTTGTTGGCCAGGCCCGGCGTCAGGTCGCTTTCATGGCACAGGGTGGGCACGTGGTTCAGCCACGCGCCGATGACCACGGGCACGGACACGAAGCCGCCCTTGGAGAAGCACACGTCGGGCTTGAGCTTGCGCATCAGGTGGGCGCTCTGAAAGGCGCCCGCGATGACCCGGAAGGGATCGGTGAAGTTTTTCCAGTCGAAATAGCGGCGCAGCTTGCCGCTTTTCACCGCGTGATAGGTCACGCCGTCCAGTTGGGCGATCATGCCGTGCTCAATGCCGTTTTCCGTGCCGATGTAATGCACCTCGTAGCCCGCTTTCAGCAGGTGCGGCAGCAGCGCCAGATGGGGGGTCACGTGGCCTGCGGAGCCGCCGCCGGTCAGAACGATGCGTTTCATTTTCCTTGCTCTCCCTTTAAACGATGATAAATATTCTATGTCATTAAACGCACAAACAGCCTTCCCCGGTTTGCTTCGGGGGAGGCTGCTGTTTGGATGGTTCCCTCAGGCCTTGGCCTCGTCGATGTAGGCGTTCAGCTGATCCACCAATTCGTCCGCGTTGGTGCCGTGCACGGCGCAGGCATCCTCCAGGCTTTCGGCGGTGGCGTGGGGGCAGCCCAGGCAATGCATGCCGAATTCCATGAAGATGCGGGCGGTGCCGGGATTGATCAAAAGCACCTCGCGGATGGACATTTTCTTGGTGACTTCCATTTTTTTATACCTCCAATTGGGTTTTACAGCATTTTGATCAGCATGTTCCGCTGGGAATCCATCTCCAGCGCCAGCATGCCGTCCTTTTCCATTTGCTTCAGCACGTCCGAGAACCGGCGGAAGCCGATGCTCTTTTCGGTAAAGTCGGGATAGGCGCTGGTGATGTCGGCCTTAAGGATGGAGGGATTGATACGCTCGAAGCCGTCGTCCTTATACCGCTGCAATTGAGCGGCGAAGGCCGTGCGCCAGGTATCCCGGTTCAGGGCCTGGGTGCCCTCCGAGCCGCCGGCGTTGGCGTCGGGGGTCAGGCTCACCATCACGTTGTAGCTGTCGTTGCGCATGCGGAAGGTGCCATACTTGCCGCTCAGCTTGCTCAAAAGCTTTCCAAAGGTGCCGCAGCCGTAGTTCTTTTCGTTGAACTGGGGCCGCAGGCGCAGCAGCACGCCCTTGAGCTCGCTGGCGTACATCTCGTCCTCCTCGGCCTCGCCCAGGATACCCTCGATCAGCTTGCACAGCGCTTCCTCGTCCCCGGTATCGTCCTCCAGGGGCGCTTTTTTACCCTTGCTGCGGGTGGGACGGCGCTGGGTGACGCCCACGGTCTCCAAAAACTGAAACTCGTTGCAGGCGTTGATAAAAATGCTGCTGGCCGCCTCGCTGCGGCTGATGCCCAGCACGAATTTGCCCATGCCCTTCAGCGTGCCCACCAGCGGCACATAATCGCTGTCGCCGGATACGATGCAGAAGCTGTCGATCAAAGGGTTGGAATAGGCCGTGGTCAGGGCGTCGATGACCAGCATAATATCGGCGTTGTTCTTTTGCGCCACGCCGTAGCGCAGGGAGGGGACGACGGTAAAGGTGTTGGAAAGCAAAATCTCTTTCAGATCGCTGAAACGATCCGTATATCCATACACCTTGCCCAGCAATATATCCCCGCGGATCTTGACCTTTTCCAATATATTGGAAAGGGTATCCACTTTCGCGCCGCAGTTTTCCAAATCAACAAATACGGCAAATTTCGCAGTTCCCAAAATAAAATATCTCCTTTCGGGCCACAAGGCCCCATATCAGTATACCACAAATGCCCAATAATGAAAAGCGCTTTCTCAGCTTTGCCGCGCCCGCTGCTTGTCCTCCCAGGGGATCAGCTTGTAGCAGCCCACCAAAGCGATGGTGCATAATAACCACCCCAGCGGATATCCCAGGCCTGTCAGCACGGCGCTGGTGGTCAGGCGGGACATGACGAAAAGGTAGATCTGCCGGATCACCACGAAGCTCATCAGCATGCTGATCATGGTGGCCAGGGATTCGCCCGCGCCCCGCAGCGCGCCCGCCAGAATGTCGTTCACGCAGGCGAACAGATAGAAGGGGCTGATCCACAGCACAAAGAGCCTGCCGTAGTAGAGCACCTCCTCCTGCTGGTTGAAAAGGCTCAGCAGCGGCCTGGCGAACAGCATCAGCGGAGCCATCAGCACGGCGGTGCAGCCCATGCCGATGAGCAGCGCCATGCGGATGCCCTGCTTGGCCCGGGGGATGTTCAGCGCCCCCAGGTTCTGGCCCACAAAGGTGGCGTTGGCCATGCTGATGGCCTGCAGGGGCAGAAGGGCAAACTGGTCCAGCTTGCCGTAGATGGACCAGCCCGCCGCGCAGGAGGAGCCGAACACGTTGATGTAGGATTGCACAAACACGTTGGAGAAAGCCGTGATGGCGCTCTGGATGGCCGTGGGCAGACCGATGGAGACGATCTTTTTCAGGGTCTTGCCGTGGATGTGCAGTTCGCGCAGCTTCAATTGATGGATGCCGTCGGAGCGCATCAGCACGCACAGGATCAGCAGGGCAGATAGCCCCTGGGCCAATATGGTGGCGTAGGCCACGCCCGCCACGCCCATGTGGAACGCCAGCACGAACAGCAGATCTCCCGCCGTGTTGACCAGGGCGGAAAAAATGAGAAAATACAGGGGCCGCTTGCTGTCGCCCACCGCCCGCAGGATGCCCGCGCCCATATTGTAGAGCATCAGCCCGCTGACGCCCATATAATAGATGCGCAGATAGGTGGTGGCCTCGGGCACCATGTCCTCAGGGGCCCGCATCAGCCGCAGAAGGGTGGGGGTCAGCAGCACTCCGGCCAGGGTGATTACCACGGCCAGCAGCAGCGTGACGGTGATGGTGGTGTGCACCGCGTCGTGTACATCCCGGCGGCTTCGCGCGCCGAAGGCCCGGGCGATCACCACCGTGGCGCCCGCGGAAAAGCCGTTGAAGAAGCCCAGCAGCGTATTGATCAGCGGGCCCGTGGTGCCCACGGCGGCCAGAGCCTGGGCGCTGACAAAATTGCCCACCACGATGGTGTCCACCGTGTTGTACAGCTGCTGAAAAATGAGGCCGAGCAGCATGGGCGCGGCAAAGGAAACAAGCTGCCGGGCGATATTGCCCTCGGTCATATCCATGGAGCGGGAAGAACGCATACAAAAATACCTCCGTGCAACGCGCACAAAAACAGCATACTCCCATTTTTTGCGCTTTGCAAGGGGCCGGGCATGATTTTTCTTTTCTCCGCATAGGATGCCTTAGCATGGAATGAGGAGGAAGCAGCATGACGCAGGTTACGCCCCTTTATCGGGATATCGCGGAACGCACCCAGGGAGAACTGTATATCGGCGTGGTGGGCCCGGTGCGCTCGGGCAAAAGCACCTTTATCACCAATTTTATGAACGCGCTTGTATTGCCCCTGATCCCCCAGGGGCCCAAGCGGGAGCGCATCGTGGACGAATTGCCCCAAAGCGCCTCCGGACGCACCATCATGACCACCCAGCCCCGCTTCGTGCCCTCGGATGGCGCGGTGGCGGTGACGCTGCCCGATCACGCGTCGGCCCGGGTGCGCATGGTGGATTCGGTGGGCTATCTGATCCGCGGCGCCCAGGGCACCCAGGAGGGGGAGAGCGCCCGCATGGTGGCCACGCCCTGGTCGGAGAAGGAGATCCCCTTTGAGGAGGCGGCGGAGCTGGGCACCCGGCGGGTGATGACCGATCACGCCACTCTGGGCTTGGTGGTCACCACGGACGGCACTGTGGCCGAGCTGCCCCGGGCCTCCTATGTGCCCGCGGAGGAGCAGGTGATCCGGGAGCTCAAGGCCCTGGGCAAGCCCTTCGCGGTGGTGCTCAATTCCTCCGCCCCGGAAAGCCGGGACGCCCAGCAGCTGCGGGACGCCCTCAGCGAAAAGTATGACGTGCCCGTGGCCCTGCTGTCCGCCAAGGAGCTGACGGCGGAGGACGCGCAGGCGGTTTTGCAGGAGGCGCTTTCCGCCTTTCCCATCCGGGAATTGCGGTTCGACGTGCCGGAGTGGGCCGCCGCCCTGGACGACGGCCATTGGCTCACCCGCCATCTGGTGGAGCGCGTGCGTCAGGCGGGGGAGCCCGTCAGCCGCATGTGCGACGCCAGCCGGGCGGCGGCGGCCTTCGCCGATTCGGAATACGCCCTGCTGCCCCAGCTGCAGGACCTGACCTACGGGGAAGGCAGCGCGGAATTCACCCTGCCGCTGAAGGAGGGGCTTTTCAACCGCGTCCTCAGCGAGCAGTGCGGGGCGGAGATCGAAAGCGACGGCCATCTGCTGCGGCTGATGAAGGAGCTGGTGGCGGCCAAAAAGGAATATGACCGCATCGCTGACGCCCTGCGGGAGGCGGGGGAGACGGGCTATGGCATGGTGACGCCCACCATGAGCGACGTGGAGCTTTTTGAGCCCGAGGTCAGCCGCCAGGGCGGGCGCTACGCCATCCGCATCCGGGCCAAGGCCCCGGCCATGCATCTGATCCGCTCGGATATCGAAACAGAGGTTTCGCCCGTACTGGGCACCCAGGAGCAGACGGACGACTTTGCCGCCAGCCTGCGCACCGCCTGGGAGGAGGACGAAAACGCCCTGCTGCAAACCAATTTCTTTGGCCGCAGCCTGGAAAGCCTGATCCGGGAGGGCCTGGCCGCCAAGCTGACCCGCATGCCGCCCGCCGCCCAGGAAAAGGTGCGGGCCGCGTTGACCAAGATCCTTAACGAAGGGGACGGGGGCGTGCTTTGCATTCTGCTGTAATAGAATAAACCGGCTGGGTTTTCCAGCCGGTTTTATGGTGTGCCGGGCATGGCACAATTCTTGCAGGTGAAAGTCCTGCCACGGGTAGTTACCGCCAAGTGTAGCGAAGCGCAAGCTGCTGTCAGCAATGACAGG
>CACZLE010000019.1 GCA_902781945.1 uncultured Eubacteriales bacterium | reverse complement strand
CCTGCCGCAGCGGGGGAAGGTGGCCGACCATCGGGAGGTCGGATGAGGGCGTTTGCCAATTTCTGTTTTTAGTATCTTGTTTTAATCAGGGAATAGTATTATTTGCTATATTTTCTATGCTGTCTTTGCTGCGAATCATTCCCCGGCGGCACGAGGCAATGGGGCCCGAAGCCGATCAGATCCTCCCGGCCACATTGGCGCAGGGCTTCCCGGATCATGGGGTGGTTCTTGGGGTTTTTCCATTGCAGCAGGGCCCGCTGCATGTCCTTTTCCTTCTGGGTGCGGGGCACATAGACGGGCTTCATGGTGCGGGGATCGATGCCGGTATAGTACATGGCGGTGCTGATGGTGCCGGGGGTAGGATAGAAATCCTGCACCTGTTCGGGCTGGACGCGCTTGCTTTTGAGGTAGAGGGCCAGATCCACGGCGTCCTGGAGGGTGCTGCCGGGGTGGCTGCTCATGAGATAAGGCACCAGGTATTGCTTCATACCCAGCTTGTCATTGGTTTTGGCGTAGAGCGCGCCGAACTGCTCGAACACCGCGTTGCAGGGCTTGCCCATCATGGGCAGCACATTGTCGCTGATGTGCTCCGGAGCCACCTTCATCTGGCCGCTGATGTGATATTTACACAATTCCTTTAAGACCTGCTCCCGCTGGGGATCGGCCATGATGTAATCAAACCGCAGGCCCGAGCGGATGAACACCTTTTTGACCCCGGGCAGCTGGCGCATTTTGCGCAGGGTTTGCAAAAAGTCCTTGTGGGTCACCGTCAGATTGGGACAGGGCTTGGGGAACAGGCATTGGCGGTTGGGACAGCAGCCGTGCTTCAATTGCTTTTGGCAGGATGGCTGGCGGAAATTGGCGGTGGGACCTCCCACATCGTGGATATAGCCCTTGAAATCGGGGAATTTCGTCAGCATTTTGGCTTCTGCCAGCAGGGATTCCTCGCTGCGGCTTTGGATGATGCGGCCCTGATGGAAGGTAAGCGCGCAAAAAGCGCAGGCTCCGTAGCAGCCCCGCACGGCGCTGATGGAAAAGCGCACCTCATTCAAGGCGGGCACGCCGCCCTGGGCCTCGTACATGGGATGATACTGGCGGGTGTAGGGCAGAGCATACACGGCGTCCAGCTCCGCCGTGGTCAGGAGCAGAGACGGCGGATTTTGCACCACGTAGCGCTGGGTATCCTGCTGCTGGCACAGGGCGTGGCCCCGGATGGGATCAGCTTCGTTATATTCCTGCATAACGGAACGGGCGTAGGCCTTTTTATCCTTTACGATTTCATCGTGGGAGGGCAGCATGTCGATGCCCGCAGGCGGGGTTTTGGCCATGTAGCAGATGCCGCGGATGGCGGACAAAGCCTCCTGCGGCATGCCGTCCCGCAGCCACGCCGCGCATTCCAGGATGCTCTTCTCCCCCATGCCGTACATGAGGATCGTGGCCGCGCTGTCCACCAGTACGCTGCGGCGCACCTTGTCGTCCCAATAATCGTAGTGGGAGAACCGGCGCAGGGAGGCCTCCACCCCGCCGATGAGCACCGGCGCGCCGGGATAGGCCTCGTGGATGCGGTTAGCGTACACCGTCACCGCCCGGTCCGGGCGCATGCCGCCCTGGCCCCCGGGAGCGTACACGTCGTCATGACGGCGGCGGCGGGCGGCGGTGTAGTGATTGACCATGCTGTCGATGACCCCCGCCGTCACCAGGAAACCCAGCCTGGGACGGCCAAACCGCTTGAACTCCTCACAAGTATGCCAATCCGGCAGGCACAGCATGGCCACCTTATAGCCCGCCTGCTCCAGGATGCGGCTGATGATGGCGTGGCCGAAAGAGGGATGATCCACATAGGCCTCCCCCACGACATAGACAAAGTCCGGCGCGTCCCAGCCGCGCCGGAGCATGTCTTCTTTTGTGACGGGCAAAAACGGATTCTTCTGCATGGAGATCAATCCTGATTGAGATTCGCAAAGGCCTTCTGCGCCCCGTGCGTAAGATAATGATACAACACAAAATCCGCGATGGCAAGCACAACCGTGGCGATGAGCAGCATATCGGCGGGCAAAAGCACCTTGCGCAGCAGGAGCACATAGAGCAGGCAGGGCAGGATCACCAGGCCCATGCCGGAGAACATGGTGATGGTCACGCTGGCGCTCTGCTTGATGACGTAAGTCTCGTTGGTATAGTCGAACCGGGGCCAGCGCAGGTTCACCGTGACGCCCAGCAGGGCCATGAAGGCCACCAGCACCAGGGGCAGAACGAACAGCAAAGCGATCTCCGCTGCCTTCATGGGCAGCGTCAGGGCCAGCAGCAGGGAGGACAGCAGGGCGGCGGGCCCGGCCACCAGCATATGGGCCAGGGCTTTGCCCAGCAGCACATCCCCCGCCTTGACGGGCGCGCTTTGCAGCATCCACAGGTTTTTGCCCTCCAGGGAGATGGACGGGGCGGAAATGATGGTCATGGACAGGGTGAGGCACTCGATGACGCAGGCGAAGGGCATGATATACGCATGGATATCAAAGCCGCCGGCGTAGATATCGGCCAAACCTTGCAGGATACTTTCCCCCTTCACCGCCACCAGCACGGACATGGCCACCGCCAGGATGGCCCCCAAACAGCCATTGAGCATATAGGCCGAGCTGTTGCCCAGGTGCAGCAGCTCCTTGCGGGTCAGCGCCCAGCGGACGGAGGAGGCTTGCAGCCTGCCAGCCTGATATTTGACCTTTTTCAGGCCCTTCTTGGCCGTGGCAAGGCGGATGAAGCTGCGGCTGAGGAGATAATACACCGCCGCGAAGGGCACGATGCACCACAGGGCGAAGCGGAGCAGTTGCAGCCAATCCCCCTGATCCAGGGCCAGACCCAGGGCATAGAAGGGCGGCAGGGCTTTCTGGATGGCCGCGCCGATGGCCGCGCCGTTCTGCACCATGCGCTCGATGTAGCTCTGCATATTGAAGCACACAGCGAAGTACGCGCCCAGGAAGATCAGGGACAGCACCATGGAAACCAGACTCTTGTTGCGCACCCTGCTGATGACGAGGGCGATCAGATACCCCACGATGCAGGACAGGGTGGTGGGGATCAGGGGCAGGAGCAGGGCCGCGGCCACATAGCGCGCCACGCCCAGGACCGTGACCGGGGCCACGATGCAGCGCACCACGCCGCAGGTCGCCGTCATCAGCAGCGAATAGGCGTAATTGAGGAGCAGCAGCAGCGCCATGCGGCTGCCCAGGATGACGCTGGAGGGAATGGGCATGGACAGCAGCAATTCGTTGTCCTTGGCGTCGTAGAGGGTGGACTGGGTAAAGAAAACGGAGCCCACGAAGCACAGCATGGTGGCCATCACGCCGCACATGCTGTAATACAGCCAACCCATTTCCATCATCCGGAAGGGCTCGTACATGGCGTAGAACATCATGCCGAACATGCCGCCAAAGGCCGCCACGCAGTAGATCAGCAGGAAGATCAGCAGGGCCTTCATGCCCTTGCCGCCGCTCTTGCCCCTGCGATGGCGGTTGAAAAAGCCGTCCGCCAGGGCTTTCAAGCGGATCTTGAGCAATAGTTTAAGCATGGCCTTCCTCCACCAATTCCAGGAACACATCCTCCAGGGATTCGTTGCCGCGCACGGCCTCGGTGGGACCGGAGATCACCAGCTTGCCGCCCCGGATGATGGCCACCTTGTCGCACAGCTTTTCGGCCACCTCCAGCACGTGGGTGGAGAAGAAGATGGCCCCGCCGTTATCGCAGAATTTGCGCATGATCTCCTTGACCGTATGGGCGGCCTTGGGATCAAGCCCCACGAAGGGCTCGTCCATCATCAGGAGCCTGGGCGCGTGGATCAGGGCGGAGATGACGGCCAGCTTCTGCTTCATGCCGTGGGAATAGGAATTGATCTTGCTGCCCAGATCGTCGGTCAATTCCAGCGCCGCGCTGTATTCCGCGATGCGTTTTTCCCGATCCTCCACGGGCACCTGGTAAATATCCCCCACGAAGCCCAGATACTGAATGCCGCTGAGGAATTCATACAGATCGGGGTTATCGGGGATATAGGCCATGCGGCGCTTGCACTCCAGGGGGTTCTCCTTTAAGGAAATGCCGTCGATATAGATCTCCCCCGCGTCAAAATGCAGGATACCCGCGCAGGATTTGAGGGTGGTGGTCTTGCCCGCGCCGTTGTGGCCGATGAAGCCGTAGATCTCGCCGGGCTGGATATGAAGCGTCAGATCGTCCACGGCCTTTTGATCCTTGCCGTTGTACTGCTTGGTCAGGTGTTCGATTCGGAGCATATTGATCTCCTCCCTTCATCATGGCGCTATCATATCACTTTACGGCCCGGCTTTCAATCCAATTTGCTCCAAATATACATTTTCGGCGCTCAATTGACAGGCGGCGCATAAACGCGTAAAATAAGGATAATAAATTGGAGGTATGAATGTCCATGCGCAGAAGAGGCCGTTTTTCCGTGGAGCGCATCGCCCAATGCGGCTTGCTCACCGCCATGATGCTGGTGCTGGGCTTCATTGAAAGCCTGCTGCCCGTGGCCGCGGGCGTGCCGGGCATCAAGCTGGGGCTCAGCAACGGCGTGCTGCTCTTCGCACTCTATATGATGGACGCGCCCACGGCCTTCGTGCTGATGCTGCTCAAGGTGCTTCTGTCCGGCCTGCTCTTTGGCGGCGTCTCCGCCATGATGTACGCCATGGCCGGCGGCGTGTGCAGCATGCTGGGCATGATCTTGCTTAAAAGACTGAACTTCAATCTGCTCGTGGTCAGCATGGTGGGCGCGGTGCTGCACAACCTGGGCCAGGTGGTATTGGCCATGATCATCCTGGAGACGGATCAATTGTTTTTCTACATGGCGGTGCTGCTGTTTGTGGGCCTGGCCTGCGGCGCGGTGACGGGCGTGGCGGCCAAGGCCACCATCGGACACATGAAAAAGATCAACCGCAAGAAATAAAAATACACAGGAGGTATTTTTGATGCTGCAAGATATCATCACTCCCCAGAAAAGCCGCTTTGCGGACGGCGTGCAGACCGTGATGCGCGGCCATGAGAACCGCAGCCGCGGCGTTATGCTGCTCAACGGCAGCCTGGTGCACAACGCCCGCAGCGAAAGCCGCGGCATCAGCGCCCGGGTGACCAAGAACGGGCGCTACGGTTTCTCCTCCGCCGCGGGCTATACCGAAGCCGACGCCGAAAACGTGCTGCGCGCCGCCACGGAGAACGCCCTTTTCCTGGACGCCCGGGCCAAGGAAGCCGGGCGCAGCTATCCCCCGCTGGCAGGGGACCTTGTGACGCCCTGGCGGCCCATCGTGGATTTTGAGCAGAAGCGCCTGATCGACGCCTGCAAGACCGTGGACGCCTATGTGGCGGAAAAGTATCCGAACCTCAGCAGCCGCCGCATCGTATACCGGGAGGACAGCCAGGACAAGATCATCGTCACCTCCGACGCGGCCAGCGGCCACGTGACCTATCCCCGCTGCTATATCTATGTGTTCCTGACCGCCGAATCCAAATCCGGCGCGCCGGTGGAGCTGTTCAAGGCCTTTGGCGGCGCGGGCAGCTTTGAGGACAACTTTGGCGATCTGTCTTCCCTCTATCCCGAGATCGACAAGCTGTACAGCCAGCTGATGGACAAGGCGGAGGGCGTCTACGCCGAGGCGGGCGTCAAGACCGTGATCCTGGGCGGTATGATGGGCGGCATGCTGGCCCATGAGGCCGTGGGCCATACGGTGGAGGCCGACCTGGTGCTGGGCGGCAGCGTAGCCGGTCCTAATCTGCACAAGCGGGTGGCCTCCGACCTGGTGACGCTGATCGACTACGCCAACACCGCCTTTGGCGAAACCGTGCCCCTGCCCGTCTATCTGGACGACGAAGGCACCCTGGCAAAGGACATGCCGCTGATCGAAAACGGCATCCTGACCGGCTATATGAACAACCGTGAGACGGCCCAGCACTTTGGCATGGCCCCTGCGGGCAACGCCCGGGCCTGGGATTTCAGCGACGAGCCCCTGATCCGCATGCGCAACACCGCCATTCAGCCCGGCAAGGACACATTGGAGGACATGATCGCCTCCATCGACGACGGATATTACCTCATCGACAGCAGCAACGGCCAGGCCGACCTGACCGGCGAATTCATGTTCGGCGTGTCCCTGGGCTACGAAATCAAGCATGGCAAATTGGGCCATGCCTTGCTGGACACCACGGTGTCGGGCATCGCCTTTGAGATGCTCAAGACCGTGGACATGGTTTCCAGCAACATCACCTGGTCCTCCAGCGGCTTCTGCGGCAAGAAGCAGCCCATGCCCGTGGGCATGGCCGGGCCGGAGATGCGCTGCAAGATCACCATAGGAGGTCGATAATATGAGCGAATTGAAAAATATCTCCGCTGCGCTGAAGGAAAAGCTGCAGGCCGCCGGCATCACCAAATACGCCTGCTCGATCTCCGAGGGCGAAAAGCAGGAGCTGAACACCGAGCAGAGCAAGTTTTCCCTGTTCCGCACCATCTTCAGCAAAGACGCATCGGTGACCGCTTTCATTGACAATCGCAAGGGCACCGCCTCCGGCAACGACCTGTCCGACGAGGGCCTGCAAAAGCTGGTGGACGACGCCAAGGCGGGCGCGGAATCCTCCATGCCGGACGATGCCAACGACATCGCCGAATACCAGCAGCCCGAGGAATTCCATAACGGACCCTATGAGGCGGATATGGAGCGCTTCTATGACCGACTGGTGGAAGCGCTGGACACGGTAAAGAGAGACTATCCCCGCATCCTGCTGATGCAGCTCATCGCCAGCCACAACAAGCGTCACGGCCTGTACATGAATTCCAATGGCACCGCCTTTGAATGGTGGGACGGCAATTACGACACCATGATGGAATTTGCGGGCAACGACGGCGAGAAGACCACAGGTCTGGGCTACGGCAGCGTGATCATGGGCGATCTGGAAAAGCCCATCCTGGATCAAGGCCCCCTGCGCATGAAGCTGGCGGACGCCGAAAAGAGCCTGGATACCGTATCTATCGGCGACAAATTTGAAGGCACCGTGATCTTTACTCCGGACGCCCTGGGCGATTTCACCTATACACTGGAAGAGAATTTCATCAGCGCGGGCGTGGTGCTGGCAGGCACCAGCCAATGGCTGGACAAGGTGGGCCAACAGGTGGCCAGCGACAAATTCACCCTGCGGCTGCAGGCCCAGGATGACCGGCTGGTGATCGCCAATCCCTTTACCAGCGACGGCTACAAAGCCGAAAACGTGACCCTGATCGAAAAGGGCGTGCTGAACTGCCACCTGCTGAACCTCTATGCAGCCAAAAAGACAGGCCGTCCCCTGGTGAAAAACACCGGCTACGGCTTTGTGGTGGAGCCCGGCGATACCCCCGTGGCGGATATGATCAAAAACGTCAAGCGCGGACTCATCGTGGGCGGCTTCAGCGGCGGCGAGCCCGGGGCCAACGGCGAATTCTCCGGCGTGGCCAAGAACAGCTTCTATGTGGAAAACGGCGAAATCAAAGGCGCCGTGATGGAAACCATGATCAACGGCAATTTGCAGGACGTATTTCGCAATGTCACCGCCGTGTCCAAAGAGCTGGTTTCCGACGGCAGGATGGCCTTCCCCTATCTGGCGACGGAAGGCGTCACCATCTCCGGCAACTGAGGCATGAAAAGCAAATATGACGCCATCCTGCTGCTGGGCCTCAAACTGAACGCGGATGGCACCCCCAAGCATGAACTGACATTGCGCATCGAAACGGCGGCGGACTGCTGGAAAAAAGGACTGGCCCCGCTGATCATCCCCTGCGGCGGACAGACGCCGGATACGCCGGTCTCCGAGGCGGCGGTGATGCGGGACGCTCTGGTCGCCCTGGGCGTGCCGGAAAGCGCCATCCATATGGAGGACCGCTCCCTGATCACGGTGGAAAACCTGCTGAACGCCCGGGAAATGCTGGGCAAAAAGCATCCCCGGGTGCTGATCGTCACCAGCGATTACCATATGCTCAGGGCCAAATTGATCTGCCGTTTCTCCGCCCACATGCGGCCCGGCGGCTGCAAGGCGCGCATTCCCCGGGAGGAGGCGCGCCAGCAGCGCCGCATGGAGCCGCTGCACACCCTGGATTACGTGCTGGGCTATCAGACGGGCAAATTTCAGCGGCCTCGGTGGTATCGCAAGCTGATGTACGAAAAATTCGGCATTGAGGACAAGAAGGTGACCCATGCAAACCACGGGCAATGAGCGCGGCTACCTGCACGAGCGCTTTCGGCTGTTCCACACGGTGGATCTGAGCGAGCTGCGGGTGGACTGGCACTTTCATACCTTCGACAAGCTGGTGTTCTTTCTGTCCGGCCACGTGGAATACACGGTGGAGAGCGAAAGCGCCATCCTGGCTCCCGGGGATCTGCTGACCATCGCCCACGGCCAACTGCACCGCATGCGCGCCTGGGCCGATCAGCCCTATGAGCGCTATATCCTCTATCTGGACAGCGAATACCTGCGTTCCCTGGCCCCGGAGGCCGGCGGGCTGAACGCCTGCTTCCAGCGGGCGCGGGCTTCCGGCCACAGTTTGATCAAGCTGAGCGACAGCCAGCGGGCGGGCATCCACAGCCTGCTGATGCGGCTGGAGCAGGCCACCCGGGAGCCCTCTCCCTACGCCCCGGCCCTGAGCCAGGCGCTGCTGACGGAGCTGCTGGTGTATATCTGCCAGCTGCCCGCCGCCGACGTGGCCGAGCATCCCGAGGCGCGCTCCGACAGCCGCATCGCCGAGGCCCTGCATTACATCCAGGGGCACCTGGGCGAGGATCTGTCCTGCGACGCCCTGGCGAAGCTCCTGCACATGAGCCGCTCCTCCTTTCAGCATCGGTTCAAGACCGCCACAGGCCGTTCGCCCCATGCCTACATCCGGCTCAAGCGCCTGCTGTACGCCAGCGAGCTGCTGTCCGGCGGCATGGGGGCCATGGAGGCCGGAAAAAAATGCGGATACCGCGACCATTCCGCCTTCTGCAACGCGTTCTATGAGCAATTCGGCGCCACGCCCTCCGCCTTTGATCCCACGGATGGGTTTGCGGGGCCGAAGGAATAAAAAGTATATGAACCAAAGATCCTGCTGGCTTTTCTCCAGCAGGGTCTCTTGTTTATTGCAAGAAATGCGGACACATCACCTCGTGGCAATCCCGGCATTTGTCCTGCCATTTTAGATCAAGGCAGCAAACCAGATAATCGCACTCATCGCAACAGCAGGGGAGCAAATGACCAGCCGCATCCCGCGTTTTGCCATTTCCGGGACAATCCGCTCCGCCGTTTCCGGGAATAAGCTCGATCCCGGTACAATCCTCGATCATTCGCTCGCCTCCTCATCTTATGTTTTCATTATATAATGCATTAGTCTACATGTAAAGTGAAAAAATAAGATATTATCTCACCAAAAAATCAGGGATGAGGCAATATCTTATGATTAAATTAGATGTTCTCCATTTGTTGGAAAAGAACGGTAAAACAAAATACTGGCTGTATAAGCAGCTGGGCATGAGCTATCAGAATTTCAACAAGATGATCAACAACGAAACCAAATCGATCCGTTATGAAAATATCGAAACCCTTTGCCTGCTGCTTCATTGCACGCCAAATGATTTATTTGTGATCACAGAGGAATGATCAGCTCCCAAACAGCCCGTCGCTGAGGCCGCTGACGATCAGCGTCACCAGCATCATGGGCAGCAGGATCTGCCAATCCTGGGGATTATATTGCAGCAGCATGATCAGCGCCGTCAGGAAGGCGAAAAGCAGGGTGCGGATCAGGGTGCCGATGATGGGCAAAACCATTTTGCTCAGCACCACGTGGGCCGCCAGCAGGGCGACCCCTATTTTGATGGTCACAGCGCCCACCAGCAGGGCGGAAAAGAACTGGGTGGTATAATTTGCGACCTGCTGGAGCACGGTATCGGTGATGTTCTTCTGGATCAATCCCTCGATGAGCAGGCGGAAATAGATCTGCCGGTAGATGATCCAGGCGATCATCACGCTGCAAAGATTGAGGGAAAGATAGAGCACGCCCTTGATCAAAGCGCCCTGATACAGGGGCTTATAGAGCAGAAAGCCCAATATCATGGACACGGGGATGGTGAGCATGGACACCATGAGCAGGGACATGAGCTCATCCACAAAATTGGGGCCGATGGCCTTGGTTACGATATCCACCGTCATCTGCTGGTGGCCTCGGATGGCCTCCAGCAGCTGGCGAGCGATCCACCCGCAGGTGTTGAGCAGCGGAAATTCGTTCATGTTGGCGGCTGTGATGATCTCCTCCGGCAGAATGCCCCGCAGCATGGCAGGGGCGCAGATGGCCAGCACCACCGCCGCCGTCAGCGCCGCAATGATGATCCACCGGATTCCCTTCATCCTGTTCACCGCCCTTCTTCCTGTGTTCATCCATTATAGTTTTTTCCCCCGCGGTTGTCAAATGCTCCCTTTGTCGCAGGCGATATCCGCGCCCAGGCCCCGCAGTTTTTCGTCCAAATGTTCATAGCCTCGGTCAATATGGCCCGCCGTGTCCAGCAGCCGGGTTTCTCCCTGGGCCATCAGCCCGGCCAGCATCAGGGCGGCTCCGGCCCGCAGATCCGTGGCCTCCACGGTGGTTCCGTGCAGCGTTTGCCCGCCGTGCACCACCGCCATGCGGCCCTCGGTGCGGATATCCGCTCCCATGCGGCTCAGGGCCACGGCGTGCATATAGCGGTTTTCAAAGATGGTTTCCAGAAAAACGCTTTGTCCCTTGGCCTTGCAGCACACGGTCATCATGGGAGCCTGCAGATCGGTGGGAAAGCCCGGATAGGACAGGGTGCGCACGTCCACGCCCCGCTTGGCCCGGCCCCGCAGGCACAGGCCCTGGCTGTCCTCCTGCACCAGCATGCCCATCTCCCGCAGCTTGAAGAGCAATGCCCGCAGATGATCGCTGCGCGCGCCGCGCAGCAGGACGCTGCCCTCGGTGATGGCCGCGGCGCAGGCCAGGGTGCCCGCCTCGATGCGGTCCGGAATGGGCGTATACTCGATGCCCCGCAGCCGCCGCATGCCGTCGATGACGATGGTCCCCGTACCCGCGCCCAGGATGCGCGCTCCGCAGCCTGTCAAAAAATCCGCCAGATCCACGATCTCCGGTTCCTTGGCGGCGTTTTCGATGCGAGTGACGCCCCGGGCCAGCGACGCCGCCATCATCAGGTTTTCCGTGGCTCCCACGCTGGGGAAATCCAGGTAGACGCTGCCGCCGGTCAGCTGTCCGCTGGCCGCGGCCACATGGCTCTCCTGGCTCACCTCCGCGCCCAGGGCTTTTAGGCCCCGCAGGTGGATATCGATGGGCCGCTGGCCGATGGCGCAGCCGCCGGGCAAGGCCACCTGGCCCTCCCCCAGCCGGGCGCACAGCGGCCCCAGCACCAGAATGGACGCCCGCAGGCGCTGCACAGCCTCGGCCTCTCCCGGCTGACGCAGATCGCCGGCGGTGATCCGCATGTCCCGTCCCTTCCGCTCCACCCGGGCGCCGCAGGCCGTCAGCACGTCCGCCATGCTGCGCACGTCGGTCAGATCCGGCGTATCATGCAGCACCACGGGCGTCTGGCACAAAAGCGCCCCCGCCATGATGGGCAGCACGGCGTTCTTGGACGTATTGATCTGCGCTTCCCCATGCAGCACGGGCGTGGGATGAATCAAATAGGTGGACATGGCCGAAACACCTCCAAAGCATCATCGGCCAAAGCCGACAGCCTCAGTGTGCTCCGTCTTTTTTTCCGCATTCCGCGAAAAATCGTCCGTTTTCGCGCTGCCAGCCGGATTAAGGCAACATATCGCCCGGAAGTATGCCGGTTTTCGCGGCCCGGATGGCACCTTTTTACGCTTGCCAAATAAAGGCTGCTATGCTACAATGAAACGCGAATAAACATTCTCGTTTGAGGAGTTTTTATGGGACATTTTGTGTTGAAAGCGCCCTATCAGGCCAGCGGCGACCAGCCCCAGGCCATCGAAGCCCTGGCCAAGGGCTTTCAGGACGGCCTCAAGGCCCAGACGCTGCTGGGCGTGACAGGCTCCGGCAAAACCTTCACCATGGCCTCGGTCATCGAAAAGGTGCAGCGGCCCACCCTGGTCATCGCCCACAACAAGACCCTGGCGGCCCAGCTGTGCTCGGAATTCAAGGCGTTTTTCCCGGACAGCGCCGTGGAATACTTTGTATCCTACTATGATTACTACCAGCCGGAGGCCTACATCGCCGCCAGCGACACCTATATTGAAAAGGATTCCTCGGTGAACGACGAGATCGACCGCCTGCGCCACAGCGCCACGGCGGCATTGCAGGAGCGCCGGGACGTGATCATCGTGGCCTCGGTGAGCTGCATCTACTCCATGGGCGACCCCAGCGAATACACCAACCAGATGATCAGCCTGCGCCCCGGCATGACCGTGGGCCGGGACGATCTGCTGCGGCGGCTCATCGACATCCAGTTCAGCCGCAACGACATCAGCTTTACCCGCGGCACCTTCCGGGTGCGGGGCGACGTGGTGGAAATCATGCCCGCCAGCATGAGCGACAACGGCATCCGGGTGGAATTTTTCGGCGACGAGGTGGACCGCATCAGCGAGATCAACCCCGTTACCGGCAAGGCGGTGCACACCCTGCAGCACGTGTCCATCTACCCCGCCACCCACTACGCCACCAGCGCCTTCGAGCGCGAAAACAACATCGCCCACATTGAGGAGGATTTGCAGAAGCAGGTGGAAAAATTCACGGCGGAAGGCAAGCTGCTGGAGGCCGAGCGCATCGCTCAGCGCACGCGCTACGATATCGAAATGCTGCGGGAGATCGGCTTTTGCACGGGCATTGAAAATTACAGCCGCTACTTTGACGGCAGGCAGCCCGGCGACGCGCCCTTTACGCTGCTGGATTATTTTCCCAAGGATTTTATCGTTTTCATCGACGAAAGCCATCAGACCATCCCCCAGATCCGCGCCATGTTCAACGGAGACCGCGCCCGCAAGACGGCCCTGGTGGAATACGGCTTCCGATTGCCCAGCGCCTTTGACAACCGGCCTTTGCGGTTCGAGGAATTTGAGAGCCGCATCGGGCAGACACTGTTCGTCTCCGCCACGCCGGGGCCCTATGAGCATGAGCACAGCCTGCAAACGGTGGAGCAGCTGATCCGTCCCACGGGATTGCTGGATCCCAAAATCATCGTGCGGCCCGCCACCGGCCAGGTGGACGACCTGTTGGGCGAGATCAACGAGACGGTGGGCCGGGGCGAGCGGGTGCTGGTGACCACGCTGACCAAGAAAATGGCCGAAAGCCTTACCGATTATCTGCGGGAAAACGGCGTGCGGGTGCGCTATCTGCATTCCGACATCCAGACCATGGACCGTATGGAGCTGATCCGCGATCTGCGCCTGGGAGCTTACGACGTGCTGGTGGGCATCAACCTGCTGCGCGAGGGATTGGACATTCCGGAGGTGAGCCTGGTGGCCATATTGGATGCCGACAAGGAGGGCTTCCTGCGCTCGGAAACCAGCCTGGTGCAGACCATTGGCCGCGCCGCCCGCAACGCGGAAGGCCGGGTGCTGATGTACGCCGACGGGCTGACGGACAGCATGGCCTACGCCATCAACGAGACCAACCGCCGCCGCGCCATCCAGGAGGCCTACAACGAGGAGCATGGCATCACCCCGCAATCGGTCAAAAACGCCGTGCGGGCGCTGCTGGAGATCACCGACAAGGCGGAAGACGACGCCCGCCGCTACGGCATGACGGACGCCGAGATGCAGGATCTGATGAAGCAATTGGAGGATCAGATGCTGGCCGCCGCGGGCGATCTGGACTTTGAGAAGGCCGCCAAGCTGCGCGACAAGCTGTTTGAGCTCAAGGGCAACAAGCCCGTGGACAAGCCCCAGCCCCAGCACAGGAGGCGCAGGGAGCATTTGAAGCACGGCAAGTAACCGGGCCTTGACAAAAAGCAGGGCGTCCAGTATCATAAAACTGAAATAAAAGAAAGGAACAGCGTGCGAAGATGATCATTCGGTAATTTCTCAGCTAAGCAGACAAACCGCAAAAGCAGGTTTATTTGGCATGCCGGGAGATTATCCATCCGCGCGCGGCGCCGCAGGGTGCTTGCTTTCCTTGTGTTGGATAATCTCTCCTTATGGACGTAAGGAGGGATTTTTTTGCATTCTCAGCTTTATATCCAATTGGAAAATATATCCGTGGCCTTGGGGCCAAGGGAACTGTTTCACGGCCTATCCCTGCGCGTACACCAGGGAGACCGTATCGGCCTGGTGGGCGTCAACGGCTCGGGCAAAACCACGCTGCTCCGGCTAATGGCGGGAGAATTGGAGCCCGGCGAAGGCCGGATCGTCCGGCGCTGCGCGCCCGTATACTTTCATCAATTCGCCGTGGAGGAAGGCAAAGCGGCCTCCTCCGACGCGGAAAAAAGCCGTTTGCAGGTACGGCATTTGGGGGATCGATCCGCCGTCAGCGGCGGCGAGGAAACCCGCCTGCGTCTGGCGGAGATATTCAGCCGGGATGGTCTGCTGTACCTGCTGGATGAACCCAGCAGCAATCTGGACGCGGACGGCATTCGATATCTGAATGAAAAGCTGCGGGCGCTGGAAACTTTTATTCTCGTCAGTCATGACCGGGACATGCTGAACCGCCAATGCAGCCGCATCCTGGAATTGGAAAACGGCAATATCACCGGATATGAGGGCAATTATGACGATTATGCGGCCCAGAAATCCCAGGCGCGGCAGCGGGCCATGGCGGAATATATTCAATACGCCGAAGAGGTAAACCGCTTGAAGGACGTATACCGTGAAAAGAAGGAGAAGGCCCGCAAGCTGGACAAAAAGCCGCGAAATATTTCTTCCAGCGACGCCAAGGGACGGGAGTTTTCCGCCTCCCACCGCAGCGTGGCCAGCAAGGCCCAATCCATGGAACGGGCCGCGGCCAACATCGAGCAGCGCATCCAGCACATGGAGCGCAAGGAAAAGCCCCGGGAACTGCCCCGCATCCGCCCGGATTTTCGACTGACCGATCCGCCCCAGGGCCGTGTGATCCTGGAAGCGGAGAATATCAGCTTTTGTTATCCGAGCGGGGTGGAAGTTTTTCATGAGGCCAGCATGCAGCTGCGGCGCGGCGACAAGGCGGTGCTGCTGGGACCAAACGGCGCGGGAAAATCCACGCTGTTCCGACTGATTCAGGATGGAGAAATATTCAAAAAAGCGCCCAAGGCCAGGCTGGGCTTCTTTGAGCAAAGTTTATCCGGCCTGGATGACAGTTTGACGGTGCTGGAAAGCGTGATGGCGCATAGCGTACAGCGGGAAACCGTGGCTCGCACCATTCTGGCGCGGCTGTTGTTTTCCGCCCGGGATATGGATAAGCCGGTGGGCGTGCTGTCCGGCGGCGAAAGGAACAGACTCTGCTTTGCCCGGCTGTTTGTCAGCGCGGTGAACGTGCTGATCCTGGACGAGCCCACCAACTATCTGGATCTCCCCTCCATCGAGGCGCTGGAGCAGATGTTCCGGGAGTACGAAGGCACGCTGCTGTTCGCCTCCCACGACGCCGCCTTTGTGGAGTCCATCGCCAATCGGCGGCTGAAGATCGAAAACAGGAAAATTGTGGAATTGTAAAAAATCTGATATATCTCTTCAATAGACAGGCAGAAAACTTGGCAGGGGATTTAATAGTCAACAAGAGATCTATTTATGGCACTATCATATTTCTGTTTATCGATTTTTTTCAAGCAGAGATCAGTTTCACCAGCTCCTCCAGCGCTTTCTGGGCTGCCTGCACCGCCTGCCCGATGCTATCCAGCTGCTGGCGCAGCAGGATGATCTGCTCATAGCGCTCATCGGCCTGGGACAGCCTGGGGGTCAGGAATTGGAGCATCATATAGCCCTCCGAGCCGTTATAGGCGATCATCGCCCAATCCTCGTTGGCCTGCGCCAGCACCTCCACATCGCTGCCGATGGGAACCTGGGTGATCAGATCATATTGCAGGCCGGGGCCGCGTCGCAGATTGACGGTGGAGCCGCTTTCCGCCGTGACGGTGGCCAGATAAGTTTGCAAGGGCTGGATCATCCGCAGCCAGGCGCTGTACTGCCAATCGCCGCGTTTTTCATCCAGGCGGACGCCACCGCTGGTGCAATGGACGATGCGCAGTGGATCGGCCTGGAGCACCACGCCCACATGGTAGTAATCCAACTGATCCGGGCTGTCCGCGTATCAAGATGGCAGATCGTAGCCCTTTTCTCCCGGCGCTCGGGCCTTGAACACCAGATCGCCCATTTTCAGTTCGGCGTTTCGCCGCAGATCGTCCACCAGATAACGGGCGGTATAGTTGGTGCCGTTGATGCCGGGCCAGGAAACGCCGCCCAAGGCCAGCGCATCCACGATGAGGCCGATGCAATCGCTGTATCCATCGGAGCCGTCATGGCCCAGCTTGTATCCATGAATGCGGCAGGCGTTTTGCAGCACGCAGGTGATAAACCGCATGGTATCCATAAAAAATCACCCCGCAGCATCCTATGCCGCGGGGTGTTTATCTGTGCGATTATCCCTGATGCAGGGGCAGTTCCACCGTGAAGGTGGTGCCCACTCCCACCTCGCTCTCCACGCGGATCTCGCCGCCGTGGAGCATGACCAGCTGATGAACGATGGCCAGGCCCAGACCAGTGCCGCCGGCCTCCCGGCTGCGGGCCTTGTCCACGCGGTAGAAACGGTCAAAGATATGAGGCAGGTGCTCCGCGGCGATGCCGGGGCCATTATCCTGCACCTTGAGCACGGCGCTGCGCCCGGATTTTTGCAAGGTGACCCACACGGTGCCGCCCTCCTGAGTGTATTTGAAGGCGTTTTCCATCAGGTTATAGACCACCTGCTGGAGCTTGGTGCGGTCCGCGTACATATCGCAGTCGTCCTGGAGGGAGAGGATCAGCTTTTGATTGCGCTTTTCCTTCATGGGCGTCAGCAGGTGTTCGGTATCCTTGACCAGGGCCGCCAGGCTCATGTTCTCGCGGGAGAGCTTCACGTCCTTCACGTCCATGCGCACCAGGGTCAGCAGGTCGCTGACGATGGAGGACAGCCGGTCGATCTCCCGATTGATATCGGTCAAGAACTCCGTGCGCAGACCCGTTTCCATCTCGGGCTGATAGATCAGGGATTCGATGAGGATCTTCATGGTGGCCAGGGGCGTTTTCAGCTCGTGGCTGGCGTTGGAAACGAACTGGTTGCGGGCCTGATCCAGGGATTCGATCTTCTCGCTCATGGAGTTGAAGGTGCGGGCCAGGCGGCGGATCTCGCCGGAGCCCTGCACCTGCACGCGGGTGGAAAAATCGCCCCGGGCCATGCTTTGGATACCCTTTGTCAGGGCCGTGACGGGCTTGGTGATGATCTGGGAGAAAATGAGGCAGAAGAGCACGGCGAACACGGCCACCACCACAAAGATCAGCAGCATCTGGTCGCGGAGTTCATAGAGGTTGCTCATCATGGCCTGCACAGGCGAGGCCAGGAGCAATACGCCGATGACGTCCGAATGGCTGATGATGCCCGCGGTGCAATAGCCCACCCAGGTGGTATCCTGGGCCCGGCTGAACAGGAAATTGCGGATCTCCTTGATTTCGCCGTCGCTGCCCAGGGCATGGACGCCGTAATCCGCCATGTCTCCCCGCACCAGCACGCTGGCCACCTCGGGATAGGTGATGCGGGTGCCGTTGAGGGCCGTGTAGGTATCCACCTGCACCTTGCCGTCCTTGTCCAATACCAGCAGACGCCCGCCCAGTTCGCCCCCGGCGCTGGTGAGCTGCTCATAGAGTGCGTCGGTATCGGCGCGCTCCACCAAGGGCGCGATGCGCACGGCCAGGCTTTCCACGCTGGCCCCATCCGTGCGGATGCGCTGCTCAAACAGATAATCGCCCACCATGGTGGTGAGCGAATTGGCCATAATGGAAAAGGAAACACCCACGATCAGCAGAAAACCCAGGGTGATCTGCCACCGGATGGAGAATATGCTTTTGTCAGTCCTTATCAGTAAAATAGTAGCCCACTCCCCACTTGGTGAAAATGAACTCCGGCTGGGAGGTGTTGCGCTCGATCTTTTCGCGCAGGCGGCGGATATGCACGTCCACCGTGCGGGCGTCGCCCATGTAGTCGTACTTCCACACCGTTTCCAGCATGGCTTCGCGGCTGAACACCTTGCCCCGGTTGTTGATGAAGAGCTGCAAGAGGTCAAACTCCTTGGCGGTGAGGCGCACTTCCTTGCCGCCCAAAGTGACGGAACGGTTGACCACGTTGACCACCAGGTCGCGCACGCGGATGATCCTTTTATCGTCCGTGGTCATGGGCTGACTGGCCCTGCGCAGGATGTTCTTGATGCGGGCCTTGACCTCCAGGATGTTGAAGGGCTTGGTCATATAGTCGTCCGCGCCGTATTCCAGGCCCAGGATCTTATCCATGTCCTCGCCCTTGGCCGTGAGCATGATGATGGGCACGTTGCTGCTCTCCCGGATGCGCTGGCACACCTGGATACCGTCCAGCTTGGGCAGCATGACGTCCAGCAGCACCAGATCCACCGTATTGGAGAAGAACAGGTTCAGGGCTTCCTCGCCGTCCATGGCGGACAGGGTTTCATAGCCTTCCTGCTCCAGCGTATATTTCAATCCCTTGATGATCAAAGGCTCGTCATCCACAAGCAAAATGCGTTTTGCCACGGCTGTTCATTCCTTCCTGTGTATAGCATCAGCGCAACATACACCTATATATTACACCAAATGTTGCGATCAATCAAGTGAATTGAAACATTTTCTACATAATTTGAGCAAATTTTTTTGAAAATTTTAGTGATTTGTCTGTATGAATTGTTAAAAGGCTTCGATTTCGGACCGTGTTACATTCTCAAAACCCTGGGAGGTCATGCGCAGCACGCGGCCCGGCCACAAGCGCATCAGAGCGCGGTCATGGGTCACGGCCAGCACGGCGCCCTCAAAATCGCACATCAATTGCCGCACCACCGGCGCGGACAAGGGAGACAGATTGCGGGTGGGCTCATCCAGCAGCAGCACATTGGCGTCCGACAGGATGACGCGCAGCCATAGGAGCTTTGCCTTCTGGCCGCCGGACAGACGCCCGATGGGGTGCTCCATTTCCTCCCGTGTGAATTTGAAGGCCCCAAGATGGGTGCGCAGCTGGGTCAATTGCTCCTTGTCGCCCCGGGTATGCAGATATTGGATGGGCGTTTTGTCCTCCGGCAGGGCTTCCTCATAGCGCTGGGGCATGAGGATGGGGCGAATGTCGCCGCGACCTGCCAGCTCCTCCGCGATCCTGCGCAGCAGGGTGGTCTTGCCACAGCCGTTCTCCCCGATCAGCAGCACCTTTTCCGCGCCAAGCAGAGTGAAATCAAGGTTCTCCGCCAGCAGCCTGTCCCCCGCGTGCAGCGCCTTCCAATGGAATTCCAGGGTGCGCTTGCCCGCGGGCAGGGAATGATCGCCGGAAAAAGAGGCGTCCAGGGCATATTCGATGTTGGGCCGCCGGGTCTGATCCTGGCGTTCCCGCTCGAAGCGATGCTCCAGGGATTTGACGGCCTTCATCTTCTTTTTGAGCAGACGGCCCGTGCTGGGGTCCTGGCGGGAAACCGCATTCTGGGCGTGCTCCACCGCCTGCTGGATGCGCTGGAACCGCTCCTGCTGGGCCCTTTCCTCCCGGCGCTCCATCTGGGCCTGGGCCTCCTGGCGCGCGATGGCATGGGCGCGCTCCGCCATATATTGATCGTAAGGCACGTTGGCCAGCGTCCAGCGGGGTTCCTTCTTGTGGTAAGCCATCTCCAGGTGCAGCACCCGGGTGGCCGTGCGGGACAGCAGGGTTTCATCGTGGGAGATGAACACCACGGGCAGGCCGCAGGACAGGATGAAGCCCTCCAGAAAGCGCAGGGTGGGCAGATCCAGGTCGTTGCTGGGCTCGTCCAGGAGCAGCAGCGTGGGATGGCAGCAAAGCGTCAGCAGCAGGCGCAGCTTGACCTTTTCCCCGCCGGACAGGGAAGCGACGGGCTGATCGGCATAGCAGAGCTCCGGGGGCAGTTGCAGCTGGGCGCAGATGCGGTTCAGCTCCTTGGGCGGCGTATCCAGAAAGGCCGGATTCTCCGCGCAATAAGCATATACCGGCAGATCGCGGCATTCCGGCGGGATCTCCTGGCTGAGATACCCCAGGATCTCCCCGGGGCAGGCGATATCCCCCGTATGGGCGCAATAGCTTTGCGCGCTTTCGGCGTCGTATATGAGCTTGAGCAGGGTGGATTTGCCGTTGCCCTCCTCGCCGATCACCGCCAGGCGGTCCGCGCCGGACACGGTGAAGGACAGATCGTGGATCAATTCTTTTAAATCGCGCAGATGGGTGACAGACAGATGACGTACGGACAGCATAATAAAAACGCACCTCCCTGGCATGCCGGGACGGCGCGTAAAAAGACACAGAAAAAGGGCTGGCCCGATACGCAGCGCATCCGTTTTTGACATGCCCAAAACACCGCTTTCGCGGCCTCTTGTCTTTGTCAAAATCGGATCATTTGCGCATCCTTCCACCCCTTTCTTCAAAAAATATTGTATCAGCAGCGCGGGGCGCTGTCAAGCTCAAAATTGATCGGGCGTCGGAATGGTCAGCGGCAGCGGCAGCCAATCCCGCAGCAGCGGCAGATCGCACAGCACCAGGGAAGCAGCGGAGAAGAACAGCCCGGTGGCTTCCAACTGCGTCAAAACAAGATCGGCGTGTTCTTCTGTTTTCGTGATTTCGCAATGCTGATCCTGCACGGCGATGCGATAGGTCCCCTCGTTTTCGATGGCAACGCGGACCGCGCCGTCCGCCATGGGCCGGGTTTCGCAGGCCAGGGCGAAGGAGGCCGTCAGAACCCGCTGCCAATTCAGGATCAGCAGCATCTGGCTGTCCTCGATGGACACGTGTTCGGCATAGCGGCGCAGGGCAGCCATCCGGGAACGGTTGCACAGAGGCGCCGTAAAGCAGGCCCGGGTACGCCCCGCCATCCAGGCCTTGACGGCGGCGTCGACGTCCGCCTCCCGAAACAGCGCCCATTCCGCCACATCGTCGCCCTGGGCGTACAGATAGCCCGCAAACTGCCCCTGATCCAGAAGCGCATAGAGCCGCCCGCAATAGCTATGCAGGATCTCCAGCAGGCGATCCCGATCCCGCAGGCAGGTAAGGGCCTGCTCATTGCTCAGCCGGTACACATCCTCCAGCAAGGCGTCCGCGGGATCGGTGATCTCCCGGATCTGCAGCGGCTCTATCTCCGCCAGCCCCAGCCGCACGTTTTTGGCCGTAACGGTGAAGGTGGCTTGGACGCAGCCGTTCTCAAAGCCGTAATGGCCGTAGCGCTGCCGCTGGCCGCCCAGGGCCAGGAGATCCAGGTCATTTTTTCGGGCCTGTTCGATCAGCAGGGCCATGAGCCGCTTCATATATCCCTGGCCCCGGGCCTTGGGATGGGTGGCCACGGAGCCGATATAGCCCGCTTTGAGGGCGTGGTCCCCGTTGACCCGCAAGGTCTCCGGCAGCAGGGCGATGGCGGCCCGGATGCGGCCATCCTCCACAGCGACTGCGTGCAGAGGGCCAAATCCCGGATGAGCGTACACCTTGGGCAGCAGGGCCTCAAAATCATGGGGCACCCGCACCTGGCTGAATACCAGATTGATGAAATCCAGGAGCTGTTCTTCCTCCTGGGGCCGCGCCATCCGGATCTCCGTCATGGGCCTGATCCTCCCTTTTCAGTGGATAGCCATAGCATACCGCTGATCCCGCGGATTGACAAGCCCATTTTTTCTTTGTATGATAGGAACGTTTTAAAAAAGTTTACTTTGTTTGGGGGTGACAGCAGATGCATGTACGGTGTATAATAAGGAAGCGCTGGCAAAAAATCGGGCTGGCGCTGTGTCTGCTTTTGCTGACGCTGGGATGCTATCTGCTGGCACGCCCCGGCAAGGCGGCGGGGGAGCGAGCGAGTTTGGCTGCTGCCGGGCTGGATCAATATGATTATCAATTGATCTTCCGGCCCGGGGAAAGCGCCCTGGCCGTCAGCATGACCCTGGACTATACCAACCGTACCGGAGATACCCTGGACCGCCTGGTGCTGCGCACCTGGGCCAACGCCTACGGGACGGAAGAAACCAGCCCCGCTGCCATCGATGCGCTTTTTGACGCCTGCTATCCCGAGGGCTTTTCCCCCGGTGAATTGACGTTGGAGGGCGCATGGTGGCAGGGGCAGATGGCAGCCACCTCCTATCTGGACGAGGCGAAAACGGCGGTGGCAGTCTCCATTGAACCGCTGGCCCCCGGTCAAAGCGGCCAATTGACCCTGCGCTGTCAGATCACCGTGCCTGCCTGCGCCCACCGGCTGGGATACTCCCAGGGCATCTGGCAGTTTGGCAATGCCCTGCCCATCCTGTCCGTCTACGAAAACGGCGGCTGGCGCACGGACGCCTATTCCCCCATCGGCGATCCCTTTGTGAGCAACTGCGCCAACTATGCTGTGAGCCTCACCGTGCCCGCCGGATATCTGTGCGCCTCCACCGGAAAATGCGAGCTGGCCAGTCGCGACCAGGACGGCTGGCACTATTCCGTCACCGCGCCCGCCGCCCGGGATTTCGCCTTTGCCCTGTCCAAGGACTGGCAGAAGGCGGAGGCAAAGCAGAATGGCGTGCAAATCACCGCTTACGCTCTGGAAAATGCGCATTCCGCCGCGAAATACGCCGCCAAGGCCCTGAAGGTTTACGGAAAGCTCTACGGCGATTATCCCTATGAAACGCTGACGGTGTGCGCCATCGATTTTCCCTTCGGGGGCATGGAATATCCCGGCCTGGTATTCGCCGGGCTGCCCTATTGGGCGGCGGAGCAGAAGGATACGCTGGAATTGGTGCTGGCCCACGAGGTGGCGCACCAATGGTTCTACGCCCTGGTGGGCAGCGATCAGGTAAATGAGCCCTGGCAGGACGAGGCCCTGAGCGAATACGCCATGCTGCGCTACGCCCGGCAGGCATACGGGCAAGCCGCCTATGAAAACCTGGTGATCACAAGGATCCGCGCCCCCATGCAGGAGCGCATCCCCCAGCCCGTGACCCCCGCGACCCCCATCACGGACTTTGGCAGCCTGGACGTCTATTCCTCCGTGGTGTATGGGCGCGGCGCGGCTTTTTTGCTGGCCGTGGACGAAATGACCGGCAAATTGGACGCATTTCTGCACAAATATTGCGATACCTATGCCTTTTCTCTGGCGTCGCGGCAGGATTTCAGCCGCCTGCTCCGGGAAGTGACCGGGGAGGACCTGGAGCCGCTGATGCTGGATTATCTGGATACATTGATGTAAATGGAGAAACAAAATGAAAAAAAGTACCCGCATTCTGCTGTATGCCCTCACCGCCCTGATGCTGCTGGCCCTGCCCTTCCTGATCCCTTCGGGCAGCATGCTGTCCGATTATCAGGATCAATGGATGGAGTGGACCTGGGATCTGGAGGGGCTGCTGCCCACGGCCTACGCCGAGACGGCTACCCTGCCCATCGATTTTACCCCCGGCATGACCCCCAATCCCGACGCCTACACCGAGGACGGCTATCAGGACGATTCCATCGCCGTGTCCCTGGAGACCGTGGAGGAGGAGGGCGTGGTGTGGCGCATCGCCCGGATCAGCATTGCGGACGCCTCCCAGCTGCGTACGGGCATCGCGGGCAGCAAGGTGACTTCCAGCAAGACTTCGCTGGTGTCCTCCATGGCGCAAAAATACAACGCCGTCATCGCCATCAGCGGCGATTACTTTGCCAACGACCCCGCCAAGACCAGCTTTGAATACCGCATGGGCCAGAAGATCCGCAGCAAATCCAACAAAAAGAAGGACATCCTGATCATCGATCAGAACGGCGATTTCCACACCTTCGTCAAGTCCGATCCCGACAAGATGGCGGCGGAGATCAAGTCCGATGAGATGATCGTCAACGCCTTCACCTTCGGCCCGGCCCTGGTGAGCGAGGGCAATCTGCTGACCTGCGACACCGGGTACGGCTACAATCCCACCGGCAAGGAGCCCCGCATGGCCATCGGCCAGACCGGACCGCTCAGCTATGTGCTGGTGCTGGCAGAGGGTCGCAACAAGGATTCCGAAGGCGTGACCCATCAGGAATTGGCCGATTTCATGTTTGATCTGGGCTGCATCGAGGCCTTCAACCTGGACGGCGGCAACACCGCCACCATGGTATTCAATGGCGGCTATTATCAGACGGGCCGTTCCTCCACCAACGAGCGGGCCCAAAGCGACTGCATTTACTTTGCCACCACTGTCGATCCTGCCACCTGGAGCAAATAAACATGTTTGAAGAAACTGCCGCATTTTCCCTTTTCGGGCTCACGGGATATTGGTACGGCGTGTTCGTCGCCTGGGGCGCGGCGCTGTTTTTGCTTTTCTTTGCCCGGTACTGCCGGATGGAAAAATGTAAAAGCGGCACGGCGGCCCTGTTTTCTGCGCTGTGCATTCCGCTGGGACTCCTTTGCAGCCGCGTGCTCTTTTGCCTGCTGGACTTCCGCTTTCACGGCATGTTCAGCCTGCGGGCCGCAGCGATGTTCTGGGGCGGCGGCTTCTCCATGGTCGGCGCGCTGCTGGGCGCGGCGCTGGCGGCCTGGATCACCGCAAGGATACAGAAAATCCCCGCGCTGCCGCTGCTGGATATCTTGATGGCGGCCCTGCCCTTTTTCATCTGCGCCGCGCGGATGGGCGAAGGCTTCACGGAGCTGCTGGGCCGCAGCCGACCCCTGAACACAGCATGGCTGGCCAACAGCTTTCTGGCCCAGAACGACGGCTATGACGCCTATCTGCGCACCTATCTGCTGGAGGCGCTGACGGCGGGCGCATTGGCCATCTTCTTCGCCGCCCGTATCCAGAAAAGAAAAACGGCCCAGGGCTCCCTGCTGCTGGGTATGCTGTTGCTGGGCACCACCCAGGCGCTCTTTGAAAGCCTGCGGTTTGACAGCCATATGCGCTATTCCTTCATCAGCATGCAGCAGATCCTGTTTGCCTGCATGTTCGCCGCGGCCCTGATCCTCTATGCCGCGCGCTGCGGCAAAAAGCAGGTGATCATCGCCATCGCGGTCTGCGCGCTGGTGGCGGGCGGAGCCGTGGGGCTGGAATTCATGATCGACCGTTCCAGCGTCAGCAGCCTGCTGCTGTACGCCGCCTATATTTTGCTGTTGGCCCTACCCGCCGGGCTGGGACTGTATTACAAAAAAAGGAGCAAAACGCCTTGACAAAAGAGCAAGTGGCGCGCATCAACGAGCTGGCGCGCAAAAAGAAGACCGTGGGCCTGACCGAAAGCGAAGTGCAGGAGCAGGCTGAATTGCGGGCGCAGTATTTGAAGGATTTCCGGGAAGGCTTCCGGCAGCAGCTGGACAACACCTACATCCAATATCAGGATGGCACCAAGGTGAAGCTGCAGCAGAAAAAGGAGCACTGACCATGCGCCTGACCACCCTGTGCTATATCCAGCGGGACGGCCAATGGCTGATGATGAACCGCATGAAAAAGCGTGTGGACGAGAACGCCGGCAAATGGATCGGCGTGGGCGGCCATCTGGAGGCGGGCGAGTGCCCCGAGGAGTGCATCGCCCGGGAGGTACGGGAGGAAACCGGCCTCCAGCTGAAAAACGCCCGGCTGCGGGGCATTATCACCTTTATCCTGCCGGACTGGGGCGACGAAATGACCTTTCTGTATACCGGCGAGGCGGAGGGCGAAGCCCGGGAGGATTGCCCCGAAGGCATCCTGCGCTGGGTGCCCGTAGACGAAGTGGACAGCCTGCCCCTGTGGGAGGGAGACCGCGTGTTTTTGCCCCTGCTGCGCACGCGGGAGGATTGTTTTTCCCTGAAGCTCACCTATGCCCCGGGCGGGGCGCTGACCGGCTGCATGCTGGATGGCCGGGATATCACAAAAGAAACGCTGGGAGAATCCAAATGAAGAAACTGCTTTGCCTGTTGCTGCTGCTGACCCTGCTGCCCGCGCTGCCTGCCTTTGCGGAAACCAAGCCGCTGTATACCGCCATCTCCAAGATCAGCGCCCCCGTGTACGCCGAGATGGACAAGGAATCCGCCCAGGTGGGCCGGTTCAATCCCGGGGTTTCCATCGACGTGTACGCCATCTATCCCGATTGGCTGCAAATCGGCGTGTCCAGCGGCACGGGCTATATCCCCCGCCATTATCTGTACGCAGGCAAAGCCATCGATAAAGAAAATACCCCGCCCTGGGGCGTGGTATTCTATCAGTATGTGGGATGCGCCGGAGATAACGGCGCGGATATCCTGACCGCACCCATGGCGGGCAGCGAATCCCTGATCCATCTGGACCCCGGCACGCGGGTCTCCGTCATGGATCTGGAAAACGGCTGGGCCCGGGTGGTCTATTACCGTCAATACGGCTATATCGACACTAACCTGCTCAGCGAGCTGCTGCCCGTGTGCTCCAATACCGACGTCGCCACGGACCGCGCCCCCATCGCTACCTTTACCAGCTATTACGTCACCGATTCCGAGGATGAGGGCGTCAGCGGCAAGGAGATCAACATCGGCGTCAACTGCGCGGACATGAACGGGATGATCCTGGACGCCGGGGAATACATGGATTACGACGCGCATTTCGGTCCCTACGGTCCCCTGAAAAACTATGTGAAGGGGCCGGTGCTGCTGGAAGGCGGCTGGGGCCTGGGCCCGGGCGGCGGCGTGTGTCAGGTGTCCAGCACCCTCTATAACGTGCTGCTGCAATTGCCCGGCATCAATATCGTGCATGCCCAGCCCCACGGAGCCAGCGGCGTGGCCTACCTGCCTGTGGACATGGACGCCGCCGTGGGCAACGCCGCCCACAGCGTGGACATGATGTTCCGCAACGAATACGATTTCCCCATCCGTCTGGAAGCCCTGGCCCAGCATGGGGCGCTGTTCATCGCCATCTACCGGGTCACGGAACAATGATCACCCGATCCCCCACCTGACAGAGAGAGAACAGGCGATCCATATCCGCCTGCTCCAGGGCGATGCAGCCCGCCGTCCAATCGGACGCCGTGCCGCCGCCGTGGATGTAGATTTCACCGCCCAGGGCTGTGCCCCAGGGCGGTCTTTTTTGCTGCCGCTCCGCCTTCGCAAGCAGGGAAAGCAGATGCTCGTCCTGAATCCCCGCCTGCAGCGCATCCCGCAGGGAGGGATAGCTGATGCCGAGGGCGCAGCCGAATTTGCCTGTCTCCCGCTTGAGGCAGATGAAATAAGCGCCCTCCGGCGTCCTGCCGTCCCCTTCCCTCTGCTTGGAGCCGATGGGTTCTTTGCCCAAGGCGATTTTGCATTGCAGCACAAGGGCTTCGCCGTCGTACAGCGCCAGCCGTCGGACCGATTTTTTGATGACGACGCGCCTCACAGCACGATATCCCCCGGACGGTAGCCGTAGGGCAGCGGTTCTTCCTCCACGAAGGGCAGCACGTCATCCTGGAGTACGGGCAGGAAGGCCGCGTAGGGCGTGGACGGAAACTCGCTTTCATAGCCGCTGGCCCCGAACCAGCCGCCCTCATGGGCTTTGAGGTTCAGATCCCGGGCGAACTTGGTGCGGTTGCTGCAATCGTGCACGGCGACGGGCCATTTTTCATCGTCCGCCAGCTTCATGAGCCGGAGGCTGATTTCATGGCTCCAGATGGGCGAAATATAGCCCATGCGGGAGAAATAAAGGGACTCGCCTTCGTAATTGTCGATGTTGTTGGGGTTCAGGTGCAGCTCCGCGCAGTTGATGAAATCCAGTCCGGTGGAGAGCACCTTTTGCTTCTTGGGCAGGAAGGTTTCCCAGAAATCCGGGGTCATGGGCGTCTCAATGCCCACATAAGGAATAAAACGCTTGGCCAGGGCCAGGGCCTCTATGACGCCGTCGGCGCAGTCGCTGGCCCCCAGATTGAAGCGCAGCTCGTCCAGCCCGGCTTCGCCCAGGGCCCGCAGGTTCTCCTCCGTGGCCAGGGTGCCGTTGGTGTACATGTGCTGATGGACCCCCGCCCGATGAAACTTGGCGATGACGCCGTAATACTTTTCGATCTCCATAAAGGGCTCCAGGTACACGTAGGCGATGCCCGTGGGTTTCTTCTGGATGGACAAAAGCAGGTCGATATCCTCCTCATAGAACCGGGTACCGCCGATCTCCCACAGGCCCTCGCCGATGGGCGGCTGGCAATCCAATTCGCCATAATTGTAGCAGAAGCGGCACTCGATATTGCATTTGTTGGTTTTGCGCACGGCGCTGAGGCCGTTGCCCAGCAGGCAGCTTTTGCAGCCCCGGGGAAAATGATCGTCCGGGCCCACGTAATAGGTGCGGTCGTTCAAGGATTTAAGGCCCTTGATTTCGGCCCGCAGCCGGGCGTCCCGGGCATTCACCGCCCGCTCGATCTGGGCGAAGGCGGCCAGGGCGATCTCCTGCTGATGGGGCATCAGGGGCTCCTCCTCCGGCAGATTGGCAAAAAACTGAAACCACATGCGGGCGTCTTTCTTGGAAATCTTCATGCATTCATCCTCCATGATATTTCATCCTATTATAGCATGGAACGGGGCGGTTGTCATGGCAAACCGGACATGGTATAATAAAAATGTAAAATGAAATCTGAAGGAGCCTGCCCTTGAACATCTATTTTGCCCCCATGGAGGGGGTGACGGACGCCATTTTCCGCCGGGTGCACCGCCGGCACTTTGACGGGGTGGACAAGTATTTTATGCCCTTCATCAGCCCCACGAAATCCATGACCTTCACCAGGCGGGAGCAGTTTGACATGAGCCCGGAACAGAACGCAGGCATGCCGGTGGTGCCGCAAATCCTCTGCAACAGCGCGGCATCCTTTAACGCGCTGGCCGTTTTGCTGCGGGATATGGGATATAAAGAGCTGAACCTGAACCTGGGGTGCCCCTCTGGCACGGTGACGGCCAAGGGCAAGGGCAGCGGGCTGCTGCGCGCGCCGGACAAGCTGCGGGAGCTGCTGGACGGCATCTTCACCCAGCCCGTGCTTCCCATTTCCATCAAGACGAGGATCGGCTATGAGTCTGTGGAGGAATGGCCCCGGCTGCTGGCCTTATTGCGGGATTATCCCATGAGCGAGCTCATCATCCATCCCCGGACCCGACAGGAATTTTATAACGGCATGCCCCACCGTGAGGCCTGTGAGCTGATAGCTTTCCCATTCTTATACAATGGGGACATTTTTTCGCTCTCCGATTATCAGGCATTGACAGAAAAATACCCCCGCGTGTCCGGCGTGATGCTGGGGCGGGGGCTGGTGGCCAATCCGGCGCTGGGGCGGAAACTCCGGGGCGGCGCGGAACTGACGATGGAGGAGCTGCGGTCTTTCCACGACGATCTGTATACCGAGTATCTGCACTATTGGCCGGAAAGCGCCGTGGTGGGCCGCATGCACCTGATCATGAAGTATTTTTGTTCCTGCTTTGAGGAGACCGGCAGCGTGCGCCGCATGCTGCGTAAGGCCCGCAGCGTGGCGGAATACGACGAGGCGGTGTATCGGCTGTTTCACGAATGTGGGTTGAAGAAAGAGCCTGTATTCGACGTGGATATCCTGCTGGGCCGGGATCAAAGAACGTAATCCGTTATGCAATCGTACCAATGCACATAGGTCATACCGTTCACCGTCAGGCGCTCGTTATGGGGCAGGATCTCGCTCCACGGGCGCTTGTAATTTTCCATTTGCCAGTCGTCCCGGTTGAAGCGCCGCCAGAGAATGGTGCGACCATTCTGATCCAGATACTGCTCGCTGGCTACCCCTTCCACATAGGTGGAGCAGTCCATGACGCATACGGTATCGTAGGTTTTTCCCTGGATGGTCACGGCATACCGGCCCACCACGTCCAGCAGAAAAGGCTTATCCTTGGTGGTGATCACGCTGCCCTGGCGGGTGATATCGCCCTTGGGCGCGATATGGATCTCGTTGCCGCAGTTATCCTCCCCAAAGCCCCAGTTGTTGAGGAAGGCGTCTCCGTCCAGGAAAGTGTAATATTGGTGCACGCCGTCCTCCACATGGCTCTCGGCCAAAATGCGGCAATGGGTATCGGTCAGCTGGGCCACCAGGGTGCGGCTGACGGGATTCTGGCCGCCCGCGCTGTTGCATTCCATGGGATCGTATTCCGTGCAGGCGATCTCCACGCCCTGAATGCCGTGGACCTGGGCCGGGCCGGTGACGGTCAGGGCCATCGTTTCGGTGCGGCGGCGCTCGGGCCAGTCATAGGCCGCCCAGGTGAGCTTTTCCCCCAGGCGCGGCACGATGAACCAGCCCATGACCTCCTCCCAACACACCGGAAAGGGCGGTTCGTCCAAGTGCTTGATGGTATAAGATGGCATAAATTCCGGCATTTTATTCATAGAATCATCTCCTTTCGGCGGATAGGGATAGGCGTCTTTGAAGCTGCTCCGCGCCGTGTTCAGGCGGCTTTTGACCGTGCCCAGGGGAACGCCCAGCCGCTCCGCGATCTGCTGCTGGGGCATGCGGGCGTAATAATACAGCCGCAGGATCTGACGCTCCCGGTCCGCCAGCCGCTCCAACGTATCGGCTACGGGATCCAGTCCATTTCGGCCATACCGGGCACGCTCCGGCAAAGCATCCATCGGAATCTCGGGCCTGCGTCTGCGGTAATAATCCGCGCACTTGTAGCGGGCAATGCCCAGCAGCCAGGGCTTGAAATCCCTTTGCTGGCCGAAATTGGCCGCGGCAGCCACGCAGATCTCCTGCAAAACGTCCTCGGCGTCATGAAAATTGCCGATGTGAAAATGCACATAGCGCTGAAGCACCGGCAGCTGCGCCCGGAGCAGCGCTTCAAAATCTTCCATCTCCTCACCTCCTTTTTTCACCTATACAGTCGCGAAAAAAGGGCAAAAGGTTCACAGGCCGAAAAAAACCCCGATCCAAGGACCGGGGAAGAAGATCAATAGCGCCGCCTGAGCTCTTCGATCACGTGACCCACGCTCTTTTCCACCGTGCCGTCCCGGAAGGGATTGAGCAGGCCGCCCACCTCCAGGAGCTCAAAATACCCCTTGGTGCCGCCCGCGCGGCAGAGGCGCAGATAATCCTGCCAGGCGGCGTCCCGGTTCTCCTTCATGCGCCCGTAATACTGGAAGGCGCACATTTGGGCCAGAGCGTAATCGATATAGTAGAACGGATAGAGGAAAATGTGCTGCTTTTGCATCCAGAAGCCGCCTTCCTCCAGGAAGGGCTCGCCGTCGTAATCCCGCCAGGGCATATAGGCCCGCTCGATCTCCCGCCACACATGGCGGCGCTCCAGGGCGGTCATATCAGGCTTTTCATACACGCGATGCTGGTATTCGTCCACGCAGGCCATATAGGGCAGCACGCTGATGGCCCCGATGAGATGGGCCGTAAGGTACTTTTCGCTGTTTTCCCCAAAGAAGCTGCCCATCCAGGGATAGGCAAAGTGCTCCATGGTCATGGAGTGGATCTCGTTGATCTCCGCCGTGGAGCCGCTGAGCATGCTCACCGGGATGGAACGCATGGC
Source organism: uncultured Eubacteriales bacterium (assembly GCA_902781945.1). Lineage (GTDB taxonomy): Bacteria > Bacillota > Clostridia > Christensenellales > Aristaeellaceae > SFMI01. The sequence continues at coordinate 2,613 of CACZLE010000019.1, read as the reverse complement.
CAGATAGCCCTGGAAGGCATGGCCCGCCTCATGGGTGAGCACGTCCACGTCGGCGCTGGTGCCGTTGAAATTGCTGAAAATAAAGGGAGCCTGATAGGCGGCGAAGCGGGTCATATAGCCGCCCATGCGCTTGCCGGGACGGGTTTCCAGGTCAAACAGATGATATTTGACCATGAAATCGAAGAATTCGCCGGTTTCCGGGCTCATCTCCCGATACATCTTCTGGGCCTTGGAAACCAGCGTTTCCATATCGCCGATGGGATCGGCATTGCCTTCGGGGAAAAGCAGGGCTTCGTCGTAATAGCGCAGCTTGTCCACGCCCAGGCGCGCCCGCTGCTTCTCCCGGATCTCCGCCACGGCGGGGGTGACGATCTCCCGGACCTGGCGGCGGAAATTGGCGGCGTCCTCCTGGGTGTAGTCAAAGCGGCGGCGGCTGAGATAGGCCATATCGGTATAGCAGGAAAAGCCCAGTTTTCTCGCCATGCCGTCCCGCAGGTGGACAAGCTCGTCATACTGGGCGTCGAGCTTGGGACTGATGGCCTCATAGAGCTTGGCCCAGGCGTGATAGGCCTCCCTGCGCTCCTGGCGATCCGTGCTTTCCATATGCTTGAGCAGGCCGTAGAAATTGCACTTTTCACCGCGGAAATCGGTGGAGGCCATGGCGCTGTCCTTCTGATACTGCTGGCAGATCTCGCCCTCCCGGACGATATCAGCCATGAGGCGCTCGTCCGTCACCTTGAGGCTGGCGTCGATGAGGCGCAGCATCTGGGAGCCGAATTCCCCTTCAAAGTCCGCCCGGAAGGGGCTGGACGCCATGGCCTGCTGATAGCGCTTGCGCAGAGGGATCAAGGCGGCGCTTTGCTCCCGCAGCCATTTCATCTCGGCTTCATAATAGGGATCGGTGGTATCGATGGTGTTGCGCACGGAGCACAGGGACATCATGGTGCCCTGCTCCTTTTCCCTTTCCTGGAGCGTGAAAAACGCTTGCCGCGCCTCCTCGTAGGACGCCGCGCCGTTCAGCTTCTCGATGGTATCCTCATAGCAGACCTTCATGGCCTCCATATCGGGCCGCTCATAGGGCATTTGGCGAAAATCCATCATTTCCATACGCGTATTCCTTTCTGATAAAAAGCAGGCGGCGTGACCAAGACCCCGCCGCTTGCTGTCTGTATTTATTTGCCCGCGATATTCATTTCGCCCACGTCCACGGAGGGGCTGCCCACGGGAGATCCCACGAACTCCAGGTCGCTGCCGAAGGCGCGGATGTTTTTGAGCAGGGTGTAGAAATTGCCCGCCACGGTGATCTGCTCCACGGCGCGGCCTTTCTGTCCCTTTTCCACGGTGTAGCCCTTGGCCAGCAGGGAGAAATCGCCGCTGACGGGGTTAGCGCCCGCGTGGAGGCCGCTGACCTCGGTGATCACCAGGCCGTCGCCCATGTCCTGCATCAGCTCGGCCAGGGATTTTGTGCCGGGTTTGAAATAGAAATTGCTGGGCGATACGCCGACGGGGGCCGCGTAGCCGCTCTTGCTGGCGTTGCCGGTGCTCTTTACGCCTGCCTTGCGGGCGGTTTTGAGGTTATGGAGCAGGGTGGTCAAGGTTCCGTTCTCGATGACGGCCTTGACCTTCGTGGCCACGCCCTCCGCGTCGAAGGGACTGGAAGCCAGGCCGCCGGGCATGTGGGGATCGTCCATCAGGGTCACGCAGTCCGCGGCAATCTTTTCCCCTTCCTTGCCCGCCAGCAGCGACATGCCCTTCTGGGCCTGATCGGCGGAAAAGACGGAGGCGAAGGTGCTCAGCAGATCGGGCATGCAGCGGCGGTCAATAATCACGCGATAGCTGCCGCTGGGCACGGGCGCGGCGTTCAAATAGAAGATCGCTTCCTCCACGGCGTCCTTGGCCATCTTGTCCGCGTCCAGGGCCTTGAAGTCCCGTCCGAAGCCAAAGCCGCTGCCGGTGGACACCCGGTCCCCCTCCTTGGCCACCACAGACACATAGCCCACGATCATGTTGTCCCGCTGGCTGAGATCCAGGCCATAGGTATTGACGATGCGGCTGGCGGCGCTGTTGGTGGTGACCATGTTGTAGTTTACCTGCTTGATGCGGTTGTCGCCGCAATGGAGGGCCTTGTCCTCCATATCCAGCAGCAGGCGCAGCTTGTCCTTTTCGCTCACCTGATCCAGGGCCGGGGCATAATTGTCGATCTCGGGATATTTTTCATCGCCGGGATAGATCTCCTGGATGTCCTCGTCCTCCACCAGCTCGGCGCTCTCGATGACGCCGGTGACCAGCTGGGCGATGGCTTCCTCGTCGTCCGCCTCGGTGGCGGCATAGCCCATCTTGCCCTTATACAGCCCCCGCAGGCTCAGGCCGCTGCGGCTGGCCACGGAATAATTGTCCACCTCGCCGTTATGGGACATGGCGCGGAAGGAATCGCGGGAGGAAGCATAGACTTCCGCCGCCTCGATGCCGGCGTCCAGGGCCGCCTGCAGCAGGGTTTTGATAAATACGTTCTTTTCCATGTTAATCCCCATGCCGGTGCGGCACCGGCACAAATAGGAATGAAAACGGAAGCCGCAGAATTTTCCGTCTTCATGTGGTACAATGTGCTTAAGA
>CACZLE010000018.1 GCA_902781945.1 uncultured Eubacteriales bacterium | reverse complement strand
CCGGGAGAATCCCTGCCGCAAAGCCGGACCGCTTGGAAAGAAGAAGTCCCGGGAAATGCTGTTCTGGACGAAGGAAGAATACCTGAAATTTGCCGACGCCATGATGGATAAGCCCAAATCCTTCTAGCAGCATAGGTTAAAGCCGGATGAGGGTTAACTCAGCTTGATGTTCGGGTTTGGAACACGCTGGTTGATTATGCAACAATCAAGCCCAATAAAACGATAATCTTCCGTTTGCGTAACGGTGAAGATAAAACTATTACGCTTTCGGAACCAACAAAAACAGCGTAGCAACTAACAGCTACAAGCACATTGTATAACGCAATAAGGCTCGCCATACGGCGGGCCTTTTCCACAAACTAACAGAGTTGGCGACTTGACACAAGCGTTTTAATGTGTTGCAATTCTTTTAGAGCCAACAGGGGCGGATCAGATACGAATCGGTATCACATTTGCCTGTGCCAATCTGTACTCCCTTTCGATAGCTGGACAGTCGCTCGTGGCAGTATGAGGAAGGGGTCGTTTACCCTTTTGGAGGATATTCGGAGAAAAAAGGCTTAAATCTTGTATCATGAAACGGCCCTGTATTCTGCTAAAATGCTGATTAAGCACGACAAAGCAGAGTACAGGGCTTTTTATTCAGAGGTTCCATAAATCCCTAATATTTACTCAGAAATGACACCTGAAAGCCTTGCTTTTTGCAAACCTTGATGATTTCCTCTTGAAATCTGCGCCGTTTGGAATATAATTAGTAAGTGGTATCTAACCGGTGGAGGAGGCAGTTATGAAGCATGTTCTTTCTGCGCGCGGGATGGAAAGGCACAAATTGGAGCGCAGGAATCCCGCTGATACACAAATCCGCGCTGCCTGTCAGGAAAAGCGATATATTTTTTACGCATCGGTTAGCCATTGCTAACGTTTGGAGGAAAACAGCATGAAGCAATACACCCCGGAGAAGCTGGTGGCCGTCAGCCGCTATCAAAACTATTTTCCCACGCTGCCCGTGATTATCCAGCACGACGTATATGCCCGCATGTCGGTGCTGATCACGGAGGAAAAGCAGTTCTGCGATCAGGGCAATTACAAGCACATGGCCCAGATCCTGACCTCCATCGCCCTCTACGAGGTGCTGCAAAACCACGGCAAAAACGAGGCGGAGGCCTACCGGATCGTTTCCGAGGAGATGTGGAAGTTTCTTGATCCCTCCGGCATGCAGAAGCTGGCGAAAAAGCGCTTTTTCCTGCCGCTGATGAAAAAGATCGTGCCCTTCGGCTTCAAAAAGGGTTCCGGGACCGGCTGGCGCTACACCTGGCATCCGGACGGCCCCAAGGACGAATTTCGCTTCGAGTGCAATGAATGCATTTACGCCAAAATTCTGGGCAAGCGGGACCTGCTGAAGCTGGGCACCATGTGCTGCCACGCGGACATCATCAATTACGGCAGCCTGCCCTATACCGATTTTATCCGCACGGAAACCCTATGCCACGGCGGAAAGCAATGCGATTTCCGCTTCGTGCGGCACAATACCGACGCCGGGGACGGCTGGCAGCGGAGCAAAAGCATATAAGGAGGCGCAAATATGAAATACGGAGTAATGGGCGGATTCATCAAATTCGCGTTTGCCAAAACAGCCTTTGATTATATCGAAAAAGAGATCCCGGAGCTTGATATGCCCGCCTATAAGCAGCGCGCGCTGAAGGCATACAGGACCATCGTGGAGCGGACGCCCGGCATCGGGAGCATGAAGGACAATATGTTCGTGATGACCATGTACGCGGCGGCCTTTGTGATCGCGCTTTACAAGACGGCGGACGGAAAAATGGGCCCGGAAAAGCTGAAAGGCCTGATCCGCGCGGAGGCCTATTGCCCGCTGATGGTGAAGGCCAAGCAGGGAAAGAGCGCCTTTACCGAAAAGGAGATCGCCGCCCGCACCAAGCAGTCCCAGTGGTCCCGGGACCACATTCAGGAATACCCCATGAACTGGTATTATTACTTTGAAAACGTGCCCGGGAAGGACGAATATTACATTACCCACAAGCAGTGCGGCATCTGCAAGCTGACCGCCCAGGAGCACTGCGAGGAGATCACCCGGTATCTTTGCATGATGGATTATTACACCTTCGAGATGCAGGGGGCGGTGCTGGACCGGACCAAGACCCTGGGCTATGGCGACGACGAATGCAATTTTCATCTGATGAGCCAGGCCCGCGCCCAGGAGATCGGGTTTGTGAAAAGCCCGGACGCAAAATAAAGGAGGATCACCATGGCAAGGAAGGATTCGGAGCATCAAAAGACGTCCATGAGCGCCATGTTTCGCGGTAAAGCGATATTCAAGCCCCTGAATACGGGGCGGATCGACGAGCGCGTGGCATGTATCCGGGAATGGATCGCCAACATTTTCTTCTATACAAAAAACGGCGTCACCGTCATGATCGACGCGGGCTACAATTACGAAAGGCTGAGGGAAAAAATGGGCTGGCTGGATATAGACCCGGCTTCCATCCGGCATATCCTGATCACCCATCAGGACACCGATCACGTGGGCGCGCTGGAAAATGACAGCGAGCAGCTGTTCAAGGACGCCACGGTGTACATCGGCGAGATCGAAAACCGCTATCTCACCGGCGAGACCCGGCGCAAGGTGTTCCACGGCTTTTACAGGCTGCCCATGGTGAAAACGGATAACAAACGGGTGCTGCTCAAAGACGGTCAGATTTTGCGCATCGGCGATATCAGGATCGAGTGCATCCTGGTGCCCGGCCACACCTGGGGCCATATGGTGTACCTGATCGACGACCAATATCTGTTCACCGGCGACACCATCTGGTTCGGCGCGGACGGCGGCTACAGCTTCATCAGCACCCTGGCGGAGGACAACAAGCTGGCGGTGCGCTCTTTGGAAAAGCTGGAGAAGAACATCCGGGCGCGGAAAGGGCCCATCTCCGTCATCACCGGCCATACCGGCTGGACGGACGATCTGGATTTCGTTTTTGCTCACCGAACGGAAATCTGCAAGCCCTTTACCAAGCGCTACACCGACCCGGAAGCCCCCTATGACGGCTATGTGGAGGATGACGATACGGAAGACCAGGCCCGGACGGTGCTGCTCAAAAAGAAAGGAACGTGAGCCCATGCGGGAGCTGTACGAAATGCGCCTTTCCGACGCCCAATGGTGGGCTTGCGATATCCCCGGCAATATCGGGTGGATCGTTTGGATCGCCTGCGCCGTGCTGTGCCTGCTGGATGGGATCACGCTCTTTTCCGTCCTTGCCGTTCTGCCTGCGCTGCTGATGCTGGCGGGCGTGATAGAGCTGATCAGCGAGCGGATCGCCGGATTGGGCCGGGTGCTGACCCGGGCGCGGGTGCTGCGGGGCTTTGGCGCGCTGACCCTGGGCGGCTTGCTGGGAATTCCTGTTGCTCTCTATGGTTGGCTTGCAGAGACCGGCGGCAATCGCCCGGTATGGATGCTGGCCGGCGCGGCCCTCTGCGCCGTGTTCGCGGGCCTGTGCTGGAAGGGATACCGCCCGAAAGAAGGATGAATATGAAAAAGCAAGACCATCTGCCTATATACGGTGTCGGACCGCTCTATGTATATGTGATCGCGGCGCTGACGCTGGCGGCGTTCTTTCTGCGGAAGCTGCCGGTCTTTTCTTCCGGTCAGATGAAAGAAATGCGGACGCCTCTCCTCGTCCTGGGTATCCTGCTCATCCTGTCCGGCATCGCCCTTTGGATCTATGCCGTGCTGATTTCAAAGATCGACGACGGCATCAAGGAAAACCGGCTGGTTACCACCGGGGCCTACGCGCTGGTGCGCAACCCCATCTATTCCGCCGCCATGATCGCCTGCACCGGCGCGATCCTGCTGATCGGCAACGCGTGGTTCTTTCCGCTGCCTTTGTTCTATTGGCTGTTTATGACGGTGCTGATGAAAGCGACGGAGGAAAAGTGGCTAAAAAAACTATACGGTTCGGAATATGAGGACTATTGCCAACGGGTCAACCGCTGCTGGCCCTGGCGGCCAAAGGAGGAAAACCGTGGAAAAATATCACATTGAAAGGAACACCGTCCAGGAAACGCTGATCATTCCACTGTATGGCCGTAAGGTGTGCTCGGATCATTTTCCGCATCTGTTCAGCGATCCGGAGGCGGAGCGCGTCTGCGCCATGCTGGATTATGATTTTGCGGAAAAAGGGAAAAAGATGGAGACCATGGCCGGGCTGTTCGGTGCCCTGGAGGTGGCGCAGCGGCAGTATGATATCGGCTGCGAGGTGAAGGACTATTTGAAAGCCCACCCCAAAGCCGCCGTGGTGAACCTGGGCTGCGGCCTGGACGATACCTTCCGCAAATGCGATAACGGCCTCTGCAAGGGCTACAACATCGATATGCCGGACGTGATCGCCATCCGGAATGATCTGCTTCCCGCCGGAGAGCGGGAAACGAACCTGGGCTGTGACCTGAACGACTTCGCTTGGATGGATGAGATCGACGCCACGGAGGGCGCGGTGTTCTACGCCACGGGTGTGTTCTATTATTTCAGGACGGAGGATGTCAAAAAGCTGTTCCGGCAGATGGCGAAACGGTTTCCCGGCGCGGTGCTCGCTTTCGATGCCTGCAATAAGCGCGGCGCGAAGCTGATGACAAAGACCTGGCTGAAGGAAGCGGGAATCGCCAACGTGGACGCCTATTTCTCCCTGGATGATGCGGCAAAATTGAAGGATTGGAGCGAAGATTTCGCCTCCGTCACAACCAAGAGCTATATGCGCGGCTACCGGGACATTTATCACGAGGTGGGCGCGTTCCACAAGCTGATGATTCGCTTTTGCGACAGCCTGGTCAAAATGGTCATTGTGAAAATCGAATTTCAGAAATGAGGTGTCAGAATGGGACTGTTCAAGGATTATGTGAGCCAGACGCGGAAGCCGGAGGGCTTCCTGGGAAAGATGATGCTCAGCGGCATGAATTCCGGCCACGCAAAAATGGCGGATTGGGGCTTTGCTCATCTGCCGAAGATAACGCCCGCAAAGGCGGTGGACCTGGGCTGCGGCGGAGGCCGAAACGCGGGCGAATTGCTGAAAATGTATCCGAAGGCGCAGGTGACGGCCATCGACTATTCCGATTTGTCCGTGGCAAAAGCCAAAGAATACAATAAGAAAATGATCGAGGCCGGGCGCTGCGCGGTCCAGCAGGGCGACGTATCAAACCTGAAATTGCCCAGGGAATCCTTCGATCTCGCCACGGCCTTTGAAACCGTGTATTTCTGGCCCGGTCTGGAAAAATGCTTCGCCCAGGTCGCCGGGGTGCTCAAGCCCGGCGGAATCTTCATGATCTGCAACGAATCCGACGGCACGGACGCTACCAGCCTGAAATTTGAGAAGATCATCGATGGCATGAGAAACTACACAGCGGAACAGATCGAAGAAGCGCTAAAAAAGGCGGGCTTTTCGGAGGTCCTGAGCGACCATCATCCGTCAAAGCCGTGGATCACGGTGATCGCAAGGAAATAAAAACACATGAAAAATAATCCTTGAATGCTCCGATCATGTGCTTTTGAATCTGCTGGCAAATGAAGATGCCGTCCTGTGCATCTTCCATAGGCACACATACCAGCGGTAGAATAATCATCCATAAAATTATAACATCAGTGTCTTCAAAATCCTTCCTGCTCGCTATATAATGTATCCATCTGCAGGGAGGATCGGGAAGATGGAAACCAGGATTGCGGAAAACATCCGGGCATACCGGAAACAGCGGGGGCTGACCCAGGAACAGTTGGCAGAGGTGCTGGGGGTATCTGTCGGCGCGGTGTATAAGTGGGAGTCCAAATCCTCCCTTCCGGAGCTGCGCCTCATCATGGAGATGGCGGATTTCTTCGACGTTTCCGTGGACGCGCTGCTGGGGTATCAGATGAAGGACAACCGATTGGACGCACTGGTGGAACGCTTGTGGAGAGCCAGCAGCAGCCGGGATTACGACGCGCTTTCAGAGGCGGAAAAGGCGATCCGGAAATATCCGCATTCCTTTGATGTGGTCTATGCTGCCGCTTTCCTCTATTATGCCTTTGCATTGGAATCGAAAAAAGTGCCCTGGCTTCGCCGTGCCATCGAACTGCTGGACAGCGCGCGCCTGCTGGTATCGCAGTGCACGGATCCACGGGTGAATGAATCTGTTCTCTATGGCAAATTGGCGGAAATGCATGCGTTGTTGGGGGAAACAGACAAGGCGCTGGAACTGCTGAAAGCCCACAATGCCGCGGCGATTTTCAATGATATGATCGGGATCACGCTGCTCTCCCATGGGAAAGATCCGGAGGAAGCGAACGGCTTTCTGGAGGATGGATTTTTGCGGACGATCAGCTCGCTGATCCGGATCGTGATCGGCTACGCGATGCTGTTTGATGTGAAGAACGACAATACAGCCGGCATGGAGATGATGCGCTGGATCATCTCCACCCTGGAAGGACTCAGGAGAACGGATGAACCGAACTTCGTGGACAAAATGATCGCTGTGTACGAGGCCTGTCTGGCCATCTTTCAGTTCAAGTCCGGGGATCGGGCGGGAGCGGAGGATGCCCTCAGGAAGGCAAAGACGCTGGCCCAAAGCTTTGACGCCGCGCCGAATTATGATTCGGAGAAGCTGAAATTCATGCGCGGTTCGTACAGCGCGCATGACGCGCTCGGGGAAACGGCCATGGACGCGGTGACGTTTGTCCTGCATGACAAAGAGCCGGAACTGCGGCAGCTCTGGACAGAGGTGTGTAACCATGCAGAATGACCAATCCATGACCAGCTTCCTGCTCTGTCCCCGCTGCGGCAGAAAGACCCGCACGCTGGTCCGGGAAGATACGGAATTGTTCCGCTTCCCGCTGTTCTGCCCCAAATGCAGATATGCGTGTGTAATTACATTCAAAAAAGGAATACTTGAAATAACAGGAGAGCCAGACGCACCAGAGAAATTCTGAGACGCAGAGCCGGACATCATTTTCGCCCGGCGGAATGGACACGCTGCTTCATGCTGTCGGACGATGGTTGATTGAACCGGAGGAAAACAGCCATGAGCAAATGGACCGATATCGGATACAAATGGAACACCGAAACAACTTACAGAGTCAGAGAATTTCTGAAAGAGAATAGGATTCCCATTCGGATGCCCTCTGACGATATGTTCTTTCAGAACATGTTTCACCTGCCCCACAGGGATCTTATGTGGGGGATAAAAGTCAGAACAAAGGATCTGGCCCGCATTCTGTCCCTGCTGGAAAAGGAAGGACTGATCCCTGCAGCAGGAAGCGGCCAGCCCAATCAATGAGAAGCGGTGACATTTGCCAGCCACTCATTTCCGTCCCTGAACGTGCTGATTATCCGGCACGTTCGGGGATTTTGCTTTGGGAGGGACTGCTTATTTGCATGTTCCCATCAATCAGCGGAAATCATTGACAAAACGGGGGCGCTGTGATACCATACTTCCTGTCAGCAGAAGCTGTCCTTGGGCTTGCACAAGCAGGCCGTTCTGATAAAGGCTCCGGATAAATACCGGTATCATGAAGGTGCCGAAGGCCATCCATAGGTGGCTTCTGGCGCCTTTTCTATTTCTGCTATTTAGACAGGAGGACAACCATGAAGATGTCTGAAAAAGCGATTGCCATGATCCTGGCGCTCTGTTTGCTGAGCGGCCTGGCCGCAACCGCTTCCGCCGTGACCTTTGCCGACGCCCATGGCAATACGATTGAACTGGACGATACGCTGGAGGCCTATACCGGCGTGACGCTTATGGGCGCGGAGGACGCCGCCCGCAAGGAAGAAACCAACCTGGGGGATCTGTGGACCGACGCTCTGCGCTGGTTCGCTGCCTCTGGTGCCATCAATGAGTACTTTGAAGAAGATGACGTGACGGCGGGCAACACCAGCATCGCCGTGAACGCCGATCACATCGTGGCCCTGTGGAACGGCGGCAACCTGCGCGCCGATGTGGCAGAGGGCAAATTCGGCGCGGAGCAGCTGGCTGAGGTGCTGCCCTATCCCAATAAGGTGGCCGTGGTTTACATGACCGGCGCGCAGCTGCTGGAGGCGCTGGAAGCTGCTTCCCAGGGTCTGCCTTATTCCGCGGAGACCGCCTACCTCTGCGCCTCCTTCATGCAGGCGTCCGGCCTCCGGTACACCGTGGATACCGCCGAGGCATTTAACAAGGGCGAAGCCTATGGCGAAAAGGGCTGGTTCAAGGCCGCAAGCCTGGGCCGCGTGACCATTGAAGAAGTGAACGGTCAGCCCTTCGACGCGGAAGCCACCTATGCCGTCATTACCAGCAACGCCAACTTTAATGGCATGGATTCCTCCTATATCTTCGCTGCCGCCGCTGAGGAAAACGAAAAGAGCACCATCACCACCGCCGTGGTGCGGGATGTGGTGTGGATGTATATCGCGGGCGAACTGAATAGCCAGATTGGCGAAGCCTACGTCCAGCCCCAGGGCCGCATCAACGTCCGTTAAGCTGCGGCGCAGCCGGCTGCAATCGGAACAACCCATTGACAGCAAGCCGGACCGGCTTGCTGTCTCTTTTTTACAGGAGGAACTTATGCGCCCGGAATTGGAAAAGGTGCTCACTGAAATCGAAAAGGTCATCGTCGGCAAGCGAGAGGTGATCGCGAAGATCTTAACCGCCCTGCTGGCGGACGGACACGTGCTGCTGGACGACGTGCCCGGCGTGGGCAAAACCACCCTGGCCGTGGCCATCAGCCGCACGGTGGATCTGCGCTATAAGCGGGTGCAGTTCACCCCGGACGTGCTGCCCTCCGACCTGGTGGGCTTTTCCATGTACGATAAGCAGAGCGGAGGCTTTTCCTATCATCCCGGCGCGCTGAACGACGCCAATCTGCTGCTGGGGGATGAGATCAACCGCGCCTCCAGCAAAACGCAGTCTGCCCTGCTGGAGGCCATGGAGGAGCGGCAGGTGACGGTGGATGGCGTCACCTACCCGCTGCAAAAGCCCTTTCTGGTCATCGCTACCCAGAACAGCGTGGGCGCGGCGGGCACCCAGTTCTTGCCCTATGCCCAGGTGGACCGATTCCTGGTGCGGCTGTCCCTGGGATATCCCGATTACGCGGCGCAGATGGAAATGCTGAAAAACCGCCAGGGCGTCAATCCCATGGACCAGGCCCAATGCGTGCTGACCCGGGACGCCCTGCTGGCCATGCAGGAGCAGGTGCGGCGGGTGATATCGAAGGACGCCATTCTGGATTACATCACCCGGCTGACCCTGGCCTCCCGGGAGCACGCTGCGGTGGAGGTGGGCATCAGTCCCCGGGGCGCGCTGTTCCTCGATAGAATGGCCAAGGCCCACGCCTGGATGGAGGGACGGGATTACGTGACCGGCAGCGACGTGCAGGCGGTGTTTGGAGATGTGTGCGGCCATCGGGTGCTGCTCAAGGAAAACGCGGATCAATCGGTGGGGGATGTGCTGAACGACCTGCTGAAAACCGTGGAGAATCCGGACCGGCACAGCCGCGGGCTGCTGAAAAGATGAAAAAACGAGCTTTTTTCTGGGCCGTTGGACTGGCGCTGGCCTGCCTGCTGTATTTTTTTGAAAACAACACCGGCACCCGGATCGTGTTGGCTTGTTCCTTGCTGCTGCCGTTTCTTCTGAGACGGAACGAGCCCCAAAAACAGCATCAAAGCCGAGTTCAGACCGTAAAGGCTTTTGCGGACCGGGAAGCCGACGACCCGGGTGATGTGCGGGCCTATCTGCCCGGCGATCCCGTGAACCGCATCCATTGGAAGCTGAGCGCCAAGCGGGACGAGCTGCTGGTGCGGGAGCAGGCCCGGGACAAGATCGTGGAAAGAACGGAGAAAAGAGAGGTCGTTCCGGCGGAGCAGCCCGGCGGAAAATCCGCCAAGAAGCGCGTTCTTTTGCTCGGCTTTTCGGTCGTTCTTTTATCCCTTCTTCTGCTTTTTGCCATCCCTTCGGCCCATCAGGGCTTGCAGGCTTTGCTCAATCGCCTGTTCGACGCCAGCGAAGCGGTGAACGCCTACGCCTATGAACGCTTTGCCGTTCCTGCCGATCAGCCCGCCGCGCTTGCGGTCATTCTGCTTTTGATCCTGGGTTTCTCTTTGCTGGGTGTGACTCTGATGACCGGCAGCCGCTTGCTGGGATTGATCCTTATGGCTGGAGCCGTGCTTTTTCAGGCGTATTTCGGGCTTTCCTTTCCCGCGTGGGTCAATGTGCCGCTGCTTGTATTTTTCACCCTTTGGAGCCTGCGGCCTTTGAAAAAAAGAATCATTCTTCCCATTTTTGCGGCCCTTGCCGTGATTTCCCTCGCTGTTCTGCTTCTTTATCCCGGAGTGGACGCTGCCACAGAGGCGGCCTCCGAAACCGTCCGGGATAGGCTGAGCCAGATGGCCCAGTCCGTCACCGGCGCAGCCCAGGAATTGCCCTCGGGAGAAAACGAAACCCGCCGCGTGCACACCCAATCGCTGACAGCGGGGGACCAGGAAGCCCGGACGAGCCGGGAATATCGGCTGGTGACGGTGGAGGAGCAGCAGATCTCCATGCCCCATTGGATCGATTATCTGCGCATCATCCTGCTGCTTTTGCTGGCGGTGGCTCTGGTGATCCTGCCCTTCTTGCCCTTCATCCTGCTGAACCAGCGGCGCAAAAAGGCGCTGGACGCCCGAAAGGCCTTTCAATCCGAGAACGTCAACGAGGCGGTTTTCGCCATGTTCCAGCATATCGCCGCCTGGCTGGAAGCCACCGGCCACGGCGGGGAAAACGTGCCCTACGCGGCGTGGAACGCCGATCTTTCTCCGGATTACGCCCAGCGTTTCGCCGCCTGCGAAAGGCTGTTTGAGGAGGCGGCGTACAGCACCCATGCGATGAACGAGGAGCAGCGGAAACAGGTATTGGAATTGCTGAACGAAACCGAACAGGCCTTGCGGCGGCAGGCGGACTGGAAGCAGCGGCTGCGCCTCAAGTACAAGGAGTGTTTATGGGTATAAGAGCGAAGAAGATTTGCCTCCTGGTGCTTGCGGTGTGCCTGGCTTTGATGCTGTGCGGCTGCCGCACGCGCACCAACGGCATTCAGGGGACCATCCTGCCTGACAGCGCGGACAGCCAAGCGGACGCCGCACGGCAGGGCGAAGCGATTTCCGAGGATGCCGCATCTCGGGATACCGGTGCGCATGGCGATCAAACCAGGGAAAATCCACAGGCCTCCCGAAAAGAATATGACGAGAACGCCCCCGCCGAGATCATGCCGGGCACGGATCATCTGCTGCACGAGCCGGGTGAGGGGAAAGGCGCTTCCGCGGCCAGCGAGGATGCCTTAACCCGCGCCGACAGGCTGAACGACCAGGCGGAGGAAACCGCCACCCAGACCGTCGCTGCCGAGGAAGCGGAGCAGATGGGCGTATCGGAGGACGCGGAGGCGGCGGATTCCGCCATGACCTATTTCACCGTCCTGCTCCAGGACCGGATGGGCTCGCTGTTTGAGTGTCAGCGTCTGGACGCCTATTGGGAGACGGCCCAGGATCACGTGACCATCCACAAGAGTTCCCCGGAGCATGCCTTGATCCTGAACGCCGGGTGCTATGACGTGTCGGCCCGGCTGCTGCCCGAGAACCTGCGGGTGGACGACGGCTGGGTGGCACGGAAGAATCCCGGCGTTCTCATCAAGATCGTGGACGGCGGCGCGCTTGCCAGCGAACGCACAGCCCGGGCAATGATTGAAAGCCTGCGCAGCCGGGAGGGCTGGGCAGCCATCGACGGGGTTAAAAACCGCCGCGTCCTGCTTTTGTCCCAGGACTTGCTCACAGCGCCCTATCTGCAAACGGCGGCCATGGTGATGATCGCCAAGACGGCCAATCCCGATCTGTTTGCCGATGTGGACCTGGATCAGATGCTGCGCATGCTGATGGAGGAGGCCACGGGCACGCTGCCCACGGGCATGTATTATTACAAGGAGGAAATATGACTTCTATGCGGATCCGCCGCCTGACCTATGCGGCGCTGTACCTGGCCATCGCCATGGTGCTGCCCTTTATCACCGGGCAGATTCCCGAGATCGGCTCCATGCTCTGTCCCATGCATATCCCGGCGCTGCTGTGCGGCTTCATGTGCGGCTGGCCCTGGGGGCTGGCGGTGGGCTTCATCGCGCCGCTCTTGCGCTCGGTGCTGTTTGGCATGCCCACCCTGTTTCCCGGGGCGGTATCCATGGCCTTTGAGCTGGCGGTGTACGGCGGTATGGCGGGGTATCTGTATCACAGGCTGCCCCGTAAAAGGGGCGTTGTCTATGCCGTGCTGATTCTCTCCATGATCGCGGGCCGCGTCGTATGGGGCGCGGTGCGGGTCATCCTGGCGGGTCTGTCCGACAGCGCCTTTACCTGGGCGCTGTTCCTGGCCGGGGCCGTGACCAACGCCATTCCCGGCATCATTTTGCAGCTGGTGCTGATCCCCGTCCTGGTCCTCGCCATGGAACGGGCGGGACTTTCCCTGAACAGCGGCAAAACACAAAAAAGCGTATAAGAAAACCTTGCCGATTTTGCGTGTGTCGTGTAAAATAAGCATGTATCCTTTTCCACAGGGAGCATATCCATGCACGAGACCGATGAAACTCTATACCGCCGTTATGTGAGCGAAGAAAACGACGCGGATCTGGAAGCCCTGTTGCTCCGCCACAGGGACGGTCTTTTGCTGTTCCTTTTTTCTTTTGTCCGCAGCGCCGAGGACGCAGAGGATCTGATGCTGGATACCTTTGTCAAGCTGGCGGCGGAGAAGCCTGCCTTTGAGCCGCGCCGCGCGGGCAGTTTCAAAAGCTGGCCGTATGCCATCGGGCGCAATCACGCTTTGATGCATCTCCGAAAGCGAAAGTTCTCGATATCGCCCCTGGGGGAGGACCTGCCGGACGCGGGGGATCTGCCGGAAACCGTGCTCCTTCGGGACGAAAGAAACCGCGCCCTCTATCGCGCCATGGAGACCCTCAAGCCGGAATACTGCCGCGTCCTGACCCTGCTGTATTTCGACGGGCTATCCCATGATGAAATTGCCCGGGTCATGGGCATGCGCAAGGGGCAGATATACAGCATCGTCCGGCACGGAAAAGAAACGCTGAAGCAAACGCTGGAGAGGATGGGGATACGCGATGCGCAAGGTTGAGGACCAGATGAAGGAGATCCTGCGGCGCAAGGAGATCTATCAGGCAATCAAAACGATCCGCCAGAAAATCATCCTGGAGACGGTGGTATGCGGCTGCTGCGCCGCCCTGATGGTCGCGGTCATTGCCTTTCTGCCCCGGCTGAACGGCCTGTCCGATCAGGCGCCCATCCGCCAGTACGGCAGCATGGTGCTCAAAATGCCCTCTGTCGGCTATGTGCTCCTTGCGCTGCTGGCGTTTATCCTGGGCGTATCGGTCACGCTGCTGTGCCAGCACTGGAAACAGAAGAAGCAAAAGGAGCGTGAGATTTGATGTCCTTCCGCCTGCTCACGATCCTTCCCGATTATGTCCAGATCGTCACGCTGGTGGCGCTGGTGGTGCTGTCGGTGCGTTTGATCTCTAAAAGAGGCCATGCGATCCCCGCCGTGTACCTCACGTTTATTCTTTCTCTTTGGCTGCTGACCGACTTGTATTGGGGGATCTACGATTTTATGCGTCCTGATTCCCGCATGCCCTTCGCCGCCAACGAGATCGGCGAAGCCGCCGTATTTCTGCTGGAGGGGGCCATGCTGGTTTCCCTGGCCCGTGGATGGAAGGACTATACCTGTCCCCAGGCCATCGGGGCGCTGATCTTCGCCGCCTGCAATGTGGCGCTGTGGATCGCCTGGGCGGGGGAATGGGTGGATGATCTTTTCGTGGGCGCGGCCTTCGCCGTTTTTCTGTACCAGGCCGCCCGGGCGCTGGCCGTCCATCAATCGCTCGCATCCTGGGAGTGGGGCTTGCTGGGCGCTGGCTGCGGGCTGCTGATCCTGGGCCAGGGGCTCACCTTCTTTGTGCCGGAGGCAGCAAAAGCCGCGCTGGACACGGCTTGTTATGGGCTGCTGGCGGTGGTCACGGTCTGGTGGGCCGTCAAGGTGATATTTGCCCTACGGAAAAACGCCGACGGCGTCTCCCTGCTGTGCCTGGTTTTCGCGTGGCTCGCCTGGGTGGTTGCCGCCAAATACATGAGCGCGGGCGCCTGGTACGCCGTGTTTATGATCTGTGAAACCCTGTGTCTGCCCCTGCTTTACGGGGCTGCCAGAAAGGCGGTGACCGCATGATCTTTTCGGAAAACGTGCTGGTGTGTATGGCGGTGCCGCTGCTGCTTGCCCTGGTTTTTCTGCGGGACAACGCCCGCCAGTTCGTGCTCAATTTTCTGCTGGGCATGGCGGCCTGCCTGCTGGGGGCTTACGTCAGCGGGTTTGTGGACGCCGCCTCCGGCATGGGCGTGGAGGACACGGCCATCTTCATTTCTCCCGTGGTGGAGGAGGCCATGAAATTTCTGCCCCTGCTGTTTTATTTTCTCATGTTCGATCCCGACGACGATCATCTGTTCCTTTCCGCCGTGGGCATCGGCGCGGGCTTTGCCTCCTTTGAAAACATCTGCTCCATGATCGCCTCCGGCACGGAGCGCCTCGGCTTCCTGCTCATCCGCGGCCTGGCGGTGGGGGTCATGCACATCGTCAGCGTGTTCGCCATGATCCTGGGCCTGGTCGTCGCTCGGCGCTTCAAGGCCCTCCGCCTGTCCAGCACTGTCGGGGCGCTGTCCCTCAGCATGCTGTTTCACGGCATTTACAATCTGCTGGTATCCCAGCCCGGCATCACCTCCGTCATCGGCTATGGGCTGCCTCTCCTCACCGCGGGGCTGCTGTTCCTGGCCCTGCGAAGGCTGCGGGTCGGAGAATAAAAGAATACGCTTCCCGCCATCCCGGTAAAATGGGATGGCTTTTTTGTTGCAAAAATATAAAATAATTATTTTCACTGCCAAAAAATTCCAAAACCCGCATTGATATAAGTGAAAGGAATTTTTTCCGAACCATGTCGAAAGGGAGACGGTGCAATGCGCGGCATTGAAGAACAAATGCGGGTGATCCTGCGCCGCAAAGCGTACTACACGGCCAAACGGCAGCTTCAAGGTCTTACGTTCCTGGCGGGAGGGCTGGGGCTGATGCTCTGTGCCGCGCTGGTGTTTGCGCCGGGGATCACGGGTTCCCCTGTGCAGGCGGCGGGCTCCGTGCTGGGGGCCACCATCCTGGGCCCGGAGGCGGGGGGCTATGTGATCGTGGCGCTCATCGCCTTTGCCCTGGGGATCGTAGCCGTATTGCTCACCCAGCGGCGCAGGCAGATGAAACAGGACGAAGGAAAGAAGGAAGGGTGAGGCATGAAACGCAAGGTTTTGATCGCTCTCGTGTGCGCGGCGGTGTGTTTGCTGCTGGCTGGCACGGCGCTGGCGGTTTCATCTTCGGATTTAGGACAATTCCTGACAAGTGTGACCATCACAAGTGTTCCAGGAAATAACAACGACAATTATGACATTGAGCTGGAATTTGCCGAAACAGAAGCCCTGCAATTCGACAATGATGTGTCCCTGCTGTACACGTTTCCCGCCGGAATAACTATCCCTGAGGATTCAAACACTCAGACAGCGATCAGCTTCAGCACAAATGACACAACCTATGTCGTATCCGGCAATGCTGTGCAAGTTGACACAAGCGGAAATATGACGGTCAATTTTAATGATTCTGATCCGAATTTTGAGAGACTTGCCGAAGTAGCGAACATCTGTTTCCAGGTCAGCATCCATGCGCAGATCAGCGAGGCATACGACGAGATCGACTGGAACGGAGGGCGTGAGGGACAGGAAATCACGGTCACGTATGCAGATCCTGTCTACACCGTCACCCTTGACCCCGGCGAGGGCACAGGCGAGCCCATCACCTACTACAGCACGAGCCAGAGCGAGATCCCCGGCTGGCACGACGCGCAGAATTGCCAATTCTACTATGAGGATAACGGCTCGCTGGGCTTCCGGCTGATATACGATTATTGTCCTTATACCTTCGCAGGGTCGAACGACTACGCACATTACATGTTCGATGGCTGGGAGGGAGGCGGAGGATATATCAAGCTGTCCGCGAGGCAAACCACATTCACCGCCAAGTGGCTGTTCATGGGATACATCATCCAAACCGACGGCGCGGCGCGGGCGTACTATTACAACGGCGACTTTGAGCAGGTGTTCCCCACCGAAGCAGCAGAGGGGACAGCCCTTTCCCTGATGCTGGATGACAGCGCTGTGCCGGAGACCGGGTACTATTTCACCGGCGAATTCACCCTGAACGGAGTAAGCCTTGGCCGCGAGACCAGCGAGGACGGCCTCACTTCCTGGCCCGTGACCGGCTTCACCATGCCCGACGAGGCTGTAACCGTCGGCGCGGTAAAGGCGGCGAGGGAGACCCTGGCGCTCTCTTTCGCCCTGGGCGAAACCCGGGCGCTGCCCATGGACGCCTGGATGCAGCTGCAATACATGGAGGGGGAGCCGCCCCTGATCCGGTATGACGAAGCCACCGGCACGGAAGCGCTGGACGTGAACCGCGACGGCAAGCCCGATCTGCGGATTGTCTTTGACGACGCCGCCTGCCAGGCGAATCTGACCCGCATGCCCGCCTGCGCGGCCTTCGGCGCATTTTCCTTTGCCTTCTCAGGCCCCACCGACCGCTATGGCACGGTTGCCTTCACCCTCCCCGCGCCCGCCTTCGGCCCGGCGGCCTTCACCCTGCCCGCCGCCCTGAACACCATCGAGGAGAGCGCCTTTGAGGGCAACGCCGCCATGACCATCGTGGACGCGAACCATGTGACCGCCATCAAGGCCAACGCCTTCAAGGGCTGCGCGAATCTGACCCAGATCAGACTGCCCGCGGATTGCACCATCCACGCCGCCGCCTTTACCGGCTGCGGCACGGTGCTGGTGTTCGCCCCGTCCGGCGGCAGCACCGAAGCGGCCTGCGAGACCATGGTAAACTGCGTGTTTTGCGCTTTCAATAATTGAACATATACAAAACAAAAAAGGAGATGAAGAATCGTGAAACGAACATTGCTGCTTGTGCTGCTGTGCGCGGCCCTGATCCTGCCCAGCGCCTTCGCCCCGGCGGGGCAGGCGGCGGGGAGTTCCGGCCTGGTGGTGCCGCTGCAATACATTGATGAAAACGGCAACGTGGCAAGCACCACGGACTATAAGGAGCTGAATAACCACCAACTGGGCTATATCGGCGGCATCTACACGGCCAGCGAGGATATCACCTTTGACTGGGCTGAGTTTAACGTGCTGGACGATATCCTGCTGATCCTGAAAAACAACGTGACGGTCACCATGATCCACGGCATCTCCATCGATGACGGGGTGACGCTGACCATCACCGGCCAGCCCACCGGCAATAACGACACGCTGGGCAAGCTGGTGGTATCCAACGAAAGCGGACGTCAGGACGCCGTTCTGGGCTGGCATGGAAACGGCGCGAACAGCAGGGAATCCAACAATATCGTCATCAACGGCGGCGATATCAGCGTGGCCTACGGCAACGGTCAATCCGGTATCGGCTGGAGCACCGATCACGTGACCATCAACGGCGGCAAGGTGACCGTAAAGGGCACGTGCAACACCACCGCCACGGATACCTATAACCAGGACCGCGCGGCCATCAGCGGCTATGTGACCATCAACGGCGGCGCCGTGATCGCCCAGGGACAGAACGGCCCGGGCATCGGCAGCAACGTGACCATCAACGGCGGCAACGTGACGGCCACCAGCGTGCGGGGCGCGGCCATTGGCGGCAGCTATAAGATCGCCTACGGCTATGTGACCATCAACGGCGGCACCGTGGACGCCCGCAGCACCTACGGCGCGGGCATCGGCACCGGCAGAGAGACGGCGCCCCTTAACTCCAGCGTGGTGATTCGCGGCGGCTCTGTGACCGCCCGCAGCGTCTACGGCGCGGGCATCGGCGGCGGTTACGGCGCCAGCGGCGTGGATGTGCGCATCACCGGCGGCACCGTGGACGCCCGGGGCGGCATGTCCGGCGAGGGCTATATTCCCCCGGGCAAGAAGGACGGCATGGGCCCTGCCAACATCCTGGCGGGCTACGGCGCCGCGGGCATCGGCGCGGGCGCTCCCGTGTTCATCCGGCAGACGATGAGCAACCATACCTTCTGCACCAGCTATACAGACGGCGGCAGCGTGGAGATCACCGGCGGCACCGTGACCATTACGCCGGGCAATGCCGCCGACAAAACCTATGGCGGCCAGGCCATCGGCAACAATGTGCGGGTGGTGAGCGAGCAGGGCGTCGCCGCGCGCGGCGGCCTGATCATCGGAAACGGCATGGAGGTCAGTCTGGGCAGCCACATCTATTACAGCAATGAGCGCGAAGACGCTGCCCGCAACTGCGCCATTGTGACCATAAAGCCCTGCACCAACCAGCACGGGGACGGCGACGCCTGCGCTTACTGCGGCTTGTCGCCTCTGCCCATTACCATCCGCAATGAGTACCCGGATATCGTCACCATCACGACGGACAAGGACGCCTATTATCCGGATGAGACGATCCACGTCTCCGTCGCTTCAAAGCTTGACCCGCTGGATCCCCAATATATCACCCAGCTGCTTTGGTGGAATATAGAGCTGAACAACTTCGATCCCGAACCCGCTGTGGAAATGCCCTCTCTCACGGAGCAGCTTGAATTCTTTAATCCCGATCTGTTTGGCGGGGGAATGGAAGATCTGCCTCCCAACACCTTTGACATCATACCGCGGTTTCAGACCCTGGATCTTGGCTTTGATATGGCGCCGGTTCCCCCGGAATATTTTGAGCCCCACAACGTGACCATCGAAGTTGACCCGGAAAGCTCTGGCCGTGGCACCGTATCGCTGGTCGGAAGCCAGATGCCGGACGGCGGCTATCTGCTGAATAACACCGTCTGTCTGCGCTATGAACCCCAAGACGGCGCCATCGTCAGCGAAGCCCTGGTGATAGACAATACGACCGGCGATCGCGTGCCCTTCCTGCGGTTTGGCACGCCGTATCCGGACTCGGCGTACATCGGCACCGACTTCCGCATGCCGCCCCATGACGTTACGGTTCGCGTACGGTTTGAACAGATCGTGGCTTCCGGCGAGAACCTGCCGGAATACAACGAATACAGCGTGGCGGTGGCCGCGTCCCCGGCCAACGGCGGCACGGTCTCCGGCGGCGGCTCCTACAAGGAAGGCGCGGCGGTCACTGTGCATGCCGTGCCCGCGGAGGGCTGCACCTTCGAGAACTGGACGATGGACGGCCAGGTGGTCTCCACCCAGCCCGACTACACCTTTATCGCCATGGAGGGTTGCAGCCTGACGGCCAACTTCGTCCGGCATACCGTTACCGCGCAGACCTATGGCCTGGGCACGCTGACCGCTTCCCGCACCGTGGCAAGCGCGGGACAGGAGATCACGCTGTATCCCGTGCCCGAAACCGGATATGAATTGTCCACCTGGGTCTATGACGGCACGGATTATACCATCGATGAAAACAACACCTTCATCATGCCCGACAGAGATGTGACCATCCGGGCCAACTTTACGATCTGCCAGTATAATATTGCGGCGAGCTCCAACCTGGGCGATATCCTGTTTGACGGCCCGCTCCAGGATTGGGGGAACGAGGTCACCGTCACCGCGCCCCGGAAGGATGGCTTCCAGTTTGTGCACTGGGTGGAGGATGCGGAGGACGGCGGCCTGATCAGCGCGGAAGCGAGCTATACCTTCACCGCGGAACGCGATCTGCGGCTGCTGGCCATTTACAAGCCGGTTTATGACCTGAGCTTCGGCGCGTCCGTCAGCGGCGCGGCGGCAGGCCAGGGCCCGGACATCCCCTTCACCGTGACCCTGAGCGACCCGAGCGTTAACGGCGTCCGTGGCGGCGTGACCTTTGCAGACGGCGTGGCCCAGGTGACGCTCAGGAGCGGCAATACCGTCAGCGTCACGGGTCTGGATATCAACGTGACCGCTGCCATCCAGCCCACGGCGCCGCAGGGCTACACCTTTGTCAACTGGACTGGCGAGAACGGGAACAGCGCCGACGAAACCCTGGTCTTTGCCTGGGACAGCGAGGCAGAAGCCGATGCCGTCCTTCAGATGACGGCCAACTTTGACAGAATCTACGGCCTTACCGTGACCAGCGGCGGCAACGGCACCGCCTTTGCCAACGTCAGCCGGGCCCTGGAGGGCACGGAAATCCGCCTGACCGCTAATCCCGGCGACGGCTATCTGCTGCAGGGCTGGCAGGTTGTCTCCGGCGGCGTTACCATCCAAAAGATCTACAAGGTGTGGTCGGACGGTGCGGCCTATTGGGAGTACACCTTCTCCATGCCCGCGTCGGATGTGGTGATCCGGGCCGACTTTGCCCAGCCCTATGCCATCGAAACCGAATACTGCGCCGCCTGGCTGCAGGATGACAATTACAATGGTGTGATCGTCCAGCAAGCCGTGCCCGGCACTGTGCTGCGGGTAAGCCTGGACGTCAGCGGCAATATCCCGACCAATCTGTACTTTGCGGACGGCCAGTTTACCGCCGAGGGCGTGACGCTGTACGCGGAGGAACACGAAACGAAGTTCGTCATGCCCGAAAACGACGTGCGCATCGCCGCCGTGATGCAGGAGCGCATGAATCCCACCATTGACCTGTCGGCTGCAAACAGCGTCGATGTGGCCCGCGAGGTGGCCGAAGGGCTGATCTACCGCTATGTGGCGGAGCCTGACATGGAAGCGCCCCAGGATATCGACCTGAACGGCGACGGCAGCAATGACATCCGCGTGAAATACGGCGGCTATGCTGAATTCGATCCGCCGGAAGAAGGGGAGGAACGGCCCGAGCCCGTCTTGCTGCCCAGCTTTGCGGAGCGCCTGGCCGGTGCGGACGCCCTCACCGAGCCGGTGGCCGTGGTCTTTGACGATTACGGATCGCCCTGGTTCATGCCTTATTATGGCTGCGTGATCAACACCGTGACGACGCTTCCCACCTTCGGCCCGGCGGCCTTCACCCTGCCCGCCGCCCTGACTATCATCGAGGAGAGCGCCTTTGAGGGCAATATCGCCCTGACCGTGGTGGAGGCAGGCGAAGGTGTGACTGCCATCGGGGCCGACGCCTTCAAGGGCTGCACAAACCTGACCCAGATCAAGCTGCCCGCGAATTGCGCCATCGATCCCGCCGCCTTTACCGGCTGCGGTACGGTGTATGTGTTCGCGCCCGAGGGAGGCTCCGCCCAGACCTCCTGCCAGGGGATCGGCAACTGCGTGTTTGTGCCGGTCACGGAGGACTGACACATTTTCTTACAGAAGAACGCAAAGCCGCCTGGCCGGAATGGTTCAGGCGGCCTTTTGCATTTCCCTTTGACATCCGGCGGGATTCTTTGTAGAATAGACGGCGGAGATTTATACCGGATGCTGGAGGGAAGTATGATCTGCACGCTGTGCCCGCGCCGCTGCGGGGCTGAGAGACAGGAAGAAAGTGGACAAGGCTTTTGCCGTATGGGGACCCGGGCTGTGGTGGCCCGGGCGGCTCCCCATCTGTGGGAAGAACCCTGCATCAGCGGCAGCCGGGGCAGCGGCACCGTTTTTTTCAGCGGCTGTCCGCTGGGCTGCGCCTATTGCCAGAATCACAGCATCAGCCATGAGCGGCAGGGCAGACGGATGACGGACGCGGAGCTGGCGGACGTTATCCGCGATCTGGAGCAGACGGGGGTGCACAATATCTCCTTTGTGACGGGTACGCACTTTGTGCCCGCCATCCTGAACGCGCTGAAATGCTATCGCCCGGCCGTGCCCATGGTGTGGAATACCGGGGGATATGAAACCCTGGATACCCTGCGCATGCTGGAGGGGACCGTCGATATTTATTTGCCCGATCTCAAGCACGTGTCTCCGCGCCTGGGCAAGGTGCTGTGCGCCGCGCCGGATTATTTTGAGGTGGCTTCCGCGGCCATCCTGGAGATGCTGCGGCAGACGGGGAAGCCGGTTTATGACGAAAATGGCATCATGCTTCGGGGCACGGTGATCCGTCACCTGGTGCTGCCGGGCTGCACGGGAGACTCCATCCGCGTGCTGAACTGGATCGCGGAGAATACGCCCAAGGATACGCCCGTCAGCATCATGCGCCAGTATACGCCCATCCCGGAATGCACGATCAAAGGAATGGATCGGCGGATCACGGATGCCGAATATGACCGCGTGGTGGAGCATGCCCTGGATCTGGGCTTGAATGCCCTGACCCAGGAGAAAGAGGCGGCGGAAGCCTGTTATATCCCAGATTTTAATTTGCGTTAAAAAAGGGGTTGCCCCCGGCGGCATTTTCCGATATAATAAATAAGGTTAGCGACTAAATGAATTACGGAGGGATACTATGAGCAAGGTACACGTTTTCGATCATCCCCTGATTCAGCACAAACTGAGCATCATGCGTGACAAGAACACCGGCAACAAGCAGTTCCGCGAATTGCTGGACGAGATCGCCATGCTGATGGTGTATGAGGTAGCCCGTGATCTGCCCACTCAGGACGTGGAGATCGAGACCCCCATCTGCAAAACCACCGTAAAGATGTTGGCTGGCAAGCCCATCGGCATCATTCCCATCCTGCGCGCCGGCCTGGGCATGGTGGACGGCATCACCAACCTGATCCCTAACGCCAAGATCGGCCATATCGGCCTGTACCGCGATCCCGAAACCCTGCAGCCCGTGGAATATTATTGCAAGCTGCCCGTGGACGCCGAGCAGCGCGAGCTGTTTGTGGTGGATCCCATGCTGGCCACCGGCGGCAGCGCCTCCGCGGCCATCCAGTTTATCAAGGACCGCGGCTGCCACAATATCCGCCTGGTCAACCTGATCGCCGCTCCCGAGGGCGTGGCCCGCATCCAGAGGGAGCATCCCGACGTGAATATCTATGTGGCCGCAATGGATGAGAAGCTGAACGATCATGGCTATATCATCCCCGGTCTGGGCGATGCCGGCGACCGCCTGTTTGGCACCAAGTAAACATGACCGCGCTGACCCATCAAACAATCAGCCAATTGGCCGCAGAGTATGGTTTCTCTGCGGCTTATTGCTTTATGCCGATGCCAGAGGATGGTGCGCCAAAGGGCGTGCGTACTCTGGTGCTGCTGACGCGGACCTACACGCCTGGCGGCAGGCTGGTGGATCGTTTTTATCCGTGCAGCAACAGGGCCTATCATCAGGCGAAGCTGCTGGGGGAGAGGCTGACGGCGGAATACGGCGTACAAACCTGGCGGCTCAGCAATCTGCGCTTGAAACCCATGTGCAGGCGGCTGGCGGCGTTTGGAACGGGACTGAATACGCTCAACTATCTGCCAAAAATCGGCTCCCGTTTCTGTATGGAGCTGCTGGGCCTTTCCGAAAAGATAGACCCGACGCCCATGATCCCGTATCCGGTGGATCAGCTGCCCTGCACCCGATGCAGGCGCTGCATGGCCGCCTGTCCCACAGGGGCCATTATGGAAAATGGCTTTATCAAGGAACGCTGCATCCGTTTCCACATGATGAACGGCAAGCCGATGCCAGAGGAAATGCGCTCCTTGATCGGCACGGAGGAGGGCGCGAAGGGCATCTTGGGCTGCGAGATCTGCCAGCGGGTCTGCCCAGCAAACGCGCAGAAGGAGCGGGAACGCAGCGGCACGGATGACTTTACCCTGGCGGAACTGCTGCGCTGCGATGCGGAAACGCTGGCCCACTTTGGGGAGCTATACGGAAAAAACTACGCCATCCGCAACCGTATCCTGGCCCAGGCTGTTCTGACCGCCGCCCATCAAGGGGAACAGTATCGGGAGGAGATGGAGGCGTTGAAAGACAGTCCTTCCCCGGTTGTGGCCGAGCACGCTGCATGGGCGCTGAAAAAATAAAAAATTAAAGAAATTTATTAAAAAATTATTACAAAAATATCGTGCATTTATTTCAAAAGTGTGTTATAATCACTTCGTACATTCGACGAAGTGATTTTTTATTTGGGGGAACGGCTATGCTGGATCGGGTTCAGGGTAGAACGGGGCTGCGTATTTTCGGTGATACCACCACCGGCGTCAAGCTGAGCGGCGCGCAGAAGGCGCTGGCCCAGTGGAGCGTGGTGGATGACTATAACACCGTGCTGGATATGAGCTGCAAGGATACCGGCCTGCTGCGCCATCTGACGCAGAAATTCAGCCTGCGGGCCTGCGGTATCGCACAGGAAAACGAGGACGCTCGCATGCTGCGGGAAGCCCTGCCGGACGCTGAGATCTTTTGCGCCCGCAAGGAGGATATTCCCTGGCGGGACGAGAGCTTTGACGCCGTCTTTCTCCAGATCGATAAAAACGACGCCGACTGCGGCACGGCGCTTTTGAAGGAAGCCCTGCGCGTGCTCAAGCCCTGCGGCCAGCTGCTCATTTCAGTTGCCGGGATGCCGGAGGTCCTGCGCCGGGCGGCGGACTTCCTGGGCATTTCCGACGGCGAGGAGCACGTGCGTCCCCGCGACCTGCTCAAATCCATGGAGGAAGCGGGGTTCGGCGATATTTCCTACCGGCTGGCGCGGCCCTTTGTGGGCCTGGCCATGGGCTGGAAATGGCAATGACGGAGGCATATATGGAAACGGGAAAGCGTATTGATCTATCGTACCAGGGAAAGACTATGACCGTGTTCAACCAGCGCAGCAGGCTGTGGACACATCCTTATGACTATGTAACACCGCAGATAGCGACATTATCCAACGCTGGCTGCGGTGTGTTTTCTATCTGCCATTGCGGGCAATGGCTCACCGGCAAGATGTTTGACCCGGACGAACTGGCGGAATTCTCCATGGCCAACGGCGGCAGGGGGGACGACGGAACGGATCGCCCCGCGCTGCTCTCCGCCATGATGAAAAAGGGCTGGGCGGATAGATTCGGATTTCGGTATGAATTTGACGGCCTGCGCAACGATAAGGACACGCTGTGGACGCATCTGTTGGAAAAGCACGGCGTGGCGCTTTGCAACCTGCGGGTGGGGCATATCGTGGCCCTGATGGGTGCGCGGACCGAAAACGATGAAAAGCAGGTGTTGGTCATCGATCCATACAGCGAAACGCTGGACGAGCGCATCCGCTCCATCGTGCGGGAGGTCGTCATGGACAGCGCCATCACATCTCGCATAACGAACGACGCCGGCGTTTTCCTGGGATACCAGACCCAGTACGCCATGTATTGGGCCTCCTGCTACACCATTCGGGATTTCAACTTGCTGCATGCCCTGTGAAAGGAGATAATCATTGGGACACAGGATCAAAAAGCTCATTTCAAGGATCGTGCCGCTGATCCTGTTGGCGGCGGCGCTGCTTTTTTCGCTGCCTGCCTGGGCGGAAAAAAACGTTGTGCGGGTGTTATTGACCAAATTGGAGCTGACAGATCAGGTCACGCTCTCTTTGGACGGCAGCTATACCGTGGGCGATCTTTCCTTTCAGCGGGGTTCGCAGTTGAAGCTGTCCTGCGCTTCAGGGCGGATCATCCTGTATTATGAGGGTATGTCCCTGGATATGGGGAAGGAAGCCGTATTGCTGCGCCATGCGGTTCAGGACGGCAAGGAAAACGGGCTGCGGATCAACGGGGCCTATCCGCTTTACTGCGGCGATCTGCATTTGACGGTCAGCGAAAAAAGCCTTGCGCCCGTGCTCCATATCCCCGTTGAGGAATATCTTTTGGGCGTTGTGCCCTACGAAATGAACGACGCATTTCCGCTGGAAGCCCTGAAAGCCCAGGCCATCGCGGCGCGAACTTACGCCCTACGGAGAACGGGCGGTAAAGGAGCCTATGATCTGGTGGACAACACCAACGATCAGGTATATCGAGGCTATCAGAAGGAGAACAAAAACGCGGAAACCGCAGTGAAAGAAACCGCCGGGATCTGCGGCTATGACAAAAATACCTTGGCAAACTGCTATTATACCGCCAGCAACGGCGGCCAGGTGGAGATCCCGGACCATGTGTGGGGGAAGGGCGCGGGCAGCCATATCACCATGCACGAGGACCCTTACGATGTGGAAAATCCGGAAAGCGTGGTCAAGAAAACGAGCCTGGAGAAAGCGCCAAAGGATGGGATCATCGGCAATGAAGCCTTCACGGAGGCTGTAAAGCTGATGCTGTCCGAACAGCTTATCTCCCTGGGATATACCGGGGAAAAGGAAGATATCCGGATCACGGCGGTGACGGGCGCGCAGCTGCATACACCCAAGGGCAGCAAGGATTCCCTGGTGATGTCCCGTCTGCGGCTGACCGTGCAGGCTGAGGCCCGCCGCGTCCCCAGCCAGGCGGCCCAGGACGATGTGGAAATGAGCATCTTCCAGGTGACGGCCACGCCGGATCCTTCGCCAACCGTGGCGCCTGAGGCGCCATTCAGCAAGATTGAGCAGGACTTGACGGTGGACATACCCGTGTTTGACACGCTGCTGCCGCTGCTGAATCTCACCATCAACGGCTCTCAAAACGAGATCCTGACCGTCACGGAGACGGAAACCGCCTTTGAGATCGCCTCCCGCCGCTATGGGCACGGGGTGGGCCTGAGCCAGCGGGGAGCCCAATGGATGGCGGCTCAATATGGGTGGACTTGTGATCAGATCCTGCGCTTCTATTATCCCGGTTTGACCTTCAAACAGACGGATACGGCGGTGACGCTGCCAACGCCTGTATCGGCGGATTATCTGACCACCCCCGGCCCGCCAGCCACGCCCACGCCCCGGCCCACGCTGATGCCAGTTACTTCCGTATTACAGGCAGGGGAATGGAAAGCCAAGGTGACGCAGATCGGCGTCAATTCCTCCCTGAACCTGCGCAGCGCGCCCAGCATAGAAGG
This sequence comes from uncultured Eubacteriales bacterium, assembly GCA_902781945.1. Lineage (GTDB taxonomy): Bacteria > Bacillota > Clostridia > Christensenellales > Aristaeellaceae > SFMI01. The sequence continues at coordinate 10,682 of CACZLE010000018.1, read as the reverse complement.
CGAGATCCTGCGCCTGCTGTATTACGGCCAGGAGCTGATCGTGGAGGAGCAATTGCCCGACGGCTGGCTGAAGGTGAAAACCGATGCCATCGAGGGCTATGTGATGGAAAAATTTGTGGAAAAACAATAGTATGGACCCGCCGGAAATTCCGGCGGGCTTTTTCGATCAATTGTTCACAGGCTTGACCAGGGGGATGGCCTCTTGCAGATGCGCTCCGCTTTGAGTGTAGATGGGCACCAGCTTGAGTCCTTCCAGGGTTTCGGGGCGGCTGTACTGAAGCCCGAAGAAGATCATGTGTTCATCATAGCGTTCCCATTCCGGACCCCCGTTCTCCAGCGGCACATCCCCGACGTAGAGGCTGTATTCCTCGATCAAATCTTCGCTGCTGTGGTAATCCCAGTCATCATGGGCTTTGACCCACTCTTCGGGGCAAGAGAGACGGATCTCACCGCGAATATCGATCTTTCCCGCTTTAAAATCGGCGGCAACGGCATATACATCATTCATGAAGGTACCGCTGAGATAATTCAGATCCTCATTGCGCTTTACGGTAAAGAGAATATCGGTGTCCTCGCCGCGGGTGGTTGCTTTTCTGTAATTCTTGCCATCCTGGAAAACGATGCTGTTGGTGCGGAACAGGATGGCCTTGATTTCCAGCGTATCGGCCTGTTTCCAGGCAGGAATCACACATTCCTTCCAGCCAATGATGCTGCCGTCCTCCTGCACGGTGATATCGCCGCCGATGATCTCCAGATAGGTGCCGTCTGCCAGGGTCAGACCGTCATGGATGGAGGCGTGATATACTTCTTCCCAGCGCTGCCCTTCGCCATTCAGCCACAGAAGATCTTCCTGCTGGGCGGGAACATCGGATATCATATTTTCAGCGCAGATAAAATCCTTTTCCGTCCAATCCCATTGAATATCACTTGACGGCGCGCCTTCGTGGCGGACACAGCTGTACAGATTGCCGCTTTCCCGATAGGAAATGAACACGCGGTCTCCTTCGTAATAACATTGATCGATCTCGACGGTGATGCCGTCATCCGTGGTTACGGTAACGCCGATAACGTCTGAAATCGTGCTGAGCTCAGATAACCGGGAATCCTCCCAGCGCTCCGCCAGCTTGTCAAACAGCCCCAGTCCGGCGGCCAAGGCCACCGAGGCCATCAGGATCAGCGCCAGCGCCAATGCCAGCGATACGGACAGTTTCTTTTTCATGGGTTTCTCTCCTTTCGTTCCAGCCAGCACGCGCTGCGCCAGGAAAGGATCCTCCCGCATGCCGGATAATCTGCGGTCCATGGCTTTATGCAGGGCTTGCCTGATTTCCTCATCCGTCATACCATTCCCTCCTTTTCCAGCTGAGCGCGCAGCTGCTGTCTTGCTTTTTCCAGCCGCCGGGAGACGGTGGAAACGGATAGGTTCAAGGTTTCGGAGATTTCGCTCATGTTCATGTCCTGAAAGTAGTACAGCAGGATGATTTCGCGCAGCCGAAGGGGCAGGGCGGCAACGGTTTCGAGGAGGCCTTCGTCTTTGTCCTCAAAGGGAACGGCGGTTTCGGGCAATCGCTCGATCTCCACCGAGCGGTCCACATGATTGAACCACCATCCCCGCCGCAGGTTGCGGCATACGTTGACGGCAATGCGCGTCAGCCAGGTCTTTTCGCTGCATTCGCCCCGAAAATCCGATAAGGCGGCATAGGCTTTCAGAAAGGTTTCCTGGGTGGCATCCTCCGCCAGCGCGGCATCCTTCAGCCATACGCAGCACATGCGTTTGAGCGGAATCTGGTACTTTTGGATCAATTGGGTGATTATTTCCTCATTGGAGGACGGATTGTCCGGGCCCTTGCAACAATCCATCAGCTGATCACCTCCTTCACCTATACAGACACAGCCGCGTACGGATTTTTTGCAGGATGAAAAAATAAAAACAGGGCGCAGCCGATAAAACTGCGCCCATGGGGAATAGGACGTTATACGGGAATCTCCACCAGATCGCGGGGCGCTTTGTTCAGCGTCTCGCAGCCGTCCTCGGTGACGGCCACCAAATCCTCCACCCGCACGCCAAATTTGCCGGGCAGGTAGATGCCGGGTTCCACAGAGAAGCACATGCCGGGCTTGGCAATGGCTTCGCTGGACGCGCTGACATCCGGGAATTCATGTACCTCCAGGCCGATGCCATGGCCGGTGCGATGAATGAAATATTTGCCGTAACCCGCATCCTCAATGACCTTGCGGGCAGCGTGGTCGATATCCTTCATCGGCACGCCGGGATGCACGGCAGCGCGGCCCGCGGCGTTGGCGGCGCGCACCAGATCATACACGCGCTTCTGCTCGTCCGTGGCCTTGCCCATAAACACCGTGCGGGTCATATCGCTGCAATAGCTCTGCCAGGTGAGGCCTACATCCAGGATGACGGAATCGCCTGCCTTTAATACGGTCTGGTCCGTCACATGGTGGGGCTCGGCGCAGTTGGGGCCAAAGCAGATCAGCGGTTCAAAGCTGGGGCCGCTGGAACCCAGAGCGGCGGACTCTTTCAGGTAGATATCGCCCACCTGGCCTTCGGTCAGGCCCAACTTGAGCTGAGCGATGGTTTTCAGGATGGTTTCATCGTTTTTCAGGCTGCTGACGCGCATCAGCTCCAGCTCTTTTTCATCCTTATACAGCCTGGTCTGATCGATGCAGGGAGAGCCGATGACGGGTTTCAAATCTTCCCGGGCATCCAGCAGGCGAATGGTGAAGCGGCTGGGCCAATCCTTGTCGATGCCGATTTTTCCGGCAGCCAGATCGGCGGCCAGGATCTGCACGCAGTCCTCGGTATCGTCATATTCCACCAGCGGGATATCTACGGTACCATTCAGCGCGAACAGTCGGTTGGCGTACAAGCGGATATCGCCCTGATCATTGAGATACATCGCCACCATGCGCTCGCCGGGGTAGATCCATTTGCCAGTGAGATAGAACAGAGAGGCGGGGGCGCTGATCAGCGTTTGCCGGATGCCTATGCGCCCCATGGCATCAATAACGCGGCGGATACGGTTTGTTTCCATCTTTCACCTCAGGGATGCAGTACGGTGCCGCAGTCGTCGCCGTCCAGCACCTTCAGAATATCCTCAGGCTGGGCCAGGCCGAACACGCGCACAGCGGGAATGGCCTGCTCGCTCAGCATGGCGAAGGCGGCGGTGTCCATCACCTTGAGGCGGCGGTCCAGGGCTTCGGAATAGCTGATGTCGCGGATCAGCTTGGCGTCGGGATTCTTGCGGGGATCGTCGGTATATACGCCGTCGATGTTCTTGGCCAGCAGCAGGGCTTCGGCCTTCATTTCGGCGGCACGGAGCACCACGGCGGTATCGGTGGTGAAGAAGGGATTGCCGCTGCCGCCCGCAAAGAAAGTCACCTTGCCCTCCGCCATGGCCTGACGGGCGGACTGAACATTATAAGGCTCGCACACGCGGGGCATATCGATGGCGGAGAACACCACGGCTTTCGCGCCCGCGCGCTCCACGGCGTCCCGCATGCACAGGCAGTTGATCACCGTGCCCAGCATGCCCATGTGGTCGGCGGTCACGGCGTCCATCTCCTGGCTCTGCCGCCCGCGCCAGATGTTGCCCGCACCGATGACCACACCCAGCTCGATCCCTTTGTGGGAAATCTCCGCCAGGATGCGGCCCACGTGGGCGATCAGCTCCTGATCGAACAGCCGTCCGTTTTCGCCCAAGGCTTCGCCGCTGAGCTTCAAAATGACTCTTTTATAGGGATTCATTTGTTCATCCTCCTCCATGCATGAAAAAAGACGGACGTTTGCGCGTCCGCCTTCTTTGTTTCAATTACGCCTTCTTGCCGGTCATTTCGGCGATTTCGGCGGCCAGGTCGCTCTGCTTCTTTTCGATGCCTTCGCCCAGCTGATAACGGACGAAACGACGGATGGTGGTCTTTTCGCCGGTGGCCAGGGTGGCTTCCTGCAGCAGCTGCTGGATGGTGATGTCGGGGTTCTTGACGAAGGGCTGATCCAGCAGGCAGATCTCCTTGCAGAACTTCTCGATACGGCCTTCCACGATCTTTTCGATGATGGCTTCGGGCTTCTTGCTGTTCTTTTCGTCGTTCATGACCTGCTCGCGGGCGATGCGGCGCTCTTCCTCGATGCGGGCAGCGGGGATCTCGTCCTTGCTCACGTATTCGGGAGCGGCGGCGGCGATGTGCATGGCCACGTCATGGCACAGGTTCTTGAAGGTGTCGGTCTTGCCAACAAAGTCGGTCTCGCAGTTGATCTCAACCAGCACGCCGATTTTGCCGCCCATGTGGATGTAGGAATCCACGGCGCCTTCCGCGGCGATGCGGCCGCTCTTCTTATTGGCGGCAGCCAGTCCCTTTTCACGCAGATACTCAACGGCGGCGTCCATGTTGCCGTTGCTCTCTACCAGGGCCTTTTTGCAATCCATCATACCGGCCTGAGTGCGCTCGCGCAGCTCCTTGACCATTGCAGCAGTAACTTCAGCCATAAGGGGGATACCTCCTGTTAATAATATAGGTAAAAATTACTCAGCGTCGGCGGCTTCTTCGGGAGCGGCTTCCTCGCCGTCCTGAGAGCCCTGCTTGCCTTCCAGCACGGCGTCAGCCAGCTTGCCGGCGATCAGCTTGACCGCGCGGATGGCGTCGTCGTTGCCGGGGATCACGTAGTCGATCTCATCAGGATCGCAGTTGGTGTCCACGATGGCCACGATCGGAATGCCCAGGGCGCGGGCTTCGGCCACGGCGATGTGCTCCTTGCGGGGGTCCACGACGAACAGCGCGCCGGGCAGACCCTTCATCTCGCGGATGCCGCCCAGGTTGGCCAGCAGCTTTTCGCGCTCATGCTGCAGCTTGATGACTTCCTTCTTGGGCAGCACGTCGAACTGACCGTTCTGCTCCATACGGTCGATCTGGTTCAGACGATCGATGCGGGTCTTGATGGTCTTGTAGTTGGTCAGCATGCCGCCCAGCCAGCGGTTGTTGACATAGAACATGTTGCAGCGCTTGGCTTCGCTTTCGATGCTCTCCTGAGCCTGCTTCTTGGTGCCGACAAACAGGATGGTCTTGCCTTCCATCGCCAGGTTGCGCACGAACATGTACGCTTCGTCAATCTTCTTGACGGTCTTCTGCAGGTCGATGATGTAGATGCCGTTGCGCTCAGTGAAGATGTACTGAGCCATCTTGGGGTTCCAGCGGCGGGTCTGATGACCGAAGTGCACGCCCGCTTCCAGAAGGTGCTTCATAGAAATGACAGCCATGGTTTTCCTCCTTGTTTTTCCACCGCGGGGGTTTGAATTTTATGCCGGCCAACCCATCTGGGCACAAGCGGCACATCCTCCCGCGTGCGTTATCCGAGCTATTATAGCATAGGCCATTCGCCATTGCAAGCACTTTCTTTCAAAAAATTCCCAAAAAGTTTAAAAAACATATTGACAAATCCTGCTGCTTTTAGTATCATATTCGGTGCATCAATAGACTCCGCTAGCCCCGGGAACTATTGAACACCGGCAAAGCATGCTGACCATCATGTGCTGCCAACCCAAACAATTGTGATCTTTTCAAGGAGGATACGCACTTGAATACCTTTATGGCGAATGCGCAGAACGTTGAGCGCAAGTGGTATGTCGTTGATGCTGACGGCATGGTGCTTGGCCGCATTGCGACCCAGGTCGCGAATATTCTTCGCGGTAAAACCAAGCCCATCTACACCCCCCATGTGGACACTGGTGATTATGTGATCATCATTAACGCCGACAAGGCGATCCTGACCGGCAAGAAGCTGGATCAGAAGGTATATTATCATCACAGCGGTTACGCTGGCGGCCTCAAGGAGACCAAGTACCGCAACCTGATGGCTGAAAAGCCCGAGTTCGCCGTTCAGCACGCCATCGTGGGCATGCTGCCCAAGGGCCCCCTGGGCCGTCAGATGGCCAAGAAGCTGTTCGTGTATGCGGGTCCCGATCATCCCCATGCCGCGCAGAAGCCCGAGACCCTGGAACTGACCAAGTAAGGCGGAAGGAGTTTAACATTCATGGCTAATGAATTCAATGCTGTTGGCCGCCGCAAGTCCGCTGTGGCCCGCGTTCGTCTGGTGGCTGGTGATGGCAAGATCGTCATCAATGGCCGCGATATCGATAACTATTTCGGTTATGAAACCCTCAAGATGACCGTTCGTCAGCCCCTGAACCTGACCAAGGTATCCGGCTTCGATGTGATGGTCAACGTCAATGGCGGCGGTTTCACCGGCCAGGCCGGCGCCATCCGTCATGGCATCAGCCGCGCCCTGTGCAAGGCCAATCCCGAATATCGGGGCGACCTGAAGAAGGCTGGTTTCCTCACCCGCGATCCTCGCATGAAGGAGCGCAAGAAGTACGGTCTCAAAGCCGCACGTCGTGCTCCTCAGTTCAGCAAGAGATAAATTGCTGTACAAACCGTATCAAAATGCTTCAAAAACCCCGGAAAATCAAGGTTTTCCGGGGTTTTGCTATACAAATTCCTTTGATTTGGTTTGGCGTTTTTTGTCATGATTTATCCAGTTCTGATCCTGTTTTTTTGAGTTAAAAATGGGGGAAAACTCATTTTTGAGGTGGTTTTGAGTTAAAAAATGGGGGAAAATCGAGCCCTTTTGAGCATGTAAAATGGAGCTGTGATTGGTGCTCGCTTTCCGTGTTTTCTTTCCCCGAAATTATTTGACGGAGCTGTCTGAATTTGTCCTAAACTGGCACATCCGAATATGGTTTATCGTACATAGCGCGTCTGTTACCCAAAGTGACGCATGGGTTGGCAGACGCGCTATTTTTTTGCCCCGACGCGGGCGGAAAGAGGTGTAAGCGTGAGAGCGTATGGCAAGTCGTGGAGCTACAACGTATATGACTGCCGGTTCTGCCTGTACTGGAAAGGCAGGAAAAGAGGCTGCGTCTATCCAGACGGCTGTTGCTGTCCAATAGATCAAAGGGACGCATTTCAGTTCCGCGACGATGAAGATAAAGAAAATACCGCACCTGTTTCGGAGTGCAGGAATTGTCCCTACGGGCGCGATTCTCCCTGTATCGAGTGGTGTACAAAGGAGGTCATGCGCGCCGTTGGACTGTTGAAGGAGCGTGACGGTCCCGATGTATGATTACTTCTATGGCGCGGAGTCTGAACAGTTCTCTTTCTATCGCATCCCCAAGGTGCTGTTCACGGAGGAACGGTCTTCTGCTTGACCGCATGAGCCTTTCGGCAAAGAACGGCTGGCAGGATAAAGAAAACCGGGTGTACATCATCTTTACCATTGAGGACATCATGGAGGCTATGGGCTGTGCCGATCAGAAAGCCGGAAAGCTCCTGTATGAGCTGGAAAGCAAGTGCGGTCTTATCGAGCGAAAACGGCAGGGCCTCGGCAAGCCCAATCTCATCTATGTGAAGAACTTCGTTAACCCATCGGAATCACGTTTCTTGAATCGTGAAAATCACGATTCTGGAGAAGTGAAAATCACGGATCAAGAACCGTTAAAATCACGATCTAATAATACTGAGAATAATAATACTGAATTTAGTGATACTGATTCCTTTCCCTTCACTTCGTTCAGAGAGAGACACGTCCGGGAAACGAAAAGAAACGATGCAAATCAGAGAGAACGATACAGAGAAATCCTTTCGGGGAATATCTCATATGAGATTCTCTTGCAGGACTATCCGTATGACCGGGATGTTCTCACGGAAATACTGGAGCTCATGGTGGATACGGTCTGCACAACCAGGAGCACCGTCCGTATCTCCGGGGATGACAAGCCCGCAGAGGTCGTAAAGAGCCAGTTTCTGAAGCTGGACAGCGAGCATATCCGCTTTGTCATGGACGGGCTGAAAGATAACACCACCCGCATCCGCAATATGCGTCAGTATCTCTTAGCAACCCTGTACAACGCCCCTCTGACCATCGGGAACTACTACCGAAGTCTCGTCAGTCACGATATGTCGGAGGGATTCATCTGAGCCGTAGGCAATGCCTGCGGCTTTTGTCATTTCAAGGAGGTGAAAACAGTGCCAAAACAGGAACCCCGGGAACAGGTACAGCAGATACCGCTGTCGGAGATTCATCCATTCAGAAACCACCCATTCAAGGTGCTGGACGATGAGCTGATGCAGCAGACGATAGACAGCATCATGCAGGTGGGGATTCTCAACCCCGCCATCATCCGCCCCGACCCGGAGGGCGGATATGAAATGGTAGCCGGACACAGGCGGCTTCACGCCGCAGACCTTGCAGGGCTGAAAACCATCCCGGCAATCGTCCGCAACCTTACCGACGACGAGGCGGTGATCCTTATGGTGGACAGCAACCTGCAACGGGAAACGATAAGCCCCATGGAACGGGCGCAGGCTTACAAAATGAAGCTGGAAGCGCTGAAACATCAGGGGAAACGCGTGGATTTAGAGGGTAAATCAACTTCTACGCGAATTGCACAAAAGTTATCTGTCGAAAAAGTCGCAGAAGAAGCAGGGACAAGCAGAGACCAAGTGCGCCGCTATATCCGCCTCACCGAGCTTTTGCCCGAAGTGCAGGAAAAGGTGGAAAACAAGGAGATCGCGTTCAGCCCCGCCGTGGAGCTGTCATATCTCACCCATGACGAGCAGAGGCAGTTTCTTGACGCGATGGACTATTCGCAGAATACCCCCTCTCTCTCCCAGGCACAGCGGTTAAAAAAGCTCAGCCGTGAGGGTAAATGCACACAGGAAGCCATGTTCGCCATCATGTCCGAGGACAAGAAGGACGACATGACGCGCATTACACTGGACAACGATGTGCTTCGCAAATACTTCCCCCGAAACTACACGCCCCTGCAAATGCAGCAGACCATCATCAAGCTGCTGGAACAGTGGCAGAAAAAACGGCAGCGCCAGAACGAGCGCTGAGAAAGGCAAGTTATCCCATGAACGTAAATATCACTATCAACGGCGACATCCATATCCACTGCGGCTGCTGCGAAGACTGCGGCGATTTCTATGAAAGCGACTTCGACGGAGCGTATGAAATGCCGGACGAGGATGAAGGTGAAATCACCGAGCTCCCCCCGGAAGAAGCCGAAGCCGTGCTGAGGGCGGTCGCGGAACTCATCCTTCCGTTTTTGCAGGAAGCGGCAGACGAGAGAGGTACTGAGCATGAAGGAGTTTGATGTAACGATCACCGAAACGCTGAGGCTCACCGTATCTGTGGAAGCCTCCTCCAAGGAGGAAGCCGAGCAGATGGTAAACGACCAGTGGCGCGCCGGAGATCATGTGCTGGATGCGGACAATTTCGTGGATGTGAAGTTTGAGAGCAACGACGGCAAGGAAATCTCCGCTGAAAGAGAGCCGGATAGCACCATCGAAGTGCTCATGGTAGAGCCGGGACAGTATCCGCGCATGGAGCGGATCGGCGTTGATCTCGCATCTTTACAGAAAGCCGTGGACGGAGATATTCAGGCGGTTTATCCGTATGACGACGCTGTGGCTTTGATCTGCGGAGAAGAAGCCAAGCTGGAGGGCAAGCCCCTGAACCGCGCCCTGCGGGATGAAAAAGGTGAAATCTATGATATTGTCGCCGGAAAGTTCTTCATCTGCGGTCTGGGAGAGGAAGACTTTGCTTCGCTCCCCAAGGAGCTGCAAAAGAAATATGAGGACAAGTTCCGTCAGCCGGAAGCCTTTTTGAAGATGGGCAGCAGAATCATGGCTATTCCAACCGAGCCCGCAAAAGCCTCCCCCAAAGGCAAGTCGGTTCCGGCTCCGGAGCGATGACGGTACTTCTGTTATTACGCATGAAAGGAGGGATGTCTCATGCAGGAGGAAGTTGAACACAGAGCCGTTACCCTGATGGTCTCCGCCGCCAAGCTGACCGGCAGAGAGCTGAAAGCGGCAATCAGCAAATATCTTGCCAGCCGCAAGGCACAGAAGCAAAGCAAGGCGGAGGTGAAGCCCAGCGGCAGACAGACGGTAAAGCAGCTCGTCGGACAGAATCAGGGCGTGTCCAACATCGAAGTCACGGAAAGTAATATCAAGGGCTTTGACCGTGTGGCGCGAAAGTACGGTGTGGACTACGCTATCAAGAAGGACAAGTCCGGCGAGATTCCCAAGTACCTCGTCTTTTTCAAGGCGCGGGATGCGGATGCGCTTACCGCGGCATTTACCGAATACAGCGGCAGAAAGGCAAAGAACAAGGATAAGCCGTCCGTTATCAAGATGCTCAGAGCGCTCCGTGCCCCGGAGATCGCCAAGGATATTGCGAAGGTGCGCAACAAGGACAAGGGGCTGGAGATATGAAGAAGCCGCTGACTATAAAGAAGATCGTGCTGCCCAATTTCCCGTATGCGTTCATCGCCCTCATAGCGACAAAGCTCGGACAGGCATGGCGGCTGGCGGAAGGTGCGAACGTATCCGCAAAGCTTCTCGGCTTCCTCACAAAAGGTCTCGGAGAAGCCTTCTCCTCGCTTCTGCCCAGCTTTCACCTGGTTGATCTGCTCGTGGGCGTCGTGATAGCTGGTATTATCCGGCTGGTCGTATATGTCAAAGGGAAAAACGCAAAGAAATTTCGGAAGAATATGGAGTACGGCAGTGCGCGTTGGAGTGCATAATTTTAAGTGTAAAGGAAGCCTATATGGACGCACAGGAGGTTATGCACATGACTGATTATAGTAAAATTACAGCCCTTTACTCCCGCC